>DASWFT010000415.1:0-11774 GCA_036394075.1 Streptosporangiaceae bacterium
CCGGGCCAGGCAGCCGATCACCCCGTTGCGGCTCTTCTCCAGCGTCGGCCGCTCCGGCTCCTTCGCCGCCCGGCTGCTGCTGGTCGCGGGCATGTTCGGCATGTTCTTCTTCCTCACCCAGTTCGTGCAGGACATTCTCGGCTTCAGCCCGCTCCGCGCGGGGATCGCGTTTCTGCCCATGACCATCGGGCTGTTCACCGTGTCGCGCGCCGCGCCCAGGCTGCTGGCCCGGTTCGCGCCGAAGAACCTGATGCTGGCGGGCATGCTGCCGGTCATCGCCGGCATGGCGTGGCTGTCCATGGTCTCCCAGTCCACTGGCTATCTGTCCGGTGTCCTCGGCCCGATGCTGCTGTTCGGCATCGGAATGGGGGTGGTGTTCGTGCCGCTGACCATGGCGTCCCTCGCTGGGGTCCGGCCCGAGGACTCCGGCGCCGCGTCCAGCATGGTCAACGTGATGCAGCAGGTCGGCGGGTCACTTGGCCTGGCCGCCCTGGTGACCGTGTTCGGCAGCGCAAGCAGGAACGCGGCTGCGCATCCCCTTGCTGGTGCTACCGCACTCGCGCAGGCCCATCATGTGCTCACGCACGGCATGGCCACCTCGTTCCTCGTCGCGACGATCTTCGACGTGTGCGCGCTGCTCGTGATCCTCATCACGATCCGCGGCCCCCAGGCCACGCCCGCCAGTGCCCCGGTCCGGGCAATGCCTATCGAAGACTGAGGGTGCTCCACCCGCGGCAACGGGGCCGGGCGTGCATTCGCCCGGCCCCTACCGCACGCCCAGCCGCGAATCCGCGCTCTCAACGTGCCCTGTGCGGATTCGGGCACGTTGTCGCCCGGCCGTTTGACTCCTGCCTGGCCAGTGGGTCGGTCACGAGGCGCTCAGCAGAGGGCAGCTCAATAAGAGAACCCTTAATCGCCTGTCGCCGGAATCAGCAGCAGGAATTAGAGTCGGGCCCAGGACAGCAATACGGGCAGTACCGGCCGAAAGGTACCCGGAGATGAGTCGTCAGCCGGACGAGGCCCTGGAAGTGCTTCGCGGGGTATGGAGCGCTCAGGGACAGACCAGGGCGGAACTCGATGAGACCTGCGGCAACACGAAGTCCTGCAAGAAGATGGCGGATGTTGGATTTGACGGCTTGGCCAGCGCTGACGAGGACCTGCGCACCGCGTGGCGGGCCAGGCTGGAGCGCGAGGGCAAGCTGAATGCGGAGGGGGGCAGCGTCCGGGACCTGGTCCTCGGCCCGGCGGAGGCCCGCTGACTACGAGGACGCCGACGGCGAGGAGAGCACTGGATGGACTGTCCAGAGACCGTCGGTGAGCTCACGGAGATCTTGCGCCGAGGCGGCTACCTCGCCGACCGGGGACTGGCTACCGCGCTGTTCGTTTCGCTGTCTCTGCAACGCCCGATCCTGCTGGAGGGCGAGGTCGGGGTGGGCAAGACCGAGGTCGCCAAGGTGCTCGCGTCCGTCTTCGGCCGAAAGCTGATCCGGTTGCAGTGCTATGAAGGTATCGACGCCTTCCAGGCCCTGTACGAGTGGGACTACGCCCGCCAGATGCTGCACATCCGGGCGCTGTCGGAACACCAGATCGCCAACGAGGAGGCGGTCGACAAGCTGTTCGGCCCGAAGTTCCTGCTGGAGCGGCCGCTGCTCGAAGCGGTCCGGGCCGGTGACCAGGCGGTGCTGTTGATTGACGAGGTAGACCGCGCCGACGACGAGTTCGAAGCCTTCCTACTCGAAGTCCTCTCCGACTTCCAGATCACCATCCCGGAGATCGGCACGATCAAGGCGGAGAGCCCGCCGGTCGTGGTGCTCACCTCCAACCGCACACGTGAGCTGCACGACGCGCTGAAGCGACGCTGCCTGTACCACTGGATCGGATACCCACCCGCCGAGCGGGAGGTAGAGATCGTGCTGGTCCGCGCGCCTGGCGTCTCCGAGGCGCTGACCCGCAAGGTGGTCAAGGCCGTCAACCGGCTGCGCGAACTGGACCTGGCCAAGCCACCCGGGGTCGCCGAGACGATCGACTGGGTACGCACCCTCGACTTCCTCGGCGAAACGGATCTCGGCGCGCAGATCGCCGAGGACACCCTGGGCGCCGTGGTGAAGGAACGCGACGACCTCGATGTGGTGCGGGACAACCTGGAGGAGATCACCTCCGGTGCCTGAGCGCACTGGCTTGGAGCGCACTGGCTTGGAGCGCACTGCCCTTGAGCGCCCTTCCTTGGAGCGCACTGGCTTTGTCAGCGTGCTGGTGGATTTCGCATCCGAGCTTCGCTCGGCAGGGCTCGCCGTTGGCTCCGGCGACATACTGATCTTCTGCTCCGCGATGAGCCCGCTGGACCCTTCCGACCTGCTGGACTTGTACTGGGCGGGACGGGCCACGCTGGTCACCAGGCGCGAGAACATCCCCGTCTACGACGAGGTGTTCCGGAGGTTCTTCCTCGGTGGCGCCGATCCGATCCCGGAGATGCTGACCCTCAAGGCACAGGTGACGGCGGAGGCCCAGGCCGTGCTGGAGGTCCCGGCCACCGACCCCGCTGGCGGCGGGCACGACGAGGAGGCAACGCTCGGCCTGATGGCGTCCGATGCCGAAGCGCTCAGGCACAAGTCGTTCAGCGCCTGCACGCCCGAGGAACTCGCGGCGGTGCGGCGGATCATGGCCCGGATCCGGCTGACACCGCCGAAACGACGCACGCGGCGAACCAGAAGCGCGCCCTCAGGGCGGACACCCGACCTGCGCCGCATGATGCGGGAGTCGCAGCGGCTGCACGGCGAGCCGGCCGAACTGTTCTGGCGGCGGCGCAGGGTCCGGCTGCGGCCGCTGATCCTGATCCTGGACGTTTCCGGCTCGATGGCTGACTACTCGCGCAATCTCCTTCAGTTCGCGTACTCGGCGAAGCGCGCAGCCGCGAAGGTCGAAGTCTTCTGCTTCGGTACCCGGCTCACCCGCGTCACCAGGGCGCTGGATCACCGGCGGCCGGACGACGCGCTGGAGCGCGCCGCGCGGACGGTGTTTGACTGGGAGGGTGGGACCAGGATCGGTGACTCGCTGGATGCGTTCGTCAGGGACTGGGGGCGGCGGGGCCTGTGCCGTGGCGGGATCGTGGTCATCTGCTCCGACGGCCTGGACCGCGGCGATCCGGGCATCCTGGCCGCGGCGATGGAACGGCTTTCCCGGCTCAGCCACCGGGTGGTGTGGATGAACCCGCATAGAGGCGACAACCCGAACTTCCGGCCGAGCACGCTCGGGATGATGGTGGCCGCTCCGTATATTGACCTGACGCTGTCCGGTCACGATCTGAGCAGCCTGGAAGAGCTCGCGACGCTGCTGCCAAAGCTGGGTTAGCCCTAGGTGAGTGAGCAAAGGCCGAGTGAGCCAAGGCTGAGCGAGCTGAGGGTGAGTGAGGAGCATCTGGTGAGATGGAGCGTTGGTATCGAGGCCGAGGGCGACCGGGTGCTGTCGCGCGAGGAGGTCGTCGAGCTGGCCGACGCGGTCGCCGCGAGCCACGGCATCGCGACCGGGATCGGGACGAACCGCTACGGCGCCCAGCTTGTGGTGGAAGCCGGCGGCCGCGAAGAGGCGATCGAGAAGGCTACCGCGGAGTTCACGGCGGCCGCCGCGAGAGCAGGGCTTCCGGCCTACCCCGTCGTGCGGGCCGAGGCGGTCAGCGAGGACGAGGACGAGGACGTGGCCGGATGATCCGGCTCGGCTCGCTAGCCGGGTACCCGTTCGAGGGCCCGCGCCTGCTCGGCGGGTGGACTCCGCCAGCTACCCCGGCCGTCTACGCGATCATGTACAAGCCGGATCCCGATACCAAGCCGGAACGGTACGCGGTCATTTATGTGGACCACTCCGACGATCTCTCCGCGGAGCGGTTCCCCTTCCAGCACCCCCGCGCGCATTGCTGGGTCCGGCGCGCCGGGTCCAAGTGGAAGGTGTACATCGCCGCATTTGAGGTGCCTGGCGGGGGCCGGCCGCACCGGGAGCAGATCACCCGCGAGCTCACCGCGATCTACCATCCGCGTTGCAACACCCAGCAGTACGACCAGTCGTGGAAGGACGAGTGGATCGGCGAGTACTCGGCCCCCACGACCGGCCCGGTCGCCCGCCGCCACCCGGATCAAGCTTGACTTAGCCGGCTGATCGCGACGGCGCTTTTGCGATCGCGCGCTTGTATCGGCCAGCGAGCGTACGTATGTGCTCGACTAGTTCGGGAGGCTCGCTGACTTCGAAGTCGGCGTCGAGCATTCCCAGATAGGCAGCGAGCATCTGGGGCGTGTCGGAGCCGACGCTGACCACGCACGTACGCTCATCGAGAGGCTCTACCGTGATCGCGGACGGTAGCTGCTGGATGATCACATCGGCGGGCGCGTGCACGGTCACTCGTGCCTGGCATCGCCAGGTAGCTGAGTCGAGGCCGTTCAGGACGCGAGCCGCGCCGCTGCTATCGTCGCGTGAGTCGCGGAGGGCGAATCGTGGCCCGTTAGGGCTTCGGGGCTGGATCCTGTCGGCGCGGAAGGTACGCCAGTCGCGGCGATCGGTGTCCCAGGCGAGGAGGTACCAGTGGCTTCGGGCGTGCACCAGGCGGTACGGCTCGACGATGCGGTAACTGCTGGCGCCATCCTGGTCGGTGTAGTCGAAGCGGAGCTGCTCGCGGTCCCGGCAGGCGGCCGCGATGGTGGTCAGAACAGCCGTGTCTAACGCTGGTGCGGGGCCGGGGATCGGCATGGAGGCGCCGGCGCCCATCCGGTAGCCACGGGCCGTGCCCGGGATGGCATGGATGGGATAGCCCAGACCGCGGAGCCGCTCGATGTCCTTGTGGATGGTCCGGGTGGTGACGCCGAGCTTTTGGCCAGTTGCGGGCCGGTCCAGTCATCCGGGGTTTGCAGCAGGGACAGCAGGCGCAGCAGGCGGGCGGAGGTTTGCAGCATTCTTCAAGTTTGCTCCTGCTTCTGGATCAAATCCCTCCAGTAGTAACTAGCGGTCCTCTATCCGCTGCTTCGACCCCGAGCACAAGATCGGGCAGCGGTCTCAGAGTCGACTTCGCCGCCTTAGCTGCGCGGGGCGAATCCCACGGCGTCATGCAGGCGCGAGCGCCGCGTACCCGAGGCCGGCCGGACAGGCTCCGGCAGCGCCGGCTGCTCAGGCCGGGGAGCGACGTCGGTCACGATCTCCTCGGCCATCCCGTACAGCAGCGGCAGCGCGCCTGCTACCACCCCACCGGTCTGGTTGATGTGCTCCACCCCGGGCCCGATCAGCCGGGCGTGACCGACGATCGTCCGCACGATCTCCGCGCACTCCTCCAGATTCCCGGCGATCCGGGTGAGCAGCGTCCCGACCCAGTACAAGTAGAACGCCAGGCCGGCGACCAGCAGTACGACATCGACGATCGTGAGGACGACGAGTGTGGTCATCCGGTGCGCGGCGTGGTGACCCCTGTCTTAGCGCAGGGCAGTACTCGCCGCTTCACCTCCTCTGGAATGTCAGCGGTGTTCGATAGGGTTTTCGTATGTCTCGCTACCGCCTGCTTCCTTCGGTTACTGAGGAAGCAGTGCTGGGGGAGCATTGCGCGCATGCCCGGTTCGTCTGGAACCTCGCCTGCGAGCAGCAGTCGTGGTGGCGTCCTGGGCGGGTGGGTGCGCCGGGTTACCTGCAGCAATGCAGGCAGCTCACCGCCGTGCGGCGGGAACATGCTTGGCTGGCCGCCGGCAGCCAGATGGTGCAGCAGCAAGCGCTCCGCGACTTTAGCCAGGCCATGCGGAACTTCTTCGCCGGCACCCACCGTAAGCCGACGTGGCGCAAGGCTGGACGCAACGAAGGATTCCGTATCGTCGCGATCAAACCCGAACATGTGCACAGGCTGAACCGGAAAACCGGCGAAGTACTCATCCCCAAATGCGGCTGGGTCCGGTTCCGCTGGTCCCGTGCTGTCCCCAATGGTGTGAAGTCGTTCCGGGTCACCCTGGACCGCGCCGGTCGGTGGCATGTGGCGTTCGCTGCGATCCCCGAACCCATCCCAGGCCCTGGTACCGGTGAGATCGTCGGCATCGACCGCGGCGTCGCCGTGAGCGCAGCGCTGTCTACTGGTGAACTGCTGCACAGTCCCCACCTGAGCCAGCGGCGCCAGAGGCGCCTGCGCTTGTTGCAGCGCAGGCTGGCCCGAGCGAAACGCGGCAGCAACCGCCGCACCAAGGCCAGACTCGCCGCCGCCCGGCTTAAGGCTCGACAAGCCGACGCCCGCAAGGACTGGTGCGAGCAGGTCAGTACTGCTCTGGCGCGCCGGTTCGATGTGATCCGCGTCGAGCACCTGCGCATCGGAAACATGACCCGGAGTGCCAAGAGAACCACCCATGACCCCGGGCAGAATGTGCGCCAGAAGGCTGGGCTGAACCGAGAGATCCTTACGTCCGGCTGGGGGCTGCTGGTTCGCCGCCTGGACGACAAGGCTCCCGGCCGGGTCCAGAAGATCAACCCCGCGTTCACGAGCCAGCGCTGCAGCGCATGCGGGCATGTGGACCGGAAGTCGCGCGAGAGCCAAGCCGTCTTTCGGTGCACTGCCTGCACCTTCACCTGTAACGCCGACGTGAACGCGGCTAGGAACCTCGCCGCAGGGCATGCGGTGACTGCGCGGGGAGGCGACGGGGTTGCCCGGCCCGTGAACCGCGAACCTCAGCACAGCGGCCTCTTGTTCGCATAGCTGGAATCCCCCGCCGTCAGGTGGGTGGAGGATGTCAAGATTTGACCTTTCCGAGCACGCGGCCGAGGAACAGGTGGTGCTGGAGGCCTTCCGCCAGAACCGCCTCCACACCGTCGGCGACCTGCGGGATGAGCGTGGTGTCCGCGGTGTTCGCCGCCGCAGCCTTCAGGGTGTCCCGCACTTCGACGACGCGGCGGTCAATGATCTTCACGAAATAGATGAGCAGGCTCAGCAGGGCCGCGACCGCGAGGACCACCACAAAACCGACGATGATGGCGCTTACCCACAGGGTGTGCTCGGTCGAGGACATGGCGAGGGTATGCATCGGCTATCCCCCCAGCCTGGCGCGGCCGCGCTGCAGGCCGCCGATGATGATCGTGGCGTGCTCGATGGTCGTGCGCAGTGCCCCGAGCGGCGCGGTGTTACGCACCGCCTGGGTCAGCGCATCGTTGATCTTCGGCGCCTCATTGCCGATCGAGCGGGCGAGCAGCAAGATCGGCACCACCAGCGCGACGACGACCAGCACGATCACGATGCCGATCGTGTAGCCCACCACCCAGCCAGTGGTGCTGGTCCCGGCGGCGACGACGTGTGGTTCCATGAGTGGCTCCTTCGCCAGTTCAAACTGTTTCGCAGAAGTCCCGGACCGGTTTCAGGCTCGCGTTGACCGAGGTCAGCCGCTCCGGCACCGTGCTGGTCAGCTGCGCGACGGCCTGAACCCCCCCGGTGGTCGAGACGAGCGTCGCCCGTATCGCCCTGAGGTGGAAGATGACCCGCAACAGGCCAATCGCGGTAATCGCGATAATCAGCGCGGCGATGATCAGTGTCGCCCAGGCAGCTGCTGGCATGACCGTTCTCCTTTTCTAGTCAGCCGAGAAGCTTGGCGACGGAGCCCGCATACCGGACCGCGCCGACTGCTACTTCGTTGACGGTGCTGTCGGTCGTGGCCAATGCCTCGGGAACGCCGGTGAGTTCCCCGACGAGGGCGACCCCGCCGCTGAGAATCGCGTCGGTGGCTCCCCGGATCCGCTCTAGCGCGGCGAGCACGCGGTTGAGCAGGAAGATGACGACGGGAAGGACCACGAGCAGCAGAATTGCGTTGCCGATCCACCACAAGACCATGGTTCGTCTCCTCAGCTCGTGGCCTGGTAGGGAGCGAAGAACCGGCGGAAGACCCGGCTCAGCGCCATGAGAGCGGCCCGTAGGCCGAGGGTGAAGCCCTTCGCCTCGGCGGCGGTGGCCGCGATCTGCTCCGGTGACTCACCACGCTCGGCCCGGTCGATCCGGTCCTGCAGGTTGTTGGAGAAATCGCGCATCAGCACGGACGTGACATCGGAGATCATGCCCCGGCCGTATTGCGCGGCGGCGCCGGACAGCTGGAGGTCCTGGATCACACCGACCTTGGTGCCGCGCCCGGAGCGCGTCAGCGTCGCCGTGACGATCATGCTGGCCTGGCCCCGGCCCTTTTCCTCAGCGCCGCTGGCTTGCACCACGACGCGCTTAGCGGCTTCATCGCGTTCAGTGATCTCCGCAGTGCCGGCAAATTGCAGCCTTACTGGGCCCATCCGGACGGCCACGCCGCCCTTGTACTTCTCGCCGCCGAGGTCCTCGGTGAGCCTGGCACCGGGCAGGCACGCCGCCACCTGCGGGATGTCGTCGAAGAACTTCCACACCTTCTCAACCGGCTCGGCGACCTCGAAGTCGTTCTTGATCAGCATCGGGTCTCTCTCTTCACGTAGGCACCGGGATCCTTCTCGAACTCCCGGCGGCAGCCGGCGCGGCAGAAGTAGTAGGTGATGCCGTCGTAGGTAAGCGGGTGGCCAGCCGGGCCCGCCGTCACCGTCATCCCGCACACCGGGTCGACAGCATCGGCCTGGACTGGGTCGGCCTGTACTGGGGCCTGCGCCAACGGCATGGACCCCGCTGTCTCTGCCTCAGCCGGCCGCGTGGAGCTGGCCGCCCCCCCGGAGGTGACCGGCGCGGCAGGCGGCAGGGCCCCGGACGCGCGCAGCTGCACCAGTTCGGCCAGGATGGCGACCGCGATCTCCTGGTGCGAGGTCCGGCCTAGGTCCAGCCCGGCCGGGACCCGGATCCGGTCGAGCTGGTCGGAGGGAACGCCCCGGTCCGCGAGATATCCCAGCACCGACGCACCCCGGCGATGCGAGCCGACTAGGCCCAGGTAAGCCGGCTGCGCGGCCACCGCCTGCTCGACGGCCTCCTCATCGCCGTGACCTTGGGTGGCGATCACGACCATCGAACGCTCGTCGGCGTCGGCCGCGGAGAAGTCCGGGCCGTCAATCAACGCGGTCCGCCAGCCGAGCGCCCCCGCGAGCTCGGCTAGCGTGTGCGCCATCGGGGAGCGGCCGACGATCACCAGGTGCGGCGTCGGCAGCATCGGCTCGATGTAGACCTCCAGGGCACCCTCGCTCTGGCAGGAGATAGGCACGAAAACCATCCCCTCCGGCACCGCCGCCCCCACCAGCGCTGTATCGGCAAGCTGCCCGGCCCCCGGGAACGAGCCCGGAGCGGCTTTGGTGTCGTCAGGACGAGCCCGGAGCGGCTTTGGTGTCGTTGCGCCGCTGGCAAACTGCTCTGGGGTGCCCAGCAGCAGCAGGCGTGGCTCGCCTTTGCTGATCACTTGCTGGGCCTCGCGGATTACCACGGGCTCCGCGCACGCGCCGCCGATCCAGCCGTGCAGCTCCCCGGACGCCGTGATGATCGCACGGGAGCCCTGCTGGCCCGATGACGGGCCCTGCCGCCAGACCACGGTGGCGAGCGCGAACGCCTCTCCGCGCCGCGTCAGCTCACCGGCCTGCTCAAGGACACCCCAGCCCTCCATAGGTCGCTCCCGTCAGTCGTCCGTGCGCACGGGCGGCGCACCATACACGTCGTGGTGCTGTGTGATGGCCTCCCACACCCGGTCCGGCAGCAGGGGCATGTCGATATTGCGGACCCCGCTGTCAGAGATCGCGTCCAGCACCGCGTTGACGAATGCCGCCGGGCCACCGACCGCCGCGCATTCCCCGATTCCCTTGGCGCCGATCGGGTGGTGCGGGCACGGGGTGACGACCTCGCTGTGCAGCTCGAAGCCCGGCGTCTCCCAGGAGGTCGGCAGCAGGTAGTCCATGTAGTTCGAGCCCACGCAGTTGCCCTCGGCGTCGAACGTGATGAACTGCATGTTGGCCATCGCGTAGGCCTCGGTCAGCCCGCCCATGATCTGTCCCTCGACGATCATCGGGTTGATCCGGATGCCGCAGTCGTCGACCGCGACCATGTTCAGCACATCCCAGACCCCGGTCTCGGGGTCCACCTCGACCGTGACGATGTATACGGCGAATGGCCAGGTGAGGTTCGGCGGGTCGTAGTAGGCGGTGTTCTCCAGGCCCGGTTCCATGCCATCCGGCATGTTGCTGTAGGCGGCCATCGCGCATTCCTGGATGGTCACGCCGCGGTCGGGAGCGCTGCGGACGTAGAACCTGCCCAGCTCCCATTCGACGTCCTCTTCGGACACCTCAAGAAGATGCGCGGCCAGCCGCCGCGCCTTAGCGCGGATCTTGCGGGACACCATCGCCACCGCGGCTCCGGCCACCGGTGTGCTGCGTGAGGCGTAGGTGCCCATGCCGAAGGGCGCGGTGTCCGTGTCGCCCTCCTCGACGACGATGTCGTCGGCCGGGATGCCGAGTTCGTGGCTGACGATCTGGGCCCAGGTGGTCTCGTGTCCCTGGCCCTGGCCCCTGGCGCCGGTGCGGACGATGGCCTTGCCGGTCATGTGCACCTTGAGCTCGGCCGAGTCGAACATCTTGATGCCGAGGATGTCGTATTCACGGCTGTTGCCCGCGCCGAGCGGCTCGGTCATCGTGGAAATGCCGATGCCGAGGAGCCTGCCGTTCGCCCTGGCCTCCTGCTGCCGCTTCCGGAAGTCGTCGTAGCCCGCCGCCTTCAGCCCGACGTCGAGACACTTGCCGTATTGGCCGGAGTCGGTCAGGAAGCCGAACGGGGTCCGGTGCGGGAACTGATCGTCTTGGACGAAATTCATCCGCCGGAACGCCGCCTGATCGATGCCGAGGTCAATGGCCGCGGCCTGCATCATGCGCTCCTGGAAGAACATCGCCTCGGTGACGCGGAACGAGCACCGGTAGGCGACTCCGCCTGGAGCCTTGTTGGTGTAGGTGCCGCGGGCGGTGAGGTGCGCTACCGGGATGTCGTAGGCGGCGAAGGCCGAGTGCATCAGCCCGATCTTGAACTTGCTCGGCTGGGCATCGGAGAAGAACGCTCCGTGGTCGGCGTCCGTGTGGATCCGGACGGCGAGGATCTTGCCATCACTACGCAGCGCCATCTCGCCGTCCAGGTACACGTCCCGCGCGAAACCGGTGGAAATCAGGTTGCCGGACTTGTCCTCAATCCACTTCACCGGCCGCTCCAGCAGGATGGAGGCCAGGATGGAGCAGACGTAGCCGGGATACACCGGGACCTTGTTGCCGAATCCGCCGCCGATGTCCGGGGAGATGATCCGGATCATGTGCTCCGGCAACTCGGCCACCAGCGCGACGGCGGCGCGGATGATGTGCGGCGCCTGGGTGGTCATGTACACCGTGAGCTTGGAGGTGGCCCGGTTGTAGTCCGCGATCGACCCGCAGCACTCGATCGGTGACGGGTGAGAGCGCGGATAGTGCAAATGCAGCTTCGAGATCACGTCCGCCTGCTCGAACGCGCGGTCGGTGCCCTCGGAGTCGCCCACTTCCCAGTCATAGATGACGTTGCCGACCTGGTTTTCCTTGTCGTCACGGATGACAGGCGCGCCGTCGGCGACGGCCTGCACCGGGTTGACGATGACTGGAAGCGGCTCGTACTCGACGTCGATCAACTCGCAGGCGTCCTTGGCGATGTACGGGTCATCGGCGACGACGCAGGCCACCTCCTGGCCCTGGAACCTCACCTTGTCGGTGGCCAGCACGGCCTGGGTGTCGTAGGACAGCGTCGGCATCCACGCCAGGTTGCGGGTCGCCATCATCTCGCCGGTGAGCACCAGGTGGACGCCCGGTATCTGCCACGCCTTGCTGGTGTCGATCGACTT
>DASWFT010000416.1:0-9465 GCA_036394075.1 Streptosporangiaceae bacterium
ACGGCCTGGTCCGCATCGTCAAGCGCAAGCTGAAGAAGATCCAGTACCGGCCCCACCTGATCCTCGGCTGCCTGGCCGGGACCGGCCTGAAAATCGAACCCTGGTGAGCACGTGAGCACTACGAGTTCAACCTGGTTAGCGGTAGTTTGTTAATTCGGGATGTAAAGGTGCAGGCCGCAGCCTGCGCCGACGGAGTCGATCAGGGCTTGCAGCTGCCGGGGCGGGGGCGCCTTGGACCATGCGGCCCACCAGCGCTGCAATGCGATCCAGGGGGAAAGCCAGGCGCGTACTGCCCGGATCGCCCGGGGCCAGGATGGCGGCGGGGGCGGCGCGGCGGGCGGCCCCCCTGTCTCCGCCGCCGGGCTCCGGCTGCGGTGCCGCGTCGTGCTGCGGCGTGTGATCAGCGAACCAGGTGTCCCAGCAGAAGCTGAATGCGCAGTTGACCAGGGCCTGGTGGCGGCGGATCGCGACATCGGAGCGGACCTGGAAGTCAGCCCGGCCCAGCTCGTCCTTGACCTGCTTGTACCCCTGCCCGGTCCAGTGCCGGATCCCGTAGATCCGCACCACCTCAGCCAGGTCCGCGGCCGGGTGCGGGCTGCCGTCCTCGCGCGGGCCGCCCGGGCGGGGCAGGTTCGTGACCAGATACCAGGTGGCCTTGGCCGGCAGGGTGCCCGGGCCGGCGGTGGCTGCCACCAGGCGCCTGGCGCCGTCCGGCCCCTGCCAGCCCAAGGTCGCATCGGCGGCGAACCAGGTCCCGGCATGGCCGTCGCGGAAGACCCTGGTCACCGGGTGCCAGTCGCCAGGTTCATCCGGCCCGCCCCAGGCCAGGGCGCGGCCGCATCGACGGGGGTGTGCGCATCCGGACCATAAGCCCAGGTGCCGCGGCGGGGCTTGAGGGCCATCACGAACGGCAGCCCAGCCTCGGCGAGTTCGCTGCGGAACCCGTCCTGATCCCCGTAGGCGCTGTCCGCGCACACCGCGCGGAACACGAACCCCGCAGCCTTGGCGCGGATCGCGAGATCCGCGCCGATCGCCAGCTTGGTCCGGAACGCCGGATCGTTCTTCCCCCTCGCGAAGTGCCGGGCCGGGGTATACGGCACCGCATGCACCGGGTAATAGACCCGCTCATCGGCCTGCACCGTGGTGACGGTGACCACCCCGTTGCCGGTCTTGCCGTACCGGCCCAGCCACTGCCGGCCCACGTGCGCGGTCGCCGTCCCGCCCTTGCGGTCCCCGCTGTCATCGATCACCAGCACCCCGCCGCCATGCGGGCGGCCGCCGTATCCGCCCGCAGCAGCTCCAGCCTCCGGTCATTGACCTTTTCCGGATCCCACCGCGATTCGGACAGGAAGAACTGCAGCCGCTGCACCGCCGGATGCTGCGCCCCGGCCACCGGCTCCGCCCCGGCCAGCGCCGTCAGCGTCTTGTTCCGCTCCCGCGGCGCCAGCAACCCCGCCAGGTACTCCCGGAACCCCCGCCGCTGCGCCAAAGAGCCGAACAAGTCATCAAACCGCGCCGCATACCCCTCCAGCGGCCCCGGCGCCACTGGGCAGGGCTGTCGTGGCGTCATCACGCACTCCCGGACACATCGTGCTACTACCCCCCGGCCTACCGCCAACCCGCTCCAGAGTCAACAAACCACCGTTAGCTGCGGGGGACCGCGGGGGGTGCCTGCTGTGGTGATGCACGTTCACTCTCATGCCGCGGGGAGTGCTCAGTCCCGGCCGGGCGGCATTTGCTCGCGGAGTATTCTGCGCACCGCTTCGGCCTGACGGTCCAGGACACGCCGCATCTGGTAACCGGTGTGCGCCGTGTTGGATCCAACCTGAGTGCGGCGAACCGATCCGGAACGATCCCCAGTCGCGAGACTCGTGTCGACGTACTCCTCGCCCATGTACGAGAGCACCAAGCTGATCTCAAGGGTGAGGTCACTGCGCTGTATCGCACTCTCCGCAGCAGCGGGTACACGCCAGTTTCGTCAGGCACGACCTCCGGGCCTGCGAAGCCGTACTCCGTGCGAAGGAAGTCCAGCCGGTTCGCCGCCTCCAGAGCAAAGGTCTTCACCCGGATGTCCACATGCCAAGTTTGCCCAGCTTCTGTGTGCACGACCACTCCGCAGAAGGAGACACCGACCTGCAGCACTCAGATGTCCGCATCTGCCGCGAGCTGCGCTTGCTCGAGATTAGTGCTACTGCTGTGCAGGCCGCTGCGGTGCCTTGCGGCCTGCCGTTGCGACGAACCGCTTGACGGCGCGGGGTGTGGCGAGGACGTGGAGGTCCGCGTGGCCTGCATAAGCGGTGATCGCCTGCCGGATCAGCGGGCGGCTGCGACGGCGGTAGCTCCACAGCCAGCGCCAGAAGCCGGCGCGCTCCCGTGATCGCCGGACCGCCCGCCAGGCGCAGCGCACGCGCGGAAAGTCCAGGAAGATGACGGTGTCCGCCGCCCGCAGCCGGACGTCGGGGACGTCGTATGGCCCGAGGTCCCCGTCCATGATCCACGCCTCCTGCTGCACGAGCTCGCGCTGGATGGCTGCCCACTGATCCGGAGAGGTCGCGGCGAGCCCGGCACGCCAGAACCACTTGTCCAGCTCGATGACCGGCAGCCCGGTGATCTCGCCCAGCCACGCCGCGAGAGCCGACTTGCCCGCCGCGCCGGGGCCCAGGATCACTACCCGCCTCACGCTGGCAATGGTGCCAGCGTCGCGGTGCCAATCCGATCGCGTCCCCTTCCGGCGAGCACTTCGACTCGACCTCATTTGCCGCGATGAGGTACGCCCGTGGCGGCTTGCACGAATCAACGGTGGGTGCCGCCCGTGGCCGCCGCGACTGGCATGACCGTCGGCACGTCCAGCCTTGCGACGGTCCAGCAGCGGCTTCACGCTCAGTAACGACGCTCGGTCCGACCTGACGAACAGTCCCGCCGATATATGCACGTTCGCGTGATGCGGTCAGATCGTGCACGTTTCCGCGCATTTCCCGGTTGTTATGGCGCGCAAGCAAGTTGGGCCGGTGTCCCTGGCGCCGTGTGAGGGTGGTAGGCGCCGGGGGTGGCCCTGCGCGTGCGCACGCCGGTCGGTGCACGGCGCACCCTGGCGTCAGGCAGGTTAGATGCCGTCGACGCGGCCGTCGGAGACGGCGTCCGGGCTTCGGTCAGGCGGGGCGTCCCTCTTGGCTCGAGTGTTCCGGTGAGCACGGTACCGACTTCGGGACCGTCAGGGAGTGTTGGGCCGTCCCCGAAGGGGTGATGAAGGGCGTCACTGCGCCCGGCTGAGGCTGGTGGCGGTGACCAGGTAGGCGTCGCGGTCATTGGCGGGGCCGGTGGCAATGTCGGCGATCGCGGTGCCCACCTGCTCGGGGGTGAGCGCCGGGCCGAGGCGGTCGAGGAAGGCGGGGATATCGACGCCATGTCTGGCGGCGTAGGCGGCGACTCCCGGCCGCGCCCAGGTCAGTTTCCGGACTGAGCTGCGGCAGCACGGAGGTGAACTTGATGCCGAGCGCGTTCCGGCCGGACTCCGCGGCGGCGTAGGAGGCGATGAACCGGATGGTGGCCTTGGCTCCGGCGTAGCCGCCGCTGAGCGGCGAGCCGTTGACCGCGGCTCCGCTGGAGAAGGCGATGACCGCGCTGCCCGGCTCCAGGGGGAGCAGCAGCGCCTCGCGGGTCCAGTTGAACACGTGCTGCACGTCGACGTCCCAGTTGCGGCTGAAGGTCTGCCAGGTTTGCCGGTGGACCGGCCGCGGCAGGGGAGCCGCCCCGGCGTTGAGGACCAGCGTGCGGGGGCGGTGCGTGTCGAGGAGCTGGCCGGCGACCACCGGGTCGGCGGCGTCAGCGGCGACGGGGGTGAAGGTGTCGCCGAGTTGTGCGTGTAGTTCCTCGAGCCGGGCGCGGTCGCGGGCGACCCCGACGACCTGCGCGCCGTGCTTGGACAGGGCGATGGCGATGGCGCGGCCGAAGCCCCGGCTGGCGCCGGTGACCAGTGCCGTCGTTCCGGAAAGGTCTTGGGTTGACATGTGGGACTCTCTGATGCGTATGAGGCGGTGGTTGGGTTAAACGTCGGCGGGAGTGGGCTGGGGTTTCTGGGATGTGCTGGCAACTGCTTTGGCTAGTTCGTCGCGGCGGACGAGCAGGTAGGTCACCGGGACCGCGGCCAGGCCGATTGCGCCGCAGGCCCAGAAGGCCCAGTGAAAGCCGCTGGTGAGTGCCGCGGCCGGCGCGGCGCCCTGGTGGAGCAGGGTGCTGGCGTGAGTGGCGGCGATCGTGGACGCTATTGCGATGCCGACCGCTCCGCCGAGCTGCTGGGAGGTGTTGATAAGCCCGGAGGCAAGGCCGGCCTCGTGCTCGGCGACCCCGGCCAGCCCGGCGATCGACACCGGGATGAAGGCAAACGCGGTGCCGATCCCGACGACGATGAACGGCCCGGCCAGGCTGGTCCAGAAGTTCCCGTGCACGGGCGCCTGGGTTGACCACAAGATGCCGCCGCCGATCATGGCCATGCCGGCCGCCATCACCAGCTTGGCCGAGCCCCGGGTGACCAGCGCCTGGGACAGGCCGGCGAAGGCGACCGAGCTGAGCGCCATCACCAGCCAGGCGAGGCCGGCCTTCAGCGCGGAGTACCCGAGCACCTGCTGCATGTACAGGGTGCCGATGAAGATGTACGCGAAGAAGCCGCCGCCAAGCAGCAACCCGACCGCGTTCGCGCCCGCCAGCGTCTTCAGCCGGAAGATCCGCAGCGGCATCAGCGGCGCCTCCACGCGCGTCTCGATGACCACGAAGGCGACGAGCAGGGCGGCGGACACCGCGAGCAGCGACACCGTCCTGGCCGTGCCCCAGCCGACCTGCGGAGCGGTCGAGACCGCGTAGACGAGCAGCGACAGGCCGCCGGTCACGGTAACCGCGCCGAACGGGTCATAGCGCCGCCGCTCGGTGGCGAGCCGGCTCTCCGGCACCACGCGCGGGGCCAGCGCCAGCGCCGCCGCACCGACCGGGACGTTCAGGTAGAAGATGTACTGCCAGCCCAGGTAGCGGGTGAGCAGGCCGCCGGCGATCACCCCGATGGCCGCGCCGCTCGCCCCGATGGCCCCCCACGCCCCCAGTGCCTTGTTCCGCTCGGCGCCCTCAGGGAACATGTTCATCACGATCGACAGCGCCGCCGGCAAGACGATCGCCGCGCCGAGCCCCTGCAGGAAGCGCATCGCGATCAGGAACCCCTCCGCGGTCGCCAGCCCGCAGCCGAGCGAGGCCGCGGTGAACGCCGCCAGGCCGGCCATCAGGATGCGGCGGCGCCCGAGCAGATCCGCGGCGCGGCCGCCGAACAGCAGGAAGCCGCCGAAGGTGAGCGCGTAGCCAGTGACGACCCATTGCAGGGCCGATTCCGGCATGTGCAGCTTGCGGCCGATGGTCGGCAGCGCGACGTTGACGATCGCGAGGTCGGCGACCGTCATGAAGAATGAAACAGCCAGCACCGCGAACGCGCGCCAGCGATGGACCTGGTTCAGACCTTGACTGTCCTGGTAGGCGGTTGCGCCGGAAAGCTGCTGCCTTGACATGCGGGCTCCCTGATGTGTGTGACGCGCGGCCTCATCCGCGCTCACCTGTACCGATCCGGGCCGCGCGGAAAACTGACCGGGCAGCCCGCGGGGCAGATAGTTCGCCGCCGGCCGGTCAGTTTCGCGGCCGGGCCGGATCGGTACCAGTGACGGCGCAGCATGCGACGCCGGGAGGGAGCAGCCATGGCTGTCAGTGAGGATTTCGCGCGTCTCACCGACCCGTTCCGTCCTGAGTTGCTGGCGCACTGCTACCGCATGCTGGGCTCGGTCCACGATGCCGAAGACCAGGTGCAGGAAACGATGATTCGTGCCTGGCGGTTCTACGGCGAGTTCGAGGGGCGGGCGTCGCTGCGGACCTGGCTGTACCGGATCGCGACCAACGCCTGCCTGCGCGCGCTCGAGAACAGCAGCCGCCGGCCCTTGCCGTCCGGCCTTGCCGGCCCGGGCGAGTACCCGGAAGCTCCGCTGGCGGCGGCGCGGCCCGAGGTTCCGTGGCTACAGCCCATTCCCGACACGCTGATAATCGCCGGGTCCGCCGACCCCGCCGACATCGTCGCGTCGCGGCAGAGCATTCGGCTGGCCCTGATCGCCGCCTTGCAGTACCTGCCCGCCCGGCAGCGCGCCGTGCTGATCCTGCATGACGTGCTGCGCTGGCGGGCAACCGAGGTCGCTGACCTGCTCGGCACCACAACTGCGGCGGTGAACGGCATGCTGCGCCGGGCCCGGGCGCGGCTCGAGCAGGCAGCCCCCGACGCGGACCAGATGCACGAGCCTGCCGACCCGGCCGACCGTGCTCTGCTCGACAGGTACGCCACCGCCTTCGAGAACGCCGACATCACCGCGGTCATGCAACTGCTGCGCGCTGACGCCGTATTCGAGATGCCGCCAGAGCCGACCTGGTTCACTGGCCGTGAGCTGATCGGGCGCTTCCTGCGGTCCCGGGTGCTCACCGAACCCGGCCGCTTCCGGATGATCCCCACGGCCGCCAACGGCCAGCCCGCGCTAGCGGCCTACCTGCGCGGTCACGACGGCGCCTACCGCGCACACTCGATCTGCGTGCTCACCATCGCCGCATCGCGCGTCACACGGGTCACCTCGTTCAACGACCCGGGCCTGTTCGCGGCCTTCGGCCTGCCGCAGGCCGTCCCCGCTGCCGCGGCCCCGGTACCGGGCCGATGACCCCGACGGCATGGCCGGCCGACGGTGCCCGGCTGCTTGAACCGTCGGCCAGCTACGCGGTCGGCGTGGTCCTGGCCGTCACGCCAGAGCTCCTGTCCCGCCCGACGCCATGCCGGGAATGGGACCTGCGGATGCTGCTGCGGCACGCCAGCGAATCCCTGGCCGCGTTCGGTGAGGGCATCGAAACCGGACGCGTTGGCCCCGACCCCGCCGCCGAGGACGGTGACCTGGTGGCTGACCCCGCCCGGGCGTTCCGCGATCGCGCCGGCCAGCTGCTGGACGCCTGGACCAGCCCCGGCCACCAGCGCCAGATCATCGAGATCGCCGGCTGCCCGCTGGCGGCCAGCGTCATGGCCGCCACGGCGGCCCTCGAGATCGCCGTCCACGGGTGGGACATATCCCGGGCATGCGGGCAGCGCCAGCCGATCCCGCGCGCCCTGGCCACCGACCTGCTGGCGATAGCCCCGGCGCTGGTCCCCTGCGCCGGCCGGCACCCCCTGTTCGCGGCGCCGGTCACCGTGGCAGCAACGGCCGGCCCCAGCGACCGGCTCGCTGCCTTCCTCGGGCGCTCCCCGGGCATAGCGCCGGCCGTGGGCCATTCGAAGGACGCCGACGAGGCGATGCGGCGGCTGGCCGACCTGGCCCGTCCGAAGCTGGGCCCGTGATCACGAGATCAACCACTCGAGAAAGAGAACGACAATGCGCAAACTGATCGAATCGACCCTCGTCTCGCTCGACGGCGTCATCGAAGCGCCCGAACGGTGGGCCAACTTCGACGCCGAGGCCACGGCGTTGTCCCTCGAGCAGCTGGGCGACTACGACGCGTTCGTCATGGGCCGGGTGACCTACGAGAAGTTCTACGCGAACTGGGGCCACATCGCCGGCAACCCCTACATCGACCTCATCAACGCCATGCCCAAGTACGTCGCATCCCGATCACTGACCCAGACGGCATGGAATGCCACCCTCCTCGGGCCCGACCCATCCAGCGCGATCGCCCGGCTGAAAGACCAGCCCGGCAAGGACCTCATCAAATACGGCACCAGCCGCTTCGACAACACCCTCGTGCGAGACCACCTGATCGACGAGTTCCACTTCTGGATCATGCCCGTCGTGGCCGGCTCAGGGCAACGGCTGTTCGAGGACGTGGACACCTCCGGGCTCGACCTCAGGCTCACCGACGAGAGGAGGCTGGAGAACGGGTCGGTGATCCTCACCTACGCGCCCGGCTGACCTCAGTCCATGGCCGACGGGGCGGGAATGTCGTGCAATGAACTCGGAATGGGCGGTGTCGATGGCGTCGGCGAGATGTCCATGAGGACCCAGGCTGCGCTCGAGGATATCCACAGCCGCAGGTGGTGGACCGGATGCCCGTCGGCGTCGCGCACCAGCCGGGTGACCCCGACGAGAGCGGCCTCAACCGCCGTGTCCAGGAGCGGGGCTCGCCGGCGCGGCGGCCCGGACGAGTTGCTCGCTGTCGCCGACCTCGATGCCGCGTTCGAAGTGTCGTTTGAGCTTCTCCCGGTAATGGGCGGACCAGAGCCTCGCGCGGCCTTGCAACATCAGCGACGGTTTCGAGTGTCGGCCCGTGGCGCTCCCCGAGCCGGATCGGTACAGCTTCCAGGCACTCACCGCCCCAGGGCTGCGGCGGCGCGCCAGGTTGCGCGCGCCGTGCGCTCCGGCGCAGAGCAGGCGCGACCGTCCGGCGAACGGCAGCGGGCGGCGTGGCTCGACGCCTTGTCGACGCAGGCTCTCAGCGCCGGGCGCAAGCTGGCACGGCGCCATCGTGGAGACATGGACCGGTACGGGCCCGGTCCGGGCCGGAGATGTCAGTGAAGGCGCATTCAGGGATCCGAGTTTGACCCGGGGAGTCACCTTGGCGCAGAAGCGGATGATCTGTGCTTGTCCGTGACGCTCCACCACAACCAACTGGCCACGCGCTAAATCGGCGATCCGGCGCGAGGGGCCACTGTCCCCTCGTCACGCGCTGTAGTTTTGCGCGGCGCACGGCTTGACACGCGATATCCGCCGATATGGGCGGTCACCGAGCGCAGGGCGACCTCCGCCATGGCCGCGCATAGCGGGCCGTTCTGCGCCAACTCTGTCGACCTGACTTGGGCCATGCTTTGGTGTGATCGATGCCGCATGGCTGCTAACCTGCGGGTTCGCCGTCGTGATCACTAAAGTTGCGCACTAAGGCTGGCGCGCAGGATGGCGAGGTGTCCTCGTATGTGCGGACAGTGGGGACCGGGTCGGATGCGACGGCTGTGCAGGTCGACTATTCGCCGCGGCAGGCATAACGTTCAGGAGTCGGCGAGGCGGCGCTGGCTGGTCTCGATCAGGTGCGGCCCATCGGATGAGAGCGCGTCCTTGACGGCGCGGGTGAGGTCGGAGAGCGTCTTCACCCGCTCGCACTGGACTCCGTAGGAGGCGGCGATCCCGGGGATGTCCATGCCGGGCAGCTCCAGGCCGGGCGTGTCCGGCGCGTGCATGAACCGGGTGAACTCCTTCAGCGCCGCGTATTCGCTGGTGCGCGCGACGACGAAGACGACCGGAATGTTGTACTGGGCGGCGGTCCATAGCCCGCTGACCGAGTAATGCACCGCGCCGTCCCCGAGCAGAAGCGGAAGTCCAGGCGTAGAGGCCAGAACTCCTGTCACGCCTTCGCTGCCGTGCGGCATGGTGGACAGAGCGTCGGTTTGCGGCCGCGGACTCGCATGCGTTCGAAGCGGCAGCTGCATTC
>DASWFT010000417.1:0-27776 GCA_036394075.1 Streptosporangiaceae bacterium
ATGAGGTGGCCAAGGATCTCCAGCCAGGAGTCGGCCGCGTCGGTGGTGCTCTCGCCGATGACCGCCAGGGTCTGGCCGTCCGCGAACGGCAGCCGGTCCACTGCCGCCCCGAATGAGGGTTCGGCCAGCAGGTCCTTCGCCGTCGCGGCCATCTGCGCGGCGAAGCGTTCGCGGATGGCAGCGTAGGCAGGCTCGTCCATCCCGTAGAGGGCGGCCAGGTTGGCGGTGGTCATCCCCGGCAGGAACGGGAAGACCTTCTCCGGATGGATGGAACGGGCGAGTTCTTCTCCCATTCGGGCTGCACTGTCGGTCACGGTCATGCTCCTTCACCTGCGATGGGCACCTGCTCTGGCGGTCAGCTCTGCGCGGTGTCATTTGCGGAGGAAAATCATATCAATTATCCTCTTTCTGGAGGAAATCCCTCCGGCTGGGAGGAAGATCAGAATGCCGCCGATCCGGGACAGCGCGCCGCGGCGGATGCTGCGCGCCGACGCCCGCGATAACCGGCGCCGGCTGCTGGACGCGGCCCGTGATGTGTTCATCGAACGTGGCCCGGGTGCCCCTCTTGAGGAGATCGCCCGGCGGGCCGGGACCGGGATCGCCACCTTGTACCGGAGGTTCCCGGACCGCCTGGCCCTGATCCGCGAGGTCGTCCTGGACGCGGTGCAGCGTACGGCCGAGGAGGCCCGCCAGGCGGCAGGGGAAGAACCCGACCCGTTCGCCGCCCTGGCCCGGTACATGCACCGGGCCATCGACGTGCGTACCGCCGCGGTGATTCCCGCGTTGCTGGGAGAGATCCCCTTCGACGATAAGGAGATCACCCGCGCCCGGGAGGCGGGGCTCGCCGCGGTCCAGGCGCTTGTTGAGGCGGCCCACCGGGCCGCCACGCTCCGCCCCGATGTCACCTCGGGTGATATCGGCATGCTTATCGTGCGCCTGTCCCGCCCGCTGCCCGGCGGGCTCCCTCCCGAGGTCCATTACCGCCTTAGCCACCGCCACCTCAGCCTGGTGATCGATGGGCTGCGCGCCACCGCCCGGCAGCCAGCCCAGCTGGGCGGCCCGGCACTTGCCCTTGCCGACCTGCGCCAGTTCCCCCGGCCAACAGGCCCAGGCTCCGGACCTGCAGGCAACAGTGCCTGGTGAGCGCCTCGCCACCCGGCCCGCCAGCCGACGCGGTTACCACTGGCCGGGCAGAAAGGATCGCGCCCGTGGCTGACCGCACCGAGGGCACGGCCTGGCCGCCGTTCGAAACCGAGTTCGCCCACGCCTGGGACACCCCCGGCCACACCCGCTACCAGCTGCGCGACACCAACGTCAACAAGGTGGTCGCGGCCCGCTACACCACCGGCGACCCGCTGGCCCTCACCCGCGGCATGCTGTGAGAGATGGAGGTCCGCAAGGCCACCTCTCCCGGCACCTACATTCCCTCCGTGGTGCAAGCTGGCAGCGACCGGCCCTGGAACCGGCACTGCGGCGATGGCGGCGAGTACCTGGACCGGTGCTCCATGCAACGGCTGTAGCGGGACCCGCAGCGGTACGAGCTGATCCCGGAACGCGCCTTCCTCAACCACGGCGAGCAGAAGATCACCTTCCTCGGGGTGCCCCAGCTCACTGATGCGCACGCTGAGCGCGCAAAGCCCGCACGCCGCCCGCACAAGCAGGCCGCCATCACCGCGATCGAGGAGGTGTCCCACCGCACGCCACCCGTGGACCATGATCACGGAACCAGCCAGCGGCCGCCCGGGTCAGTTCCGCCAGGACGCGTGCGCGGTGGCGTGCTGGGCTCGCGCACGGAGGGCCTGGACGGCGGCGGCCGGGTCATCCTTCCCGTACACCGCGGAACCGGCCACGAACACGTCCGCGCCCGCGTCGGCGCACCGCTCAATGGTGTCCTCGGTCACCCCGCCATCCACCTGCAGCCAAACGGCCGCGCCGTGCCGACTGACAAGCTCACGGGCGCGGCGCAGCTTCGGCAGCACCAAGTCCAGGAACGGCTGACCGCCGAACCCGGGCTCGACGGTCATCAGCAGCAGCATGTCGATCTCCGGCAGCAGATCGGCGTACGGCTCCACCGGGGTCGCGGGATTGATCCCGAGTCCGGCCCGCGCCCCCGCTGACCTGATCATCCGGAGCGTCCGTACCGGCGACCCAGCGGCCTCCGCATGGATGGTGACGTTCCGCGCGCCAGCCTCCGCGTAAGCCGGCGCCCAGCGGTCGGGATCCTCGATCATCAGATGACAGTCGAGTGGCAGGCTGGCGTGCTTGAGCAGCGCCTCGACCACGGGGAGGCCGATCGTGAGGTTCGGCACGAAGTGATTGTCCATGACATCGACGTGCAGCCATTCGGCGACACCGGAGACCGCCGCGGCCTCGTCGGCCAGCCTGGCGAAGTCCGAGGACAGGATGCTAGGTGCCATTTGGACAGACATGCGGCCGAGTGTAAGCGGCCCGGGCCCCCCCGCGTGAGGGACGTCCCGGGTGAATTCTTGTGCCCAATGACCCGGGCGCCCGCCGCAGGCCGGGCGATAAGGTGCCGCCAACGCAGCCTCGGCGCTGGAAATGTCGGAGCCCATGGATAGCCTTCGATCACGTATTCGATCCATATCCCTTGAGCAGGAGGCCATTTCGTGAATCCCCAGGCAGCAGGCACAAAGACGGCCGGCCCCCAGCCGACCGACACGCTGCTCGCCCGCGTCCGCAAGCTGCTCGCCAAGGCCGAAGCCGTAGGTGTTACGCCCGCCGAGGCGCAGGCCCTGACGGCCAAGGCCGCCGAGCTGATGGCCAAGTACGGGATCGACCGCGCGCTGCTCGCAGCGGAGCGGCCGGAGACCGACCACCCAGCCGACCGTGTCCTGGACATCGACAACCCGTGGGCCCGCGTCCAGGCGCACATGCTCTGCGGCGTCGCGTCCGCGATGCGCTGCCAGTGCGTCGTGCTCCCCCGGGTGGAAGCCGGCGCCCGGATTCACGTGTTCGGGTTCGCCTCCGACATTGAGCGGGCCGATGTCCTCTACACCTCCCTGCTGGTGCAGATGTGGCAGGGCCTGGTCGCGGCGCAGGTCCCGAGCTGGAGCCGCAGCCCGCGGGCCTGGCGGCGCAGTTGGCTGCTCGGGTTTGCCACCGCCGTGGTCTCCCGGGTCAGGGAGGCCGAGCACAACGCCGCGTGCGCGGCCACGTCCCCCGCCGCTGCCTCCGGTTCCAAGGCGACGCTCGTGCTGGCCGACCGGCGGCAAGTGATCCGCCGGAACATCGAGCAGGCTTACCCGCTCACCCGCAAGACGCGCCTGACCTACAGCGGCAACGGCTACGGGGCCGGCTACACGGAAGGACAGAAGGCGGACATCGGCTCGACCCGGCTGCGGGCCGCCACCGCACGCGCCCTCAGCAGCGCACGGTAGGCCCGCGGGGTTCAGCCGCGGCGCTGGAGGAGGGCGAGGAAGATGGCGTCCGTTCCGTGCCGGTGCGGCCAGAACTGCGCATACTTGCTGTCCGGCGCCCGGCAGGGCAGGCCAGGCACTTCGGGGAGCGCCGCGGGCGCGTCGAGCACCACGACGTCACCCCGCTCGCGCAGCACATCGGCCACGACCGCGCGGGTCTCCGCCAGGTGCGGCGAGCAGGTCACGTAGCCGACCACGCCGCCCGGCCGGGCCGCGTCCAGGGCCGCGGCGAGCAGGCGGCGCTGGAGGACGACCAGGCCCGCGACGTCCTCGGGTGACTTGCGCCAGCGCGCTTCAGGGCGGCGGCGGAGCGCGCCAAGCCCCGAGCACGGGACATCGGCCAGTACCCGGTCGAAGGTTCCGGGCCGCCATGGCGGGACAGTCCCGTCGGCGGCGACCGCCGCGGCGGCACCGGTGATGGCGGTTGCGGCGCCGGCCAGCCGGGCCCGGTGCAGGCGCTTGTCGGCGGCGACCAGGCGGGCACCGGAGCCCGCGGCCAGGCCGGCCAGCAGCCGCGCCTTGCCGCCCGGTCCCGCGCACAGGTCCAGCCAGCGAGTGTCCCGGCCGGTCACGGTGGCCCCGGCCAGGGCCAGCGCGGCCAACTGGCTGGCTTCGTCCTGCACGGCGGCCCGGCCCTGCCCGACCGCCGTGACCGCCGCCGGATCGCCGCCATCGAGATAGGCGCCGAACGGCGACCACCGCGCGAGCTCCCCGCCACCGGTCACGAGTTCGGCGGGGTCGGCCAGCCCGGGCACCGCGCAGAGCGTGACCCGCGGCCGGGAGCTGTCCGCGGCGAGGACGGCTTCGGTCTCGGCCAGGCCGCCCGCCGCGTCGTCGGCGGGCGACTCACCGAGCGACTCGCTGAGCGCCGCTACGATCCATCGGGGATGGCTGTACCGGACAACCAGGTGACCGAGCGGGTCGGCGTCACGGTCGGGCGCCGCGACGCCGATCCAGGTTTCCAGGTCGCGGGTCGAGACCCGGCGGAGCACCGCGTTGACGAATCCGGCGGAACGAGTCCCGGCCACGTCCTTGGCCAGATCCACCGAGGTGGCGACCGCGGCATGCGCGCGTACCCGGGTGGCGAGCAACTGGTGGATGCCGAGGCGGAGCACTTCGCGCAGCGGCGGGTCGATCCGGTCCAGGCCACGGTCGCTGCACACGCCGACGATGGCATCGTAGGTACCCCGGCCGCGCAGCGTCCCGTAGGTCAGCTCGGTGGCCAGCGCCGCGTCCCGCCCGGTCAATCCCCGTTCGGCAAGAACCGACGGCAGCAGCAGGTTCGCGTAGGCATCCCGCTGCTCCACGGCCAGGAGCACATCGAAGGCGGCCCGCCGCGCCGGGTCCGTGCGAGTCCGCGCGGCGGACCCGCCGCCGCCTCGCGTCCCGGACCGGCGGCCGGCGTCACGCGCCCCGGACCGGCCAGCGCCGCCGGGCGGCGCGCCGGTCCCCCGGGCCGCGGCGCGGCCCTGCTGCTCCGTCTCGCTGGGTGGCGCCATGTCAGCCGAGCACCGCGCTCTGCTGGCGGGCCGTGCCCTGGTCCAGGTGGAGCCCCCGGGCCCAGGCCGCCGCGTTCATCCGCCGCTTGCCGTGCGGTTGCACATCGCCGAGCTCGACCGGTCCCGTTGCCGTCCCGACAAGCACTCCTGAACGCAGCACGCACAGCGCCCCCGGCTCGAGGAGGCCGTTGCCGGGGAGGTCGCCGACATCCGGGGCGGGGTTCGCCAGCGGCCACAGCTTGAGCCTGGCCTGGCCGAGCACGGTCCACGCCCCGGGAACCGGCGTGCACGCGCGGATCTGGCGGTCCACCGCGATGGCCGGCCGGTCCCAGCGGACCCGCGCATCCTCAGCCGTGATCTTGGGCGCGTAGCTGACCCCCTCGGACGGCTGGGGCCGCGCCTCAAGCTGGCCGGACTCGATCCCGTTCAACGTTTCGACGAGCAGCCCGGCGCCCGACTCGGCCAGCCTGGCCAGCAGGTCCCCGGCCGTGTCGCCGGGCCTGATCGGCTCGGTGACCACGCCGAAGACCGGGCCCGCGTCCAGTTCCGCGACGAGCCGGAAGGTGGTCGCCCCGGTGACGTCGTCCCCGTGCAGGATGGCGTGCTGCACCGGGGCGGCTCCCCGCCAGGCGGGCAGCAGCGAGAAATGCAGGTTCACCCAGCCGTTGGCGGGAATGTCCAGGACCGCCTGCGGGATCAACGCGCCGTAGGCGGTGACCGGGCAGCAGTCAGGCCCGATGGCCCGCAGGCGGTCGATGAAGTCGGGGTCGCGCGGCCGGGCGGGCTTGAGCACCTCCAGGCCGGCCGCGGCAGCGCGCTCGGCGACCGGGCTGGGCGCGAGGTGCAGACCCCGGCCAGCCGGTGCATCCGGCCGGGTGACGACCGCCGCCACCTCGTGCCCGGACCGCAGCAAGGCGTCCAGCGCGGGCACGGCTACCCGCGGGGTACCAGCGAACACCAGGCGCATGTATTAGGGGCCCATCCTGCGGCACGCGCCGCCAGCTTGGGGGGCCACCTTAGAGCGCCTTGCCCCGCGTCGGGTGCGGTGAGACGCGGACCTCCGGGATCGGCTCGCCCCACCACTCGGCCTCGCGGATCGCCTTCATGGCCAGCTTGCGCTGGGCCGGCTCGAGCCGGTCGATGAACAGCACCCCGTTCAGGTGGTCGGTCTCATGCTGCACGCACCGGGCGAGATGCCCGCTGCCCTCCAGCGTGACCGGCTCGCCGTGCATGTTGAAGCCCTTGGCCACCACGCCGTAGGCACGCGGCGTCGGGAAAGCGAGGCCGGGAAACGACAGGCAGCCCTCGTCGTCCGTCTCCTCCTCCGCCGACAGGTCCAGCGACGGATTGATCAGGTGCCCCAGCTCGTCGTCTACGTAGTAGGTGAAGACGCGCAGGCCAACGCCGATCTGCGGCGCGGCCAGGCCAACGCCCGGCGCGTCCATCATCGTGTCGGTGAGATCCTTGACGAGCTTGCGCAGCTCGGCATCGAAGTCGCGCACCGGCTCGGCCGCGGTGCGCAGCACCGGGTCGCCGAAAATGCGGATCGGCTTGACGCTGATGGCGCACCATCCCTTTCCCCTGAGGCCTTACTGCCGGGGCGCTGCCCCGATCAGTTTATTAACTCCCGGGGGGCGCTACAGCCGATGACGACCGGGCCTTGAACGCGGCCTTGCGGGCCGCCCTGGCCACGGCCGGATCGGGATGATGATCGCTCAACGCCGTCAGCAGGTCGGTCACGCCGGGATGGCTTACCTTCCAGAGCCCGGCGACCAGTTCGGCCTGCGCCTCCGGGGGCACATCGGGCAGCAACTCCGCCACCACATCCTGCGGGTCGGCCTCTTCAAGCAGCCCGGCTCCCAGGTCGACCAGAAGCCACGCCCGGTCCTCGCGGCGCAGTTCGGCATCCTCGCCGTGCTCATGCAGCCAGACCGCCGCGTGCGCGCGCAGCACGGGCTCGTCGAGCGCCGCCCGTACCGGCGCCACGGCATCCGCGCCGATCCGGTCCAGTACCGCGAACCCAGCGCCGCGCAGCCCGGGCGACCCATGCCGGGCGGCTTCGATCAGCTCGGCCGCGGCCTGCTGCGGGCTCCGGGCGGCCAGCCAGATGGCGATCTCCGCCTCGCCGTCCTCCACGTCGCAGCTGGCCAGCGTGGCCAGGAGCGCGGCCGCGTCGCCGCGTGCACCGCCGCCGAGCACGGGAACGTGCCAGCCCTGCGCGCGGAGCCTGCGGTGGACTCCCCAGACGCCGAGCCTCGACAGCGTCACGGTCAGCCCGCTGCCGCTCTCGTCCGTCCCGGGCTCGGCGACATCGAGTTCGACCACCCCGAGGTCGGCGAGAGTCTCCAGAGCCGAGGACAGCGCCGCGCCATGGTCGTGGCCGCCAGGACCGCCGGCCGGGTCCGGCTCCTGGGGCCGCGTGCCAGCGGCGGCCAGATAGGCCTCGAAGAGCGAATCCATCCGCACCGGCCCGGCCACCGTGTACAGGGCGGTCGCCATACCATCGAGATCCTCGGCATCGAGCATCACCGAGAGCGCCTCGTCCCAGACCGCCAAGACATCCTCGGCGGTGCCGCTGGCGAGCACGTCCACGCGGTCACCCGGTCCCGCGCCGCCCCCGGCGAACACCAGCATCCGGGTGGCTATGGCCACCCGGAACGCCGCGTCGACTTCCGCGGGCGTCAGCTCGAACTCCGCGGCGGCGGCCGCCGCGTCCGCGCGGCGCAAAGTGCCTTTCGCGGTGGGCCTGCGCCCGGTGGACGCCCAGCGGGCGATATCCCGGGCCGCACGCAGCAACGGGGCCACCCGCGCCGAGGCCGCAAGCTCGTCCCTGGGCGCGAGCCGCACCGGAGGGAGGCGGTGCATTCCCTCGCCCTGGCTCCCAGACCCGTGATCGCCGCCGGCCAAGCCTTCATGCTGCGCGCTCTCGCGCCCATCGGCCTCCGCCTCCGCGTGCGGGCTCGGCCTGGCCCTCGAGCGTGGGTTCCGTCGTGAGGTGGCCACCCCAGCACCCTAAGGCCTTCCCGGCCGAACTCAGATCAGCTCCGGGGGGTCGAGCTGAACGCGGACGGCGCCTGCGTCCTTGCGCGCGCTGCGCACCGCCTGGGCATCGTGCAACCCGCGCGCCAGCGCCGACCCCGCTGACCTGGGCACTCGGACAAGCATGCGGACACTCTCCGGCGACCCACCCGGCGCTGGCCCGTGGGCATCGGGACCGGGATGGCCGCCCGGCACGGGCCCGAGCACCTCGGCCTCCCCCGGCAGCGACGCGGCGTCCAGCAGGGCCGCGACCGCATCGGCCGATCCGGTCAGGGACGCCATCCGGACGGACGGCGGGAACCGGAGCTGGTTGCGTTCGGAAAGTTCTCGTTCTGCATGCGTGACGGGATCCCAGCGGATCAATGCCTGCACCGACGGAATCCCCGCATCCGCGACGATTACCACCGCGCCGCCTGCCGCCGCAGGCACCACGAGCGCGGCGGCATTCATCCAGCGGCGCAGGGCCTCCTCGGCGGCGCGCAGGCCGGGCCGGCTGAGCAGTACCCAGCCGTCGAGCAGCAGCGCCGCGGCGTAGCCGCCCGCCACGCCCGGCTCCGCCCCCGGGGTGGCCACGACGAGCGCCGGGGTGGCGGGCACCGCGGGGATCGTCTCGGTGCCGCCCGAGGTCAGCAGGGGAACCGCGGGGAAGGCGCGGCCCAGTTCCTCGGCGGTGCGCCCAGCGCCCGTCACCAGAGCGCGGACCCTCGGGTGCCCGCAGCGAGGGCACCGCCACGCCGGATCGGCGGTGCCGCACCAGCGGCAGCGCACCGCCGCGCCCGCGCGTTCGAGGGCCAGCGGCCCGCCGCAGGTCAGGCACCGGGCCCGGTCCCTGCACCGCTCGCAGCCGGTGGCGGTGACGTAACCGCGCCGGGGGACCTGGACGAGCACGGGCCCGCGGCTGAGGCCCTCCCGGGCCGTGCGCAGGGCGAGGCTGGGCAGCCGGGCGGACCGCGCCGCCTCGTCCCTGGCCAGCTCCGCATCGGCGCCCGCCGCCCGGACCTGCGGAGCGCGGTCCCGGACCACCTGGCGGGCAGCGGTGACCGCCACCGCCCAGCCGCTGGCGACCAGGCTGGTCGCCTCGGCCGTCCGGGCGAACCCCCCGATCAAGGCGGCCGCGCCGAGGCGGTGCGCGCGCAGCGCCAGGACCTCCCGCGCGTGCGGGTAGGGGGCCCGCGGCTCGGCGTGCAGGTCATCGCCGTCGTCCCAGATCACGACCAGGCCGAGGTCGCTGACCGGGGCGAACATGGCGGCCCGGGTACCCGCGACCACCCTGGTCACGCCGCGCCGGACCGCGAGCCAGCGGCGGTAGCGCTCGGCAGGCCCGAGGCCGGCCGCCAGGGTGACGTGCTGGCCCGGGCCGAGCAGGGCACCCAGGGCCGTGTCGACCTGGCCGAGGTCGCGGGCGTCGGGGACGACGATAAGCGTTCCCCGCCCGCCCGCGGCAGTCGCCGCCGCGGCGCGCGCGATCTCGTCCGGCCAGTGCGGGCCGGGCAGGGCCGACCAGACCGCCCGCGGCGCCTTCCCATCGGCTAGGGCGGCCAGGAAGGCCCCGCCGGACGTATAGCGGGCCCACGGGCCCGGTTCCGGGGCCGGCCCGGCAGGCGGGCTGCCAAGCCCGGCAGGCGGACTGCCCGGAGCGTGCGGGTGGCCGGCCGGCGCGTGCGGGTGGCCGGCCGGCGTGTGCGGGTGGCCGGCCGGCGCGGCAGGCGGACTGTCCGGCCCCGGGCGCGGCGCGGGCGGCGGGGGCGCGGCCTCGGCGCGCGCGTGCCTAGGCGGGATCGCCAGCCGCAGCACGTCCGCCATGGTGCCCGCGTACCGGTCAGCCACCTCACGGGCCAGGGCAGCGATCTCCGGGCTGAGTACCGGCTCGGCCGAGACCACGCGCTGAAGGGCAGCGAGCCGGCCGGGGTGCTCGCTGGCTTCGGCGCGTTCGAGCAGATAGCCGCCGACCAGCTGGCCGGCGAACCGCACGCGGACCCGGCAGCCCGCCGTGGCCTCCTGGGCCATCCGCTCCGGCACCAGGTAGTCGAACGGCCTGTCGAGGTGGGCCAGCGAGATATCGACCGCCACCCGCGCGACCGGCAGGGTCCCGGCACCCGGCTCACCCTGCTTTGCTGGCCGTGCCACGGTCCTGTCCTACCAGAGGGCTCGGACCGCGCGCGCCGGGCCGCACCGCAGCGCCCAGCCTCGCCTGCACCGCAAGCGGCCCTCCGCAAGCGGCCCTCCGCAAGCGGCCCTCCGCGGGGGACCCCCCGCGGAGACCCGCTGCGGGAGACTCCCCGCGGGGGCCTGCGGGAGACCCTCAGCCGGGCCCTGGCTGGCTTACAGGCGGACGGTGCCGCAGGCCTCGTCGGCGAGCGCCGAGTCGTGGTTCAACGTCTGCAGGACCGCGCGGGGCACCGGCGTGCGCGCCTGGACATCGGAGAGCACCGTCTGGAGCTGCGCTGACACCGCGACGAACGAACGCGAGGCGGCCTGGTTCTGGCTCTCTGCGGCCGCCCCGTCCAGCTCGTGGATGGCCGTCCCCAGGTCACGAGCCGTGATGGCGTCATCGGAGCCATCGCGGAAGTCGTCGATGACCTTCTGGTAGGCGACCAGCGCCGGGCCCTTGTAGGTGACGCAGCCCGGATCGGCCGCCTGGACCAGATGGGGCGCCAGGAATCCGGCGACCGCGGCCCAGCCGAGCGCGAATCCGATGCCGAGCCAGGACCGCAACTTGCCGGGTGCGCCGAGCCCGCCGCGCCGAGCGCGAAGCAGGCCGAGCACACCACAGACCAGGCTGACCGGGATCGTGATCAGGGCCGCCCCGAGGACACCGGTCACCAGCGCCGCGGTGGCGTACCGGTTGCCGCCCCAGCGCGGCCGCCGGAGCCGCCCCGAGGACGTCTCCCCGACGTCCTCGGGTGACGGGCCACCCTCGGGACCGTCCGGGGACGACGGGCGCGCAGCATGACCAGTTGACGACGACACCACTCGGCTCCGGGGGATTTTTGTACCGACACCGCGCCATGAGCGTAAAGGTCGTGCTAGATGGTGTCTAGGGGGAAACATTCACTGTTCTGGCCGTTAAGGGGCAAAAGCGAGGATTGTCCGATCCTGCCCTCAGCTTCGGCCCGACCCCGCCCTCAGAGCCCGGCGGCCGAGCGGAGCGTCTCCGCCCGGTCAGTCCGCTCCCAGGAGAAGTCCGGCTCTTCGCGGCCAAAATGCCCGTAGGAGGCGGTCTGCGAGTAGATCGGGCGGAGCAGGTCCAGGTCCCGGATGATCGCCGCCGGGCGCAGGTCGAAGACCTGCATCACCGCATCCTGGATGCGCTCCACCGGCACCTTCTCGGTGCCAAAGCACTCGACGAACAGGCCGACCGGCTTGGCCTTGCCGATCGCGTAGGCGACCTGCGTCTCGCAGCGGTCGGCGAGGCCCGCCGCGACCACGTTCTTGGCCACCCAGCGCATCGCGTAGGCGGCGCTGCGGTCCACTTTGGAGGGGTCCTTGCCGGAGAACGCCCCGCCGCCGTGCCTGGCCATCCCGCCGTAGGTGTCAATGATGATCTTGCGGCCGGTCAGCCCGGCGTCGCCCATGGGGCCGCCGATCTCGAACCGCCCGGTGGGGTTCACAAGCAGCCGGTACCCGGAGGTATCGATCTCCAGGCTGTCGAGCACCGGCGTGACCACGTGGTCGAGCATGTCCGGGGCGAGCAGTTCCTTCAGGTCGATGTCCGGGGCGTGCTGGGCGGACACCACGACCGTGTCAAGCCGCACCGGCTCATTCCCCACGTACTCGATCGTCACCTGGGTCTTGCCGTCCGGGCGCAGGTACGGGACAACACCGCTGCGCCTGACCTCGGACAGGCGGCGCGCGAGACGGTGCGCGAGCATGATCGGCAGCGGCATCAGCTCGGGGGTCTCCCGGCACGCGAACCCGAACATCATGCCCTGGTCGCCGGCGCCCTGCCGGTCCAGTTCGTCCAGTTCGCCCGAGCCCTCGCCCTCGCGGTGCTCGAACGCGTTCAGCACGCCCTGGGCGATGTCCGGGGACTGGGAGCCGATCGACACCGAGACCCCGCAGGATGCCCCGTCGTAGCCCTTGGTCGATGAGTCGTACCCGATCTCCAGGATCTTCTCCCGGATGATGCCGGGGATATCCACGTAGGTCTGCGTGGTCACCTCACCGGCCACGTGCACCATCCCCGTGGTGATCAGCGTCTCCACGGCCACGTGGCTGCCCACGTCGTCCTTGATCATCGAGTCGAGGATGGCATCACTGATCTGGTCCGCCATCTTGTCAGGATGGCCCTCTGTCACCGACTCAGAGGTAAAGAGATGTCGAGCCACGGAATTCCCATTTCTGCCGCGCTGAAGCCTCGCCGAAGTGTAGCCGGGCCGGGTGACCCGCTGGGGCGGAACCGTTGCGAGTCATGGCGGCTCGTGGCTTGGCTCACGGCGAGAGCCTGGCCATGACAAGATCCCACACCGTGTCCGCCAGAACTTCCTTGGGCCCCAGCGGAACCTCGGTCACCGCCCCGTCGGCGGCGAGCACGACCGCCTCGTTGTCGCTGGTGCCGAACGCGAGCCCGGGCCCGACCTGGTTGACGACGAGCAGGTCGCATCCCTTGGCCGCCAGCTTCGCGTGGCCGGCCGCCAGCACGTGGTCGGTCTCGGCAGCGAACCCGACGATCACCTGCCCGGGCCGCTTCCGGTCGCGGGACAGCTCACGCAGGATGTCCGGATTCTCGGTCAGCCGGATCGGCTCGGGCGCGGCGCCGCTTTTCTTGATCTTCGATTCGCGCCTGATCTCGGGCCGGAAGTCGGCGACGGCCGCCGCCATCGCCACTGCGTCCGCGTCCGGTGCGGCGGACATCACGGCTTCGCGCATCTGGCCGGCCGACGTCACGCGCACGACGCGGGCGCCGGCCGGATCATCAAGGTCCACGTTCGCGGCCACCAGGGTCACCTCAGCCCCGCGGGCGGCGGCGGTGCGGGCCAGCGCGTAACCCTGCCGCCCGGAGGACCAGTTGCCCAGGAACCGGACGGGATCGAGTTCTTCCCTGGTCCCCCCAGCGGACACGACGACGCGGCGGCCGGCCATGTCGGGGCGGAGCCCCCCTGCACCCCGGGCCAGCACCCGGATGGCCACCTCGTACAGCTCGGCGGGCTCGGGCAGCCGTCCCGGGCCGCTGTCGCGGCCCGTCAGCCGGCCGGCCGCAGGTTCCAGGACCAGGCCGCCCCGGCCGCGAAGCGTGCTCACGTTGGCCTGGGTCGCCGGGTGCTCCCACATCTCGGTGTGCATGGCCGGCGCGAACACCACCGGACAGCGCGCGGTCAGCAAGATCGCGGTGAGGAGGTCGTCGGCCCGGCCGGCCGCCGCGCGGGCGAGCAGGTCCGCGGTGGCGGGAGCGACCAGGACGAGGTCGGCCGTCTGGCCCAGCCTGACGTGCGGAACCTCGTGGACGTCGTCCCACGCGCTGGACGTGACCGGCTGCCCGGACAGCGCCGCCCAGGTCGCCGCTCCGACGAAGCGCAGCGCATCGGGGGTCGGCACCACGCGGACCTGATGACCTGACTCGGTGAGCCGCCGGAGCAGCTCGCAGGCCTTGTAGGCGGCAATGCCCGCACCCACCCCGAGAACGACGCGCGGCGGCATGGGCTGTCCTGCCTCCCCGTTCGCCCGCCGGGGCGCCTGAAGGCGCCGGAGTCAGCGGGTCAGGACTCCGCGATGTCGGTGGCGGTCAGCAGGCGCTGCCGGATCTCGCGGAGCGAGATGGACAGCGGCTTCTCCTGGACCCTGGTCTCCACCAGCGGGCCCACGTACTCAAGCAGGCCCTCGCCGAGCTGGGCGTAGTAGGCGTTGATCTGCCGCGCCCGCTTCGCGGCCATGATGACGAGGCGGTACTTGCTGTCAACGACATCAAGCAGGTCGTCGATCGGCGGGTTGGTGATGCCTTCCGCAGCGGGAATCCCTGCCACCGTGTGCCTTCCGTTCCGAGGGGGCGCGTGTTCGAAGCGCGCATAGTGTCGCTGTGCGCATGCTCCGAAGCGCGCACTCTATCGGCCAGCTAGACCAGTAGCCAGACTAGACCACCATCAAAGATACCAGCTGGCTGCAGACGTCCTCGACGGACGTGTTCACGAGCGTCACGTCGAATTCAGTCTCGGCGGCGAGTTCCACCCTGGCCGCATCCAGCCTGCGCACCACGACCTCGGGTGGCTCGGTGCCCCGGCAGGTGAGCCTGCGCACCAGTTCCGGCCAGGACGGCGGCGCAAGGAACACCAGGAGCGCCTCCGGCACGGCCTGCCGGACCTGCCTGGCACCGGCCAGGTCGATCTCGAGAAGCGAGGGGATACCCGCCGCGAGCTTCTCCTCAAGAGGTGCGCGCGGCGTGCCATACCTGTTGTCCGCGAATCGGGCCCATTCAAGGAACTCCCCGCGGGCCAGCATCGCATCGAACTCCGCGTCGCTGACAAAGTGATACTCACGCCCGTTGACTTCACCCGGCCTCGGTGGGCGCGTAGTTACCGACACCGAGAGCCAAATTTCCGGGCATTCCCTCCGTAGCCCCGCGACGACCGTGCTCTTGCCGACACCAGAAGGCCCGGAAAGCACCGTCAACCGTGCAGGACCGCCGCCCCCCCGGACAAGCGCGGCATCGCGCGCGCGATGAACGGACGAATCGGCCGTGGACCTGTGTCCCCCGCGCCCGTCCCTGCGGTCCTCAGACTGGGTCAGATACCACCGCCGAACTCATTCTCAAGGGCTGCACGCTGGTTGGCGCCCAAGCCGCGCACGCGGCGCGACTCGGCGATACCAAGCCGCTCCATGATCTGCCGGGCACGTACCTTGCCGATCCCCGGGACGGACTCGAGCAACGCGGAAACTTTCATCTTCCCGACGATGTCATCGCTCTGGCCATCCTTGAGGACTTGGGACAAGCTCGTGGAACCGTGCTTGAGGCGGTTCTTCACTTCGGCGCGCTCCTTACGCGCCCGTGCCGCCTTCTCTAGGGCTGCTGCTCGCTGATCGGGAGTGAGGGGAGGAAGAGCCACTCCGGGTCACCTCGGGTTTCGAATCGAAAAATGCGGTCGGGAAGGGAAAGTAGCGAGTTCAGCCCGTGAGGGCAACGCAAACACCCGTTTGTCACGTCATAAATTACCCGATATTACTCTTTGTATGGGACCGAATACGTAACGTAATCAAAACAGGTTACCCGGGCAGGTCCGCAGGCCATCGCCGTCCGGAGGGCCGGGACGCCGCGGCGGGCTCTGGCCGCTCGCCAGGGCCGGGACCCGCGCAGGCGGCGTGCGCGACCCCGCCTACGGGCCCCACAGCGCGCCTCCCGGCCCCGCGGGCCCCGCCGCGCGGAAACCAGCGGGCGGACCAGCCGGGGCAGGCTGGAGCCTTCTCAGCGGCGCGGCGATGGCCGCGGCGGCCGCACCTGGATCGGGCGCCCCGGTGATGGGACGGCCGATCACCAGCAGGTCGGCGCCCGCCCGGAGTGCCTCCTCGGGTGTCGCCACCCTGGCCTGGTCATTCGGGTCACTGCCGGCCGGGCGCACCCCGGGCGTGATGAGTGTGATGTCGGGGCCGACCTCCGCACGCACCGCCGCGACCTCACGGGGCGAGCAGACCAGGGCCCGCGCCCCGGCCGCGACAGCCAGCACGGCCAGTCGCCGCACCACGTCCTGGACCGGGCCCACCATGCCAATCCGCTCGAGATCCGCCGGGGTCAGCGAGGTGAGCACGGTCACCCCGGCGATCTTGGTGTCCGGGGCCGCCTCCACCGCGGCGCGGATGGCGTCAGAGCCGGCCATCGCGTGCACCGTGACCAGTTCCGGCCGCAGGCGCGCCACCGCCCGGGCCGCGCCAGCGACCGTCGCCGGGATGTCATGCAGCTTCAGGTCGAGGAAAATGCGCACGCCGCTCGCGCCCTTGATCGAGGCCACCACCCCGGGACCGTAACGGAGGTAGAGCTCGAGCCCGATCTTGACCGTGCTGACGTGCGGGGTGACGAGTCCCGCCCAGCGGGCCGCCGTCTCCAGGTCTCGCGCGTCCAGGGCGACCGCAATCGGCGCAGGCTGGCTCAAGAGTCCCTCCCCCAATCAAAAGATACCGCACACTACCTAACGTTTCCCGACAGCCGGTCCCCCCGACATGCGCGGTTCATGCGCGAGCCCGACCACGTCGGCGAGCCGCTCGATCCCCCGGCGTGCGAGTTCCTCGTCCAGCTCACGAAGCACCCGGACGCAGGCCGACGGGTCGTGGAAGATCGTTGTGCCAATGCTGACCATGGCGGCACCAGCCAGGATGAGCTCGAGTGCGTCCCGGCCGGTGCGGACCCCGCCCATGCCGATGATCGGCACATCGGGCAGCGCCTTGCGGACCTCCCAGATGCACCGCACCGCCACCGGCCGGATGGCCGGGCCGGACAGGCCGCCGGTGACGCCGGCCAGCACCGGCCGCATGGTCTCGGTGTCGATCGCCATGCCGAGCAGTGTGTTGATCATCGACAGGCCGTCCGCGCCCGCCGCCACGCAGGAGCGGGCGATCGTCACGATGTCGGTGACATCCGGTGAAAGTTTCACGAATACCGGTATGTCGTAGCGGGCACGGGAGCGCACAGCTTCGACCACCGTGGCCGCGGCCACGGGATCGCAGGCGAAGACCTGCCCTCTGTCTTCGACGTTCGGGCAGGAGATGTTGACCTCGATCGCGGTGACGCCTGCAGCGTCGGAGAGCCTGCCGGACAGTTCCGCGAACTCATCCACGCTGCCGCCCGCGATCGACACCACGGCGCGGGCACCGCGCGACAGCAGCCAGGGCAGGTCCCGCTGCAGGAAAGCGTCGATGCCGGGGCCTTGCAAGCCGATCGAATTGAGCATCCCGCTGGGCGTCTCGGCCATCCGGGGCGTCGGCCGCCCGGCCCGCGGCCCCAGCATCACCGACTTCGTGACGATGGCGCCGATCTTGGCGACGTCGAAGAACTGCGCGAGCTCGCGCCCCGCGCCTGCGCACCCGGATGCGGTGAGGATGGGGTTCGGCAGCTCCACATGGCCCAGCTTGGTCCGGAGGTCGACCGTCATACCCCTGCTCCCCTGCCCGGGCCGTTCTGGCGGGCGGCCCCTTCCCCGGCTGACCAGCCGGTCCGGGCCGGACCGCCGGGGCCGTCCGGCCGGACCGGGCCGTCCGGCCGACCCGGCCTCGCCTCCTGCTGGCGGCGCGGATTCCAGCCCGGCGCACCGAGCGCGTCGAACGGGATCGTGCCCACGTCGTCCCAGCGCACCAGGTCGCCGTGGAACACCGGGCCGTCCACGCAGGAGCGCACCATCCGGGTGACGCCGTCCTCACCCACCACGGGCAGCACGCATGTCATGCAGACCCCGATCCCGCAGGCCATGGACTCCTCCACCAGGGCCAGCACCGGGATGTCGTAACGGCTGGCGAGCGTGGTCACCTGGCGGAGCATCCCCATCGGGCCGCATGCGTAGATGACGTCCGTCCGCGCCTCGTGGATCGCCTGCGTGAGGCGGTCGGTGACCAGCCCCCGCACCCCCATCGAACCGTCCTCGGTGGTGACCACCGCGGTGCGCGCGGTCCGGCGGGCGGTCATCGCGCCGAAGACCCGGTCCGCGCTCGCCGCGCCGAGCAGGAAGTCCACCTGGCAGCCGCGGCTGCGGAGCCGGTCGGCCAGCGGGAAGAGCGGGGCGCTGCCGTAGCCGCCGCCCACCAGCAGGCAGCTCACCGGGTCGCGCGGGATGGGGAACGGCCGCCCGAGCGGCCCGGCCACGTCGAGCACGTCCCTGGTGCGGCGCTCGGCCAGCCAGCGGGTCCCCGGGCCCACCACGGCGAACACAAATTCCACGGTGCCGCCGTGGTCGGGCCGCACATCGTGGATGGAGAACGCGCGGCGCAGCAGCATGGAGGATTCCGGGCCGCCCACGGCGACCGCGACGAACTGGCCGGCCCTGAATCGCGCCGCGATCCCCGGCGCGACCACCGTCATCGCATGGTAGGCATCCACCTGGCGCACGGTGAGCACGGTGCCGCGCATCTGCACCTGCACCGGGTCCGCCCCAAGCTCGCCGTCCCTGGCGGTCATGGCGCTGGGCTTGTTTTGTGAACCATGCTTGTTTTGTGAACCGTGCTGGCTTCCTGGAGCCCGCTCGCGCCGCGCAGCCTCATCGCGTGTTCCTGCAGCGAACGCACCCCCACCTCACCACGCGTGATCGCCTCGATGCCCTGCACCGCCGCGGCCAGGCCCTGGACGGTCGTCACGCATGGAATCCCATACCGCACCGCCGCTGTGCGGATCTCGTAGCCGTCCAGCCGCGGGCCCGAATGCCCGGGGCTGCCGAACGGCGTGTTCACGATGAGATCCACCTGCCCGGCCAGGATCCTGGCCACGATGTCCGGCTCGCCGTCCGGGCCCACGCCGTCGCTGTGCTTACGCACGATCGTGGCACGAACCCCGTTGCGCCGCAGCACCTCTGCCGTTCCCTCGGTGGCCCAGATCTCGAAACCCAGATCGGCGAGCCGCTTCACGGGGAACACCATGGAACGCTTGTCCCGGTTGGCGACCGACACGAAGGCCCTGCCCTTGACCGGCAGCGATGCGTACGCGGCCGCCTGCGACTTCGCGTACGCGGTGCCGAACACCTCGTCGATCCCCATCACTTCGCCGGTGGAGCGCATCTCGGGGCCCAAGACGGTGTCCACCCCGTGCCCGCGCGCATCGCGGAACCTGCCGAACGGGAGCACGGCCTCCTTCACCGCAATCGGCGCGTCGAGCGGGAGGGTGCCGCCGTCCCCGGTGGGCGGAAGCAATCCCTCCGCCCGCAGCCCGGCGACCGTAGCACCGAGCATGATCCGGGCGGCGGCCTTGGCCAGCGGCGTCGCGGTGGCCTTGGAGACGAACGGCACGGTGCGTGAGGCCCGCGGGTTGGCCTCAAGCACGAACAGGACGCCGGCGGCCAGCGCGTACTGGACGTTCAGCAGGCCCCTGACACCGACGCCGCGGGCGATGGCCTCGGTGGACTCGCGGATCCGCGCGATGTCGCTGCGGCCGAGCGTGATCGGCGGCAGGGCGCACGCGGAGTCCCCGGAGTGGATGCCGGCCTCCTCGATGTGCTCCATCACGCCGCCGAGGAAAAGCTCCTCGCCGTCGTAGAGCGCATCCACGTCGATCTCGATCGCGTCATCGAGGAACCTGTCGATCAGGACCGGGTGCTCCGGGCTCGCCTCGGTGGCCCGGCCCACGTAGGCCTCCAGCGTGGCATCGTCGTACACGATCTCCATGCCACGGCCGCCGAGCACGTACGAGGGCCGCACCAGCACGGGGTAGCCGATCTCGTCCGCGACCGCCTTCGCCTCCCCGTAGGAAACCGCCGTCCCGTGCCGGGGCGCGGGCAGCCCCGCCGCAGCCAGCACGGCGCCGAACTCGCCCCGGTCCTCGGCCAGGTGGATCGCCTCCGGGCTGGTCCCCACGATCGGGACGCCCTCCGCCGCTAGCGCCCTGGCCAGGCCCAGTGGGGTCTGGCCGCCAAGCTGCACGACCACCCCGGCCACCGGCCCGCTCGACCGCTCGGCGTGCACGACCTCAAGCACGTCCTCAAGGGTGAGCGGCTCGAAGTACAGCCGGTCGGAAGTGTCGTAGTCGGTCGATACGGTCTCCGGGTTGCAGTTGACCATGACGGTCTCGTAGCCAGCCGCCGACAGCGCGAAGGAGGCGTGCACACAGGCGTAGTCGAACTCGATGCCCTGCCCGATGCGGTTCGGCCCGCTGCCGAGAATGATCACCTTGGGCCGGTCGCCGCCAGGTACCTCGGTCTCGTCGTCATAGCTGGAGTAGAGGTACGGGGTCGTGGCGGCGAACTCCGCGGCGCAGGTGTCCACCGTGAGGTACACGGGACGGATCCCGTGGGCGTGCCTCAGCTCGCGTATCGCCGCCTCGGTGGTGCCCTGGATCTCGGCGATCTGCGCGTCGGAGAACCCAGCCTGTTTCGCGGCCCGCAGCAGTTCCACAGCCCCGGCCGCGGCGCCGGCCGGGCGGACCAGATCAGCGGTCGCCAAACGTTCGGAAAATTCTTCTATTGCTTGGATCTGGTCAAGGAACCACGGGTCGATGCCGGTCGCGGCGGCCAGTTCGGTGACCGTAGCGCCCGCGCGGATTGCCTGGTGGACGGAGGCCAGCCGGCCGTCATGCGGGACCGCCGAACGGGCGATCAGGTCCGCCTTGTCCCCCGGTGGCCGGGACCAGCTGAACGGGGCCGCGGGATTCTCCAGCGACCGCAGCGCCTTCTGCAGCGCCTCGGGAAAGCTCCGGCCTATCGCCATGGCCTCGCCGACCGACTTCATGTGCGTGGTCAGCACCGGGTCGGCCCCGGGGAACTTCTCGAACGCGAACCTCGGCACCTTGACGACCACGTAGTCGAGTGCGGGCTCGAAACTGGCGGGAGTCTCCCCCGTGATGTCGTTGCGGATCTCGTCCAGGGTGTATCCGATGGCGAGCCGTGCGGCGATCTTCGCGATGGGGAAGCCGGTCGCCTTGGAGGCCAGGGCCGAGGACCGGGACACCCGCGGGTTCATCTCGATGACCACCATCCGCCCGGTCTCCGGGTGCACCGCGAACTGGATGTTGCAGCCGCCGGTGTCCACGCCGACCGCGCGGATCACCGCGATGGCGGTGTCGCGCATGTGCTGGTACTCGCGATCGGTGAGGGTCATCGCCGGCGCGACCGTTACCGAGTCGCCGGTGTGCACGCCCATCGGGTCGATGTTCTCGATCGAGCAGACCACGACCACGTTGTCGTGCCGGTCCCGCATCAGCTCGAGCTCGAACTCCTTCCAGCCGAGGATCGACTCCTCAAGCAGCACCTCGGCGACCGGGCTGGCGTCCAGCCCCGCGCCGGCGATGCGCCGCAGGTCGTCCTCCTGGTACGCGATGCCGGAGCCGGACCCGCCGAGCGTGAACGACGGCCTGACCACGAGCGGGTAGCCGAGTTCGGCCGCCGCCCGCTCGCACTCGTCCATGCTGTGGCAGAGGCGGCTGTCCGGCACCTCGGCACCGAGCCCAGTGACGATCTCCTTGAACCGCTTCCTGTCCTCGCCCGCCGTGATCGCCTCGATGTCGGCGCCGATCAGCTCGACCCCGTACCTGGTGAGGGTGCCCGCCTCATGCAGGGCGATGGCCGCGTTCAGCGCGGTCTGGCCACCCAGTGTGGGAAGCACCGCGTCCGGGCGCTCAGCGGCGATCACCTTTTCCAGCACGTCCTGGGTGATCGGCTCCACATAGGTGGCGTCGGCGAACTCGGGATCGGTCATGATCGTCGCCGGGTTGGAGTTGACCAGGCTGACCCTGATGCCCTCCTGGCGGAGCACCCGGCAGGCCTGGGTGCCGGAGTAGTCGAACTCGCAGGCCTGGCCGATGACGATCGGCCCGGACCCGATGACGAGCACCGACCGGATGTCGTCCCGTTTAGGCATCGCGCCCGCCCTCCCTTGGCGCCTGACCCACCGGCACCGCCCGCCCCGCCGGCGCCCCGCTGGCCGGGCGGATTCCATGATCACGGAATATTCCCGTCATATAAGTCCGGGAATATTCCGTGATCATGGTCGTGGGCCGTGTCGGAGTCATCCGGCCCGCTCCATGAGGGCGCAGAACTCGTCGAACAGGCCCGCGGCGTCGTGCGGCCCGGGAGCGGCCTCCGGGTGGTACTGGACGCTGAAGGCCGGGGTGTCCAGCAGCCGGAGACCCTCGACCACGCCGTCGTTGAGGTTGACATGGCTGACCTGAGCCCGGCCGAAGGCAGTCTCGAAGGGCGAGTTCCAGCCATCGTCGCCGGCCGAAACCCAGCCGCTGGCCGATCCACCATCGCTGGCCGAGCCATCGTCGCTGAGCCGAGCATCGCCAGCTGGCCGACCGGCGCGGCCGGCGCCTTCGTGGTCCGGCATGGCGACGGCGAAGCCGTGATTGTGGCTCGTGATGTGCACCCGCCCGGTGTCCAGGTCCTTGACCGGCTGGTTCACGCCACGGTGCCCGAACCGCAGCTTGTAGGTGCCTAGGCCGAGCGCCCGGCCGAGGATCTGGCTGCCCAGGCAGATGCCGAACACCGGGACGCGCTCCGCGAGCACGCCGCGCATGGCCTCGACCGCGTAACCAGCCGCCGCCGGGTCACCCGGCCCGTTGGAGAAGAACACCCCATCCGGGCCGGCCGCCAGGATCTCCGCCGCCGTGCTGGTGGCCGGGAGCACCTGAACCTGGCCGCCGCGCCGCGCCATGGAGCGCGGCGTCGCCGTCTTGATGCCAAGGTCAACGGCGACGACCCGGTACCGGACGGTGACTCCGGGCGGCGGGTCCACGGTGTAGGGCGTAGCTGTGGACACCTCGCGGGCCAGGTCCGCGCCGATCATGGACGGGCTGGCGAGTACCCGCCGCAGCACCGAGCCCGGGTCGGCGCCGCCCGTGGCGATCGCCGCCCGCATGGCGCCGCGTTCCCGCAAGTGCCTGGTGAGCGCGCGGGTACCAGTGATCGCGATTCCGGTCACGCCCTGGGCCCGCAGTTCGGAGTCCAGGCTCCGGCGCGACCGCCAGTTCGAGGCGATCCGGGCAGGCTCACGGACCACGTAACCGCTGACCCAGATGCGCCGGGACTCGGGATCATCGTCGTTGACGCCGGTGTTGCCGATGTGCGGCGCGGTCATGGCCACGATCTGGCGGCAGTACGACGGGTCGGTCAGCGTTTCCTGGTACCCGGTCATCCCGGTATTGAAGACCACTTCACCGAACGTCTCTGCGTCAGCGCCGAAGGACGTTCCGTGGAAGGTCGTGCCGTCCTCCAGGACGAGGACCGCCGGTGGTGCCGCCGCCTGGCCGGGGGTACCGGCGCGGGCCGGCATCAGGCCAGCTTCCCGTCGAGCACCGTCGGGCTGCCCCGCAGGAATGTGGCTACCACCTTCCCAGGCAGCACCATGCCCGCGAACGGCGTGTTGCGGCTCCTGGACGCGTGGGCTCGCGGGTCCACGGCCTCACGAGGCCTCGGGTCGTAGAGCGTCAGGTTGGCCGGAGTGCTGGCGGCCAACGGGCCACCGTGGCCGACGAGGCGTCCGATCGCCGCGGGCCGGGCCGACATGCGGTCAGCGACGCCTGCCCAGTCGAGCAGGCCGGTCTCGACCATCGCCTCGTGCACCACCCGCAGCGCCGTCTCAAGGCCTGTCATGCCGAACGCCGCCGTGTTCCACTCGGTCTCCTTGTCCTCCAGCGGGTGCGGGGCGTGATCGGTCGCAACGCAATCGATTGTGCCGTCGGCCAGGCCCTGCCGCAGCGCCGCCACGTCGGCGCGGGTGCGCAGCGGCGGATTCACCTTGTAGACCGGGTCGTAGCTGGCGGCGAGGTCGTCGGTGAGCAGCAGGTGATGGGGGGTCACCTCCGCGGTCACCTGCCATCCCTTGCCCTTCGCCCAGCGGATGATTTCGACGGAGCCTGCCGTGGATACGTGGCACACATGGAGCGAGGACCCGACATGCGCGGTCAGCAGGCAGTCCCGCGCGATCACCGCCTCCTCGGCGACGGCAGGCCAGCCGGTCAGGCCGAGCCGTCCCGACGCTTCCCCCTCGTTCATCTGCGCGCCTTCGGTCAGGCGCGGCTCCTGGGCGTGCTGGGCGATCACTCCGTCGAACGCCTTGACATACTCCAGCGCCCGGCGCATCAGGACCGCGTCCGACACGCAGCGCCCGTCGTCCGAGAACACCCGCACGCGGGCAGCGGAATCAGCCATCGCGCCCAACTCGGCCAGCCGTGTCCCGCCGAGCCCGGCGGTCACCGCGCCGATCGGTTGGACGTCACAGTGGCCTGCCTGGCGGCCGAGGCGCCAGATCTGCTCGACTACGCCCGCAGTGTCGGCGACCGGGTCGGTGTTGGCCATGGCATGCACGGCGGTGAACCCGCCGAGCGCCGCGGCCCTCGTGCCGGTTTCGACGGTTTCGGCGTCTTCCCGGCCCGGCTCGCGCAGGTGGGTGTGCAGGTCCACCAGCCCGGGCAGTGCTATCAGGCCGTTGGCATCCAGCACCTGCGCGCCTGGTTCACCCAGGCCGGGCCCGATCGCCTCGACCATCCCGCCTCGGATCAGGATGTCGGCGGGGTCGCCACCCAGGAGCCGGGCGCCCTTGATTACCCAGTTCCCGCCGCTGCCGCTCATTTCTCCGCCCCTGCGCCGCCAAGCAGCAGGTACAGCACGGCCATCCGAACACTGACGCCGTTGGCGACCTGCTCCACGATCGTCGACCGGGGGGAGTCCGCCACCTCGGCCGCTATCTCCACGCCCCGGTTCATCGGGCCAGGATGCATCACGATGGCGTGCTCGGGCAGTTGCCCCATCCGGGCGACGTCCAGGCCGTACCGTCGGCTGTACTCCCGCACGCTGGGGAAGTACGCGGCGTTCATCCGCTCTTGCTGCACGCGCAGCATCATCACCACGTCACTTTTGGGCAGTGCCGCGTTCAGGTCGTACCCGACGGTGCACGGCCATGTATCGACCGCGATGGGCAGCAGGGTGGGCGGGGCGACCAGCGTCACATCTGCCCCGAGGGTGTGCAGCAGCAGGACGTTGGACCGGGCGACCCGGCTGTGCAGCACGTCGCCCACGATGGTGACGCGGAGCCCGTCCAGCGCGCCGTCGCCAGCCCCAGGCACCCCGCTGCCGACCTCACGCCTGCGGCCGGCTGCCGCGGTCGCGCCGACTCCCCGGCCGAACCGCCGGCGGATGGTGAACGCGTCGAGCAGTGCCTGCGTTGGGTGCTCGTGGGCACCGTCACCGGCGTTGATGACGCTGCCGCGGACCCAGCTGGCCAGCCGGTGCGGCGTGCCCGAGGCGCCATGGCGGATCACCACCGCGTCCGCGCCCATGGCCTCGAGTGTCTGGGCCGTGTCCTTGAGGCTCTCACCTTTGGCGACGCTTGATCCCTTGACCGAGAAGTTGATCACGTCGGCCGACAGGCGCTTCGCCGCGGCCTCGAACGAGATCCTGGTCCGGGTCGAGTCCTCGTAGAAGAGGTTGACGACCGTGCGGCCGCGGAGGGTGGGCAGCTTCTTGATGGGGCGGTCGGCCATCCGGGCCAGTTCGTCGGCTGTGTCCAGGATCAGCAGAGCGTCGTCCCTGGTCAGGTCCGCAGCCGAGATGAGATGACGTTTCACCTGTCCCCCCCGGCCCTGGCCTGGCTGCGGACCGCCCGCGCCGGCGCAGCCCGGCCGAGGAGCACGGCGTCCTCGCCGTCCACCTCGGTGAGCAGCACCCGGACGACCTCCTGCTGCGAGGTAGGCAGGTTCTTGCCCACGTAGTCGGGCCGGACTGGCAGTTCCCTGTGCCCGCGATCCACTAGGACGGCGAGCTGGACAGCGCGCGGCCGGCCAAGGTCGTTGAGCGCATCGAGCGCGGCACGCACGGTGCGCCCCGAGTACAGCACGTCGTCGACAAGCACCACGATCTTGCCATCGATCCCCTCGGCGGGGACCTCGGTCCGGCCGAGCGCCCTGGCTGGATGCAGCCGGAGGTCGTCGCGGTACATGGTGATGTCCAGCGACCCATGTGGGACCGGGTGCCCCTCGACCTGCTCGATGCGGTCGGCCAGGCGGCTGGCGAGTGGGACGCCGCGGGTGGGGATACCGAGCAGCAGCACGTCATCAGCGCCGTCTGTCCGCTCAAGGATCTCGTGGGCGACCCGGGTCAGCGCTCGCCTGATCTCGGCGGGCTCCAGGACCGTTTTCCGGTCGCCAAGCTCCGGGCTGCCGAACGTACCGTCGCCACCTGCGGGACCGCGCCCGGGGGGATGCGCGGAAGGCATGCCAAGGACCTCCTTTCCCGCCTCACGGGACGGGCCTTAAAGGATTCCGGTCAGCTGCACCGTACCAGCAGGAATCAGCCGGACACCCGCTTCTGCCGCCGACAGCTGTGATTTCGGTCCGTGGACGGCCGCCGGCGGCTGTGATTTCGGCCCGCGGACGGCCGCCGACCGCGGGGACGCGGTTGGCCCGAACGCTGCCTCGGCAGGCCTCCTCGCCGTCATTTATCGGGCCGTCGGACGGGCCCGGGCCTCGGCGTGGATCCGGCACCAAGAGGTGGGAGTAGCCTCCCCGATCCGTAAGCCGGGCATTACGATCCGGTGCGTTGCGTCACCGTCGGGGCGCCACACAGCCAGCGCGGGGCGTACCGCGATGAATGCGTAACAATGCGTGATTCGTGTCACACTGGGATAACCATCTCCAGTGCGGTCAAAGGCGAGGGGTCGTATCCGGGCGCGGAAACGGCCAGAAAGCCAGGCGCCGCAGGGCTTCCCGCGCATCTTCCGAACCTCATCGGCCGAGTTGCACGGGAGCGACGAGACGCGCAAGTTGACCCGCTTTTTGCGATTCGGCTTGACCTGGTCGCGCTTGCGGCCTACCGTCACTGTCCGTAACCACTACTGAAAGCTAACACAGGCCGGGGGGCCGACGATCATGCCATCTGAATACGCCAAGACACTCGGCGCGCGACTGCGCGCCATCCGCACCCAGCAGGGGCTCTCGCTCCATGGGGTCGAGGAGAAGTCCCGCGGCCGCTGGAAGGCCGTCGTTGTCGGCTCCTATGAGCGCGGTGACCGCTCGGTGACCGTGCAGAAGCTAGCCGAACTGGCAGAGTTCTACGGCGTGCCGGTATCCGAGCTGCTGCCCGGCGACGCGACGCCCACCCCCCTTGCGCCGTCCCCGAAGCTCGTGATTGACCTCGAGCGCATGGGACAACTGCCCAAGGACAAAGCTGGGCCACTCGCCCGCTACGTTGCCACCATCCAGAGCCAGCGTGGTGACTACAACGGCAGAGTGCTGTCGATCCGCCAAGAGGACCTGCGCTCGCTTGCGGTTATCTACGACAAGTCCCCCATTGACCTCACCGAGGAACTGATCGGTTGGGGCGTGCTCGACTCCGAGGCACGCGGCGCGGTCGAGACCTTCTGAGCCGAGCGCTGCCCGGACTGGCCTTGGCCGCCAAGCGCCCCCCGGACTGGCTCTGGCCGCCGCCCGGACAGGCCTTAGCCACCGCCGAGCGCCCTCCGGTGTGGTTTAGCCGCCGCCGGACTGGCGCCAGCCGACCGGGCGCGCCGCAGAACCGGTGCTAGCCGGCCGATCGCAGCGGGAGCAAGGGCTGGCCTGGAACGCCGAGAGCCTTCTCGGCCAGGGCCAGGAACGTCTCGGCGTCGCGGAGCAGGTCATCGGCCTCGCGGGCCGTGACTGCCCGGGGCAGCCCCGCCTCCGCGGCGGCCCGCTTGCCCGCCCCGGCAGCAAAGAACGCAGCCCACTCCGCAAGCGCGGGCTCCACTCGCGGCAACAACTCCCAGACACTGCGCGGAGCCTTGCGGCGCACAGGCGCCCCTGGCGTTGCCCGGGCCGCCACAACCGCTGCGGCGGCACGCAATGCCGCCAGGTGAGCTCCGACATACCTCGCTCCGGCCCCACCCTCATCGGCGGCGCCCGCAAGACCATGCCTCGCGGATTCAAGCAGGGCTGCCGCCGTCGGGGCGACTCTGCCTGGCGACTGGATTCTGCCCGGCGATTCACCCGGGCGGACCGACAAGACGGTACTCATGGCCTCTCCTTCGTCGCGGGGCCAGGGCCAGGCGCGGCGCTTCCCCACGCCCCGCCTGGCCCACACCCGGCTGCTCGGGGGGATGGGCCGCCCGGCGGCCCCGCTTAGAATTCATTCGAACATAGATTCGTTTCAAAGTCCACTCGTTTGGACCTGAGTTCGAAGCTACTCCGGGGGTCTGACAGAAACGACCGTGCGCCCCC
>DASWFT010000418.1:0-51569 GCA_036394075.1 Streptosporangiaceae bacterium
CCGGCGAGAAGGTGGCTGCCGGCGAGCAAGTTGATCGCCATGGCACGCCCGGACAGGGCCAGTCTCAGTCAAGCGCGGCTTCTGGGTTCGCACCTGGGATGTAGTTCCGCTGGGCAGGAGCGCTCGTTCGGCGCGGCCCGCCGGAGGTAGGAGCACTGGAGCGGACCACTGTGCGGCCCTCCAGCGGCCGGCATGTCCGAGCCGCCACGGCTCAGCCGGTCGAGTGGACCGGCTGGAACGGGCGCGTCGAGTTGCCGGCGAAGGTCGGCGGTTTCTTCGGGCGGGAGCGACTCGGCTCCGCCCAGCCAAGGACTGCCGTACAGACCACTAGACTCACGCGCACGGTGTCTCCTGCACGTTTCACGATGCCGGCTGACGCGCTCACCCTGGGCGTGAACCTAGGAGCCATGATGGCGAATTACCCTCACGACCGGCACTACCCGCAGGCGGCAGGGCCGACCGAGCCGCCCGCGTCGATGGTGAACGCGGTCAGGCTCATGTACGCGGGAGCTGGCGTCGCGGTCGTCTTCGGGTTAACCGCCGTCCTGACTATGCACAGCAGCAGGACAGTGCAGATAGGAAACCCAGCCTCTGGAGCGTACAAAGCGGGTCAGATCGTCGGCGGAGTGATCGGAGGGCTGATTATCGGCGGCCTGTGGCTCTGGATGGCGTGGGCGAACAAGCGCGGGCGGTCTTGGGCGCGGATCGTGTCCACTGTTTTCTTCGGTTTACTGACTCCCTACGCCGCTGGCAGCCTGGCCAGCACGCTGCCGACAGCGCTCAAGATCGCCGTCATTGTTGAGTGGGCGGCCGGACTCGCCGCCATCGTGTTCCTCTGGCAGCGCCAATCCAGCCAGTATTACAAGGCTGTGAGCCAGCCGACTGGCCACGCACCCGTTCCGAATGGCCAGCTGGGCCACCAGTACGGTCAGCAGCCATATGCCCAGCAGCCGTACAACCCGCCCTACGGCCAGCCATCCCTTCACGGACAGCCATCACAGGAACAGGATCCCTATGGCCAGCCGCAATATGGCCAGCCCGGCCACGGTCAGCCACAGCACGGGCGGCCGTCCCAGTACGGCCAGCCACTACAGCAGTCCCATGGGCAGCCGCCGTATCGCCATCCCGAGCAGCACCCCGATCAGCCGGGCCCGCCGCCTCCCAGCTAGCCGCGGGCCTATGCGCGGGAACTGGGTGCGGGTAGCTGATTCATCCAGCCTCGTGGAACTCGTGACAGCCTTGAGGTGGGTCGGGATTCAATCCCGCAGGAGGCTACGCGGGGCTCGTGTGCCAGCCAGCAGGCTACGGGGCCTGAAGCGCCCTGAGCGTCTGGGGCAGGCTCCGCTGCGCATGAAGGCGTTGCTGCGAGCGAGGTCCACATACCACGGCACAGCGTTCCAGTTCGCTGCGGCGTGGCTGATCGCACGGGTCTCGGTCAGGCCGGAATTTTGACCCGAGGAAAATGGTTGCTCCTTCAACAACCTGCATGAGCAGGCTGGACGGGCCGAAGGGACGGCGCACGATGAAGGCCAGGAACTCGCTCAGGGCGTTGAAGCAGAAGGCCGGATCGGTCGTGATCCGCCGTGGGCGGAGGGTATTCGTTCTTAACAAGCGAAACCCGCGCTGGAACGCTCGCCAGGGCTGATCGGAACGCGGCCAATCGGGCGCGCGTGCGCGCCGCATCGGGTGTGCGTGCCGCGAGATGTCGTTGAGCAAAGGGTTTGCGCGAACGTCTTCACCTGACGCGGACTGACCAGGCCGACCGCGAGCTCGGACGTCGCAGCGATGCACGCTTCTGATGGAATAACCGCCCGGCGCTGGTGGAACTGGACGTCACGGCAGTGATCATCTGACCAGCCGGGCTTGCGGAATTGATCGGGAACGTGCTCGGCCTACGCTAGATCGCGGCGGCGCGCGCCCGTGCCGCGAACGGGCGCCCCGCAGTAGGGCCGCTCGTCGATGCGATGCCCGATCTGCGGGAGATGCGGGCACTATCGACAGGGTGCCCTGAGGTGTTGCCGGCGGGGCTGCCAGTCATCGGGTTGCTGATTGGGTCGCCGGCGACGTGATGACGGGCGTCACCGGGGGACCCACCGCATGCAGGCGCGCTAGGATCAGTCGGCTTTGGTAATTATTCATGATCTAATGACCTAAAAGTTTGAAATAAGAGGTCTGCATGAGCCGCCTTGGCGCCCCCGTAGCGCTATGCATATCCGGATTGCTGGTGCTATCAGCCTGCGACTCTAGCAAGTCCGCCTCTGCTGCGGGCGATACCAAGGCAGCAGCAAGCGCGACCTCAAGCCCGGCGGCCAGCGGTACGCCAGAGTCGGTTCGCATCGGCCCGTATACCCAGGTGTTCGCCACCCTGTTGCCGACGAACCCTGCACAGGCCAAGGTTATGGAAGGATTTCGTGAGGCGCAGATCCTCTGGGAGAAATCTGACAACGCATGGCACCTGGTTGCGCCTGTCACGGACTATGTCACTGGCCATGCGCTCACCCATCTCGTCGCCGCCATGACCGCCGGCAAGGCAAGGGATCTTGTGCCCGCCGGGACGGATCGCTTCTTCATGACCCGCGTCACGGGCATCACCGGCCGCAAAGCAACGGTGACCACTTGCGACGACGGGAGCAAGTTCAAGGAAGAGAACCCCCGCACAGGACAAGTCAACGCCGCGTATGTGCCTCGACCCGATCAGGCATACATCTTCGAGACGTGGCGTATGGTCCAGCTGTCGGGACACTGGGCTATCACAGACTTCTCCCTGGCCACCCTCCCCGACCCCCGCGCGGAGCCCTGCCAGCCATGATCAGCTGCCGTGCCTAGCACTGTGAGCGGCGAGTCGGTCATTAACACCCAGCGAGACTTACCGCGCGGCTTAAGTCGGCTGCGGCATCTCCAGGGAACCGGCAGGGGAGCAGATATGTCGCCATTTGGGTCTGCCACCAGTCCGCAGCCCGCTCTTGCGTGACCGCAGGGCCTTGACGTTCTGTAGTCAATTCGTGTTGAGCTGCGCGGCCAGATCGTCCGGGTTCCGCGAGGTTGCGGAGAGCTTGTTCCGCCTGCGCCTCGATGCCTTCCGCGACAGCACCCGTGGCCGGGTCGATGCCGGCCGTCCCGGAGCAGAAGACGAATCCGTTGGCGATGATCGCCTGGCTGTACGGACCAAGGGCTGCCGGAGCCGAGTCTGTGGACACTGCCTGTCTCATCACTGGTCACCACCTATCGATTTCGCCTCGCGGGTGACTTTACCCGGCAGGCGAACCAGCCAGGCGCCGGCTCGGCCTTCGCTGCCAGTGGCCACCCCCATTAGGGGCAGGCGCGCAGAACGGCCGGTTATGCAAGACCATGGCGGCCGAGCCTCCATGCTCCGCAGCCGCACCGATCGGCGGGGATGTGCGCCTCACTCGGGCGAGCGCCAGGCACGTAGCGTGAGAGGGTACCCAGGCCTCGCGCGCCCCGGGTGGCGGTTGCAGATGCTGCGCCCCTCGCCATGACGTCAGCGCATACAGTCCTGCTACCGGAGGTTCCCCGACCCGTATCGAGGCGCTATGACCACGACCCGGCGCATGCTGGCGCCATTGCGCCCTGCCGCCCGCATCCTCACCGGATCCACCTATGCCCTGCTCGGCTTCGACGCCCTGCGGGCGCCTGGCGCACGCGTCGATCAGGCCGCCGCGGTGCTGGCCGCGGTCCGGAAGTTGGTTCCCCTTCCCATCGGCGACGAGCTGGTGGTGCGGGGTAACGCCGCCGTGCAGGTGCTGGGCGGCACGCTCCTGGCGCTGGGCCGGGCCCCGCGGCTGTCCGCCCTGGCGCTGGTCGGCTCGCTGATTCCCACCACCCTGGCCGGGCACGCGTATTGGACGATTGAGGACCCGGCCGCCCGCAAGCAGCAGCGGATCCAGTTCCACAAGAACATGGCCATGATCGGCGGGTTGCTGTTCGTCGTGCTCGACCAGCCGCAGGCCCGCCCTTAGCGGCGCACCGTCCGGTCGTCATCGTCACTGGTGGCGGCGATCGGGCACTTGTCCGGGCGGGATGCCACAGCATTCACTTAGCCGGTGGGCCGGTCAGTGTTCTTGCCAGGTGCGAGGGGCAGTGGGCATTCGGCGGGCGTGTCGTCAGGACGGCACTGTAGAGGCGGCTGTGATGCATGCCCGGAAACCAGCTCACACGCGCAGCCGCCACCCAGCACGCCGCCGACGTGTCCCTGCGGCCATGCCCGCGGGCACGCGACGCCGCAGACCACCACGCGGACCAGCCGTCTATGTTGCCAGGGCTTCCAGCGGCAATCCAGACGCCCGTAAGCAACCTGTCCGCGTCATCGGCTGCGGCCCGTAGCCTGTGCCAAATGAACGTTCTCTTCATCGCGAGCATGTCGGTCGTCGCCGCTGACCCGCCGCAGAGCCGCAAGCTGTTCGTTGATGCCCTCGGCCTGCCGTTGGAGAAGTACGAAGCCGATGAGTACTACTCCAGTGAGAGCATCCCCGGCAGCAGGCACTTCGGCGTGTGGCCGCTCTCGCAGGCGGCCGAAGCGTGCTTTGGCACGCCGAAGTGGCCCGCCGGCCGGGTGGTCCCCCAGGCATCAATCGAGTTCGAGGTCGAGGACGCAGAAGCTGTCGCAGCGGCTGGCAGCGAGCTTCAGCACGCGGGCTTCGAGCTGCTGCACCCAGCGCGGACCGAGCCGTGGGGACAGACGGTGACCCGGCTTCTCACTCAGGACGGCTTGATCGTCGGCATCTCCTACGCCCCCTCGCTTCACGCCGAAGAACGTGCCTGAGCGCCGGGGCCACGCCCGCAAGAGCACCACGACGAAGATCAAATAAACGCTACGACCGCCCGCTCCGAGTCCGCGTGAAGGACCGAAGTTAAGCATCAACCGTGTGTGCCGCCGGCTTCGGGCGGTGGTCAGCCGCCATCAGCGACGGACTGCGGGAGTGCGCGCGGTGACGTTTTGCGAGCAGTGCGCGTCGTGCTTAGCTGGGGCGTCGTGCACGCTCGCCCACGGCTGGGAAGGCACGCCCGAAGGAGGCCAGGCTCTTGAACGGCTCTCCCGACAGAACCCGGCTGGCGAGGGCGAACGGGAATGCTGTCACCCCGAGTGCAGAGACGGCGAACGCTCCTGCGGCTTGCTCGTGAGAGATCCACGTCCCGCCGTAGGCGCGGATGACCACTTCGCCGGTGTAGGCGCCGATGATCTTCCACCATAGCTCCAGTCGCTGTTCTTCCAGCGGTCCCTCCGCGAGGAGGCTGGCGCACACGAGGTCCAGTTCCGCGAGGCTACCGAGGGACCAGTCCAAGCGTCGCCCGAAATCAGCCGCCACGAGCGTCACGCATTCGCCGGCGATTCGCCGTAGGGCGTCTGGGTCTGGCGCGGTCATGACCGATGATCCTCCCACGCCCCCGGCCGCTGGAGAATCCGCGGATAGTGTCCGCGTCCGCCGGGAGGGCTTTTCGCTGGCCTGCGGGGACTAGCCGTCGACACTGGGCCCATGCGGAGTACGTTGCTTGGGTGCATTGTCCGCGCTGCGGGTGTCCTATGGTCGATGTCTCTGGCGCCACGGTATGTCGTGCAGGCGAGATGGAGTTGTCCCGGATTGTCCGCGACGCGCTCTGTGTCATCGCTGACAGCGATCCGGTTCCCACGATGCCGTTCCCGGATCGGGTGGGCGGGACCTGGCATTGCCCGGCTGATGGCAGCCGGATGGCCGAATCGCACGGTCGCGTCGACTGTCCCGAATGCGGTCGGCAGCTGCCGGGCTCGATCTTGTACCAGCTCATTGAGTTCCATGTGCACCAGCCCGGAAGTGCCCCGCGTCCGTCCGGATGAGGGCGGCACGCATCTTCCACGACGTCCGGTCGCGATGAGCGTCGGCGGCTCTGGCTGTTTCCGCGCGAACGCTGCTTCCAGCGGCCTGCTCGGGTTCAGCGTCCGGCATCAGCTGCCGTGGGCCGCGGCCAGATCGCTCTATTACCTGCTGGCATAGAGTACGTCGGTGGCCCGGCCGCCACGATCTGGGCCATCGCGAAGTAGCTGATCCCCCATCATCCCGACACCGCCGTCGCACCAGGGCTGAGCTACGGCCCATTCGACAAGGTCGAACAGATCCTTGCGTTCCTGACCGTCCAGCAGCGTCCAGGTGCCCTCCGATCCCGCCGTGCCTCATCCGGCAGCGCCGCAGGATCATCGTCCCCGGCGATGGTGAGGATGGTGTGCCCGGTGGCGTCCAGCGCGACCAGTACCGAGTCAAGCGATCTGCCGGCGACCCGCGGCGCGTGGTCGCCGGCAGCAGGCTGGCCACGCATGGCCTACGGGATCCGTGGGCAATCGCCGCGCCCCCGATGGCCGGACGCCCAGCAGCATCCGTGCCACCGTCGGCCTGGCATCGCCCAGATCCTGTCCTTCAGTTCAGGGCTTGCACAGGCAGACGGCTCTTCTCAAGCCAGGACTCACGGCGGTGACCTGAGCGGCTCGGGCCCCGGTTACCGCTTGCGTGCGACACCGCAGTATGAATAGATCTCGGCTGGCTCCCCGAACGGGCTGGAGTCGGGCCGCCAGTGCGGGACAGGCGCCACGCCGGGCTCCACCAGTTCCAGGCCCTCGAAGAACCGGGCAAACTGCTCGGGGCTGCGGAGGTAGTAGGGCACCGCACCGCTTTCGTTGTAGCCCCGCTGTGCCTCGTTGAACGCCTCGTTCACGTTGGCGCCGTCGTAGAGCGCGAAGTAGCTGCCGGATGGCAGGCCATCCAGCAGGCGGCTCACGATCGGGTACGCCTCCTCGTCGGTGAAATGACCCATGATCCCCATCAGCATGAGGGCGACTGGCCGGGTGAAATCCAGTAGGCCCGCAGCGGCGTCCAAAATCGCGGCCGGGTCCCGGATATCGGCGTCAAGGTAGTTGCATGCACCCTCGGGAGTGCTGGTCAGCAGGGCGCGGGCGTGTGCGAGCACCAGGGGATCGTTGTCCACATAGACGATCCGGCTCTCTGGAGCCACCCGCTGGGCGACCTCATGAGTGTTATCCACCGTGGGAAGGCCCGTGCCGATGTCGAGGAACTGGCGAATCCCGGCCTCACCGGCCAGGTACCGGACGGCGCGGGTAAGAAAGCCCCGGGAGGTGCGGGCAACAACGACAATCCCCGGGAACACCTCGGCGTACTGTTCGCCGGCCGTGCGGTCGACGGCGTCGTTGTCCTTGCCACCGAGCCAGTAGTTCCAGATCCGGGCCGAGTGCGGCACCGTTGTGTCGATCGCGGTCCCGGCGGTGCCCTCACGTCCTTCCGGCCCCGGCTCGCCTTGGGTTGGTGAGTGGTCGTCGGTCACGGGAAATCCTTAACGGGTTGTGTGTGGTTTACAGCGATCCAAAAGAGATGAATTTTAGGTTCAGCTGTCTTCCTGGACCATTCGTGACGATACCAGCTTCTGAGCCTTGAGATGTTCTACCTGATTGGCGTGCAAGGTTTACCATCCCGGAGTATCGCGGCACGGGGCGACCGCGTCGGGCACTAGGTCTCCCGGGTGATCTCGGCGAGGAAGCGCGCGGTGCGGGCGGGGGGCGTCGACATGCAGGCGCTCTCCCGCAACCTCGGGATCACGCCCGTCACGCTGGCCGCCGCATAGACAACATTGTGTCGATCGGAGAAATGCAAGCTCCTAGTGGCCGCCGAGCGCCAGGCGGGCGGCGCTGACATCTTCCCGGCCGTGGCCGGCGTCAACGGCTGCGCGCCACTGGCGGGACAGCGCGGCCAGAAGCGGCAGCTCGTCATCGCCCGCGGCCTCGATCGCCAGGTCCACGTCCTTGAGCGCCCACTCCAGCGGGAACTCGGGCGCGAAATCGCCCCGCTCCATTTTGTGTAGCTTGGCGTCCGCGATCGGTGCGTCCAGTGGGCCGCCCTCGATAGCCTCGGCTAGCTTGGAGTCATCGATGCCCAGCCGGCCAGCTAGCTCCAGGGCCTCAGCCACGCCCTCGATCAAGATGGACATGTAGGCGTTGACGACCAGCTTCATCCGGCTGCCCTGGCCGGCCTCGCCCAACCACACGGTCTTGCGGCCGATCGCCGAAAACACCGGGCGCACGGCCGCGGCCGCTGCGGGCGGGCCGGACGCCAGAATGAGCAGCTGGCCGGCCTCGGCGGGGCCCTTGCTGCCCGATACCGGCGCGTCCACGAGCATGACATCGGGCCGCAGCTGACCGAGCCGGCTGCCGATCTCGGTCGTTGCCGTAAGGCCGATCGTGCCCATTTGCGCCCACACCGCGCCCTCAGCCAGCGCCTCGACGACGCCGTCAGCGAAGATCACCGAGTTAACCACGTCGGCGGTCGGCAGCATCGTGATCACGACGTGCGCATCCTGGACCGCCTCCGCCGGCGACGCTGTCACCAGCGCTCCGGCCTCGGACAGCGGCGCGGTCGCCGCGGGCGACCGATCCCAGACCGTGGTGTGCAGCCCGGCGGAGACCAGATTGCGGGCCATCGCCGAGCCCATGATGCCCGTCCCCAGCACCGCCACCCGCACATTCTCGCCACGGCCATCCGTAGCAGCCATCTGAGTCTCCCTCCGCGCAGTTATGACAGCCCTGTGCGTTGAGGCCGCGCCTTTGCCTCGACCGTAACAGCCGCGAACAGCACAGATGCCGGGTCCTCAGCCACGATCGGCCTCATCGAAAGAACGGGAGGAGGTTGTCGGCTGCATCAGGCGTTCCCGATCCCTCATGACCCGATCCTGGTCCTCGCCCGGCGCCAACAGCTAGCCTGCTGAGGTGCGGGACGGTGGTGGAGTTCCATGACGGGGCCGGATGACCTGCTCGGCCTGTTCCCGCCGGGTACTGCGCAAGACGGCGACGGCATGCTGCGGATCGGCGGCTGTCGGCTCGACGATCTGGCGGCCGCCCAGGGCACGCCGATGCTGGTGGTGGCCGAGCAGGCGGTTCGGCAGCGGGCGCGCGACTACAGGGAGCAGTTGGCTGCCCGGTGGCCGGATTCCCAGGTGGTGTTCGCGTCGAAGGCATTCCCGTGCACCGCCGTTCAGCGGCTGATGGTCACCGAGGGTATGTGGCTCGATGTGGCCGGCGGCGGGGAGATCGTCACCGCGCTCGCCGCTGGAGCGGATCCGGCCACGCTGGTCCTGCACGGCAACGCCAAGACCACCGAGGAGATCGAGCTCGCCGTGCGCTCCGGGGTGGGTACTGTCGTCGTCGACAATGAAGACGACATCGACCGGCTGGATGTCGTGGTTCCGGCGGGCCGAGTGCAGGGATGCCTGGTCCGGGTGATCCCCGGGGTGCAGAGTTCCACCTACCCGGCCTACGCCACCGGGCATTCGGGCTCGAAGTTCGGGCTGTCCCCGGCGGCCGCTCGTCAGGCCATCTCGCGGATCGAGGCTTCGGCCCGGCTGCGCATGGACGGCCTGCACACGCACGTCGGCTCGCAGATCCTTGTGGCCGATGAGCTTGCCGCAGCTGTCGCGCCGCTGGCCGCGCTCGGCGACTACCCGGTATACGACCTTGGCGGCGGCCTGGGCTGCCGGTACACCTACACCGATCAGCCGCCCAGCCTGGGCGAGTACCTGGATGTGCTGATCAGCGCGGCGCGCGAGCACCTGCCGTCCGGCGCCCGGATCCTTATTGAGCCTGGACGCAGCGTGGTGGCGCCGAACGCCGTTACCGTCTACCGGGTCACGACAGTCAAGCCCGGTGCGACCACCTTCGTCGCGGTCGACGGGGGCATGGGCGACAACCTCGAGGTAGCGCTGGTCGGGCAGCGGTTCGAGGCGACGATCGCCGACCGCGTCGGCGGCGGCCAGCCGGTCACCGTTGTGGGCCGCCACTGCGAGTCCGGCGACGTGCTCAGCGCAAACGTCCCGCTGCGCGACCCCAGGGTCGGGGACCTGCTCGTGGTCCCGGTGACTGGGGCGTACTGCTACACCATGTCGAACAACTACAACGGCGCCCGCAGGATCCCCGTCGTGTTGGCCGACGACGGCGACGCCAAGCTGGTGGTCCGCCGCGAGCGGTGGGACGAGCTCCTCAGCCGCGACCTGTGACTCAGCGAGCCGCGCGGCGGTCGTGGCGGACAAAGCGGGTTGGGTTGACAGTGCTGTCCTCGCTCGCTGACCTTTGCCAGAACGGTCGGCTTCGATTCTTGGGCGGGGCAGCCTGAGAAGCGAGCTTCATCCAGTGAGGTGGCGACGCTTGACGGAAGGGGCTGATTGACCAAGCACGTGCCCTCCGGCCGCCGCACTCCTCATCGCCCATCAATCGGGCGGACGGTCTGCCGCGGTTCCGCGATCCAGATCCCGGAGCAGCAGGGGGATCAGGCGCTCTTCCATCACGGCGCGGCCAGATGCTCGCATTCCCCCGGCTAGCCGGGTATCCCACGGAGACGCCGCGGGAGGCCCCTTCAGGGGCTCTGATTCCCCGGCGGCCAAGGCGCTCAGGTAGTCGTCAGCACCCATCCGCCACGGCACCGCCGCATAGCGGGTGATGGCCGCGGCGATGACCCGAAGCCCGGTCCAGTCGAAGTCGCCGCGCCAGTGCAGCACCGGCGCCTGACCAAGCAGGTCGTGACATGCGGCTGACGGTATGCCTTCGGTGCAGGCCAGCGGCACACATCGTGGCCCGAGTTCCGCCGCTGCGGCGCGGAGCACGGCCGGGTTCTCGCACACCCGCAACTCCGCGATGTCCAGGGTGACTGGCATTGAGGTGAGCTGGTGCAGGGTTACCCGGAATGGCACGCCGAGTGCCGCTGACTCAGTCAGCCAGCCACCGAGCGGGCTTCCGCTGGCCGGAACATTCAGCACCAGGACCTGGCTGGCCAGGTCGTCCACGATGACCCCGTTCGCCTCCCACAGCGCTCGCCGCGCGGTCTGGGTCACCGGCATCTCTGCGCCCTGCCAGCGGGCCAACGCGCGCAGGACCAGGCCGGGCAGCGGCGGGCTGGACAACGCCTTGGTGTCTCCGGTGGCCCGCTCGGCGAGTACCGGCAACGGCAACTCGGTGGCGGGCAGCAGGTCCAGCACAGCAGCGGCGTGCGTCAGGACCTTATCCCGGCCAGCTCGTAGCAGCCGGGTGAGCGTGCCGTCGACTGACAGTTCCTCGAGCCACGCTGCGAACCATTCCTGCCCCGCGTGTCGGCACGCCATCGCCGCAGCCCGAGCCGCATCCCGGCGTTCAGCGAACCGCGCGCGATCGCCCATCGTGTCAGGGACGGCGCCAGTGAGCGCCTCGACAGCGCCCCGCAGGTCGGCGGCGATACCTGCTGTCCGCAGGGCCGACTCGACCGCGGGCAGCGGAACCGACAAGGACAGGCCGCGCCCCGGCGGGCGGCCGAGCAGGCGTCCGGCGGCCTGCCGCTGGGCCGGCGTCGCGCCGCTCAGCGTCACGACTCCGTCCACTGGCGCCCCGCGGGCGATCCGGGTACGAACCCGGTCCACCAGCCAGCTCAGCTCGGGCGGGCCGAGAACTCGCTTCAGCCGGTCCTCGTCGCTCATCGCCGGTGTTCCCAGCGGATTCGGGCTGTCGTCATCTAGGGGCATGTGGTGCCGATCACCAGAGGGCCGCTGCATCGGGGTGATCCTGGCCCGCCGCGCCGCTGGGTTGTGCGGCCGGCGCACGATCGCTGAACTCGCGATCCACCTGGTGGTGTGACGTGCCGTTCCATTCCCATGTGGTGACGTGCACTGCGTCGATTCCGTCGCGGCGCACCAGTTGGTGCGTGGCGATGCCTGGCACGCTCGAGTAGAAGCCCCATTCCCGCTCGCTCGTCATCACCACATCGAGGTCGAAGGTGGTGAGCAACCCAAGGCACTTGGCGCGCGCGTCGTCGTCTACGCCAGCGAACGCCTCATCGAGCGTGATTAGCCGCGGCGCGTCCTTGTGGGCCGACCGGTAGTGCGCGGACGCGGCGGCGAACAGCGGCAGCGACACGGTCAGCACCCGCTCGCCGCCGGACGCAGGCCCGGTGGCAGGGCGCCATCTGCCGTCTTGGAAACGCTCGATCACGAACCGGTGCCAGGCCCGGTAGTCCAGGGCCAGCCGCAGATGCTCCTGCCAGGTGCTGTCCTCGGCCCTGGCCCGCTCCGCCTCGATCTGGCCCTGCAAGAACTCACCCACCGCCGCGCGGTCGGCGGGCGACCAGAGTTCCGCGTCCTGGCGTAGCAGCCGCCGCCGGGCCTCCACGAGGCCTGGCGGCCCGTCCGGTGACGGCTCCCAGCGCAGCCGGAGCCGCATGCCCGTGCTTGTCGGCCGCTCCGACAACTCGACGTTCATCTCCTCCACCTGAGCCTCGGCGTCGCTGATCAGCTCCTGCAAGTGGCTGGCAACGTCGTTGACCAGGTGCTCCTCGATCAGCTCGCGCTCGCGGGCGGTCAGCATCCGGTCCCGGTACTCGATCTCGTCGCGGAGCAGGTTGAGCAGCGCACCGGGCGTCCGGTCCTTGGCCTGGTACTGGATGGTCACGACGACCCGCTCGTCCACCACGCTGAGCGCCGCGTGGTGGCCGTGCCGCGACAATGCCTCGGCCAACTCGCTGTGCCGGCGGCCGATGTCGTCCTGGACCCGCTTCCACGCCTCATCGCCGTCGTCCACAGCGGTGAGCTCCTGTTCCACCTGCCGGGCCAGGCGCACCGCGGGCGCAGCGGGCTCCGCGAGCGCCGGCCAGGGCGCCGCTCCGGGCGCCGGGCCGGGTGCCGCACCCTCCCGGCTGGCCATCTCCCGGGCCGGCGTCGCGGTGGCATCTGGCATGTCTAGCTCAGGCAGCGCAACGGCCAGCAGCCCCGTCCCGGCGAACCGCCAGAAGGCCGCGACCGCCGCGTCACGCCGGGCTTGTTCCTCGGCCTGGTTGCCCAGTAGCTGCTCCTCGCGGCCCTGCATCCGGGCACGTTTTTCCGCCTGCTCCCGGTGGGTCCCATCCAGCTGCCGCTCGGCATTCCGGAGTTCGCCGATCCTGCGCTTGGCCGCATCGAGTTGTTCCCGTAGCTCGTCGGCGGTCGCACCGATCGACTCCCGCACCGTGGCCAGGCGGGCTGCCGCATCCCGCGCCGTCTCGGCTGCATCCGCCGCCGCGGCTTTCGCGGCGGCCAGGTCGGCCTGGGCCTGCTCCAGCTCGGCCGCGCAGGTCGCCGCATCGGACAGACTGGCGTGATGCTGCCATAGCACCGTCGCCAGTTTCTGCGCGAAACTCGCATAACGGCGCACCGCGCTGGCGGCCGCCCTGAGTTCCGCCTGGGTAGCGGGGACTCCCAGGTCGGCGGCTGCCTCGTCGCGCTCGGCCGCCCGATCGGCTGCCTTCCGTTCGGCCTCGGCGACCCGGGCCGCCTGCTGCTCAACCTTCCGGTGGGCACGCGCAAAGGCTTCTCGCGCGCCAGCGGACTTTCCATGCGCGTCACGTAGTTCCTGATCGGAGGGCTGAGCCGCGACTTCGGCGGCGAGCGCGGACTGGCGGGCCCGGACGTCCGCAACGGCCTGCCCGGCGCTGGCGAGCGCGTCTTGCGCAAGCTCGATCTCTCCCGCCAGGGCGGCGAGCCTGCGCCGCCTAGCCTGCTCACGGGAACCCGCCCCGACATACTCGGCGGCGGCCTTCGCCCACGCTCCACGCAGCGGCCCCACCCGCCACTGGCCACTCAGGCTCACCCAGACCGGCGCATCCGTGCCACCGGATTCTTCCCGCCCGGCGGGCACGGCAAAGGAGGTAACGGACGTGGCGTGGTCCGGGGCCGGGCCGCTCCCGGGGGCAGCCGGACCGCGCGGATCTTCGTTGCTGAAGATAAGCCCTATCGCCATGAGGATGGCCTGCACGGTGTCCGGCGAAACATGACTAGCCAAAGCGTCGGCGTCGTCAATGACAGGACGCACCGCCCCGGCGAGGCTCCAGCCGGCCGAGGTCACTGACCGATCGTCGGGGCGTCTCCCGTCGCCCGGCGTCCCCACCGCGGTGACCACGACATCGTGAGTGTCGGCGTCCAGGAGCCTGCCATCGGGCGTAACCCACGCGTCCAGCAGCCCGGACGCCTCCAGTGCCGCCTCCAGCCCAGCCCGCTGCCGCTCGTCCAGTGAGCCGGTGAAGTCGGTGAGCTGCCACAACGGCGCGCCGGGCCGCCCGTCGCGGGCCCCCTCCTTCCTGGTGTACGGAGCCGGCGGCCTGACGGTCTCGCCCGCTTCGAGCCGGCGGCGTTCTTCCTCCAGGGACTTCAGCACCTGGGCTGCTTCCTCGGCGTGCGCCGCCGCCCGCGCATGCGCCGCCGCGAGCGCCTGGGTGGCGCTGGCCGCCGCCGACCGCAGGGCGGTCTCGGCCGGGTTCGGCCCGTTGAGGGTCTCGGTCCACCCGGCCAGGCCCAGCTCGTCGGGGTACGGCAGGGCCAGTTCGCGCGCCTGCGCGGCGTACGCCTGCCAAGCCTCAACCAGGACAGCGCCCGTGACGGCCACCGCGTCCTCCGCGGCCCGCCTGGCCTCGGCGGCGTCGTCCCGCTCACCTTCCAGCTCGCCCAGCCGGGTCCGGGCCGCAATCGCTTCCTGCTCTTCCGCGGCGGCCTTCTCGGCGAGCCCCAGCACGTGCGCCACGGCTTCTTCACGACGAGTGGCCAGTCCCGCGAACTCCTGCTCGGCCGCGCTGATCAGTGATTCGCTGATGCCATCCGGCAGGCCGAGGGGCGCGGCCAGCGCGCCGTGATCGCGGGCGATCCCTGCTTCCGCCGACGCCTGCCGCGCCGTCGCGGTGGCATCCGCAACAAGCTGGCGCGTCCGGGCTGCTGCGCCGAGCGCTGACTCGTGCTTGACAGCGCGGTCGCCACAAGTTCGTTCGGCGTTATTTGCTTGTTGTTTGTCCCGCGCGGCTGTTGCGGCAGTCGTGCTGGCGTGCCGCTGCGCATGTTCCAGGCTGGCCAGTTCTGGCCGGCCAGCTAGTTCCTCACGGATGGCGGTGACCTCGGTCAGCTCGCCGCGGACGGCATCGAGGCGGTCACCGGCCTGGATCTCGGCCGCGTGCGCCGCCGCGATCTCATCCCTGATGCCACTGAGGTCGCGGCCCACCTGCTCGTAGGCGGACTGGGCGGCGCGCAGCTCCCGGCCCTGCCGCCGCGATGCTACCCGCGCATACTGCTGGTAGCGCTGGCCGAATCTGGCGACATGTCCCCGCGTTTCCTTGAGCGCGCTCAGTTCGTCGCGCTGCTGTTCGAGGTCGTGGAACGCGGTCGCGATGTCCGCGATCACCGACTGGTCGACGGGGGCGAGCGCCTCCGACAGGGCACGGGACAGCTTGCCCTCGTCCGGGCGCCTGGACAGCTGCGGCTGGCGGAGCTGGATGAGCAGATCGACCAGCGAGGCGTACCGGTCGGGACCAAGGTGTAGCAAGTGCTCGTCCACTGCCCGCCGGTGGGACTCCGCCCGCTGGGTGACCATGCCGTACTCACCGACCGCGGACGTCAGCCGGTCGCGGGTGAGCACGGTGCCGGCGGGGCCGATCAGGTACAGGTCCGCGCCCACGCGCTGCGACGTGGTGAAGTACCAGCGGTCGGCGATGCCACGGCCGCTGACTGCCTTCAGCCCACATCCGATCGTGAAATAGGCATGCTCGCCGTTTTCGGTACGGCGGCCGAACTCCAGCCAGGTGTAGCCGAGCCGCTCGTCATACCGCCCGCCAAGGAGGAGGTTCCACTCCATTTTCTTGTCGCGGTCGCCGTCCGGCTCGACCCGTGTCGGCGAGAGGTCCGCGTCGAGCAGGAACGGCAGGGTGAGCGCGAGCACCTTTGACTTGCCGGTGCCGTTATTGCCGCGCAGCATGAGCCTGCCATCGCAGAACCAGAACTCCTGGTAGTCGTAGTAAAAGAGGTCGGCGAGCCCGGCCCGGAGCGGCTGCCAGCGCGAGCGCTGCGGTACCGGTAGCGCCGCCGGGACCGCCGTCTCCGGGTAGGCCTGGGCTTGATCTGTCACGTCTGGCTCCCGGTGATCGTGGGGTCCGCGTAGCCGTATCTGGCCAGGGCGGGAAGCGGGGTGACCTGATCGCCGTCCCGCCGGATCAGGCTCAGGGCCGACAGCCTGCGCAGCGCGCCAGCAGTCAGCTCCCGCTCGGCACCGGGATCAGCCGCCCCCTTCCGCCAGTGCGGCTTGTGCTGGCGGGCGAGCGCTGCGACGTGCTGATGCAGTTCCGCGACGCGCACCGGTGTCCCTGGCCGCTCACGCAGCGCCGCGGCCAGGTACTCGGCGAGGAGCAACGTCGCATGGCCGTCGGTGCCCTCTTCGGGCATGCCCAGGTCGGTCGCGTCACCCGTGGGATCCAGCAGTGCGATGCCTTCGGCCCGGACCTCGGGGATGAAGCCCGTGGCGTCGGCGAGTCGGCGCAGCAGCAGACCGCGCTGGCCGGACAGGTAGGCCCGCTCCTCATCGCTGAGGTCGGCGTAATAGAGCACCGGGTCGTCGAGTAGTCGGCGCACGAGGCGGTGCCTTATCTCCCGGTTCCGCGCCTCCTCGGTCTCGGGCCGCGGCTCGGCGACCAGCGCGCGCATCCGGCCGGTGAATGTGGTCTCGGTTACCGTCGACGCGCCGCGCCTGGTGACGAGCATCGAGGCGAGAACCCGCCGGTTCACGTCATACAGAGCGTCGCCGGTGCTGGCGATGAACGCCTGCTCGTCTCCGGCTACCCGGGCCAGCACTCCGGCATCGAGCAGCAGCCGCGCGACCGCGACCAGGTCGCGGCGCTCCTCCTGGGTGTCGAGGGTGAACGTGATCCCGGCATCGCCAAGGACGGGGTCGGCGGCCAGGCTGACCACCCGCTCCACCAGCCAGCCGAGAGTCACCTGCGCTTCCGCTCGCTCCAGTGCCGCCAGGGCCAGGCAGGCCAGGACATACCGGCGGCGCCCGAACGGTACCTTGGTGGCGGCGCCGCGGCTGGCGTCCGACAGCTCGCCAGGGATCTTCTTGAGCCGGACCACAGCATGGTCCGCGTAAACAGTCCACCCCGCCTGGCTCGCGAACCAGTCGCCCAGCCATGCCGCGTGCCGCCTGGCCAGCACGAACGCCTGCTGATCGGGGCCGCCCGGGGTTAGCAGCGGGTGCCGCAGCAGCGCCCGGACGCACCGGCGGCGGTCGTCGTCGCGTTGCTGGTCGAGGAGGTCGGGCAGGCTGGCCGGGCTCACTGGAGTGCCCCCTCGATGGCCGTGTGCGACGCACGAACAGGTTCTGTGAGGTCGCTGATCGTGATCTCATGGTCCGGGCCGCGCAGCACACCATCTGGCGTCTTGATCTCGGCCACCACGCCGTCGCTGAGCGGGCGTAGCACGATCTCCATGGTGCCGTCGCCGGTCCGGGTGGTAATGACGCCATCGAGACCAGGGGATCCTGCGGACAGTGCTTCGCCGAGGATGCGGAGGAACAGGCTGAACTCGTCGTGGTCCAGCTCGCCCAGCGAGCTGAGCCGCGCCGCGTGGCCGGTGGCCAGGCGCCGCCGAGCCGCGTCGGTCTGCTCCCGCTCCGCCGTCACCTGGTCGGCGAGGCGCCTGCGCTCGGCGGACCGGTCCCTGATCTTGGCCGGCCCGCCCCGGCGCTCGTACCGGCCGGTACTGCGCAGCCGCGCTGAGATCACATGCGGCGGCGCGTCGAGCCAGCTCTCGCCCGTACTGGCGTCTTCAGGCGGCTCGCCGGTGAAATGCCTGGCCGGGGAGAGCCCAAAGGCGGCCCGCCACAGCCGGTGCGTGTCGTGCTCGCTTGGCGCCCCGGCGAACCAGCGGGCGAGCGTGCGGAAATCGGCGCTGCGATCGCTGCGGCCGGCCCGGCGCTCTTGCAGCACGCTGATCGTGGCGAGCAGATCCGGGATAGCCTTGCGTGCCCTCTGCCGGAGCAGCGCGGACTGGCTCGGGTGCGCCCGGTCGCCGCAGAACCACGACCAGATACCTGACCATCGGCTCTGCCAGTCACGAAGCTTGGCCTCAAGGGGGTCGGTATCGCTGGTGCCGTCCTGCGCGTCGGCGCCGGCCGGCGCGACGTCTGCGGCCTCCCGCTGCGCAGCCATGCGCAACAGGTGCCCGGCCCGCACGGGCTCGATCGACTGCAGCAGCGCCGCGATATCGGACGATTTGATCACCAGCTCGGAAACGAACCGCTCCAGGTAGGAAAGCAGCCGGTCCTTGTAGCTGAGGAAGGCCTCCTCGTCGATGTCCTGCAAGTCGATCGTGCGCTGCAGGCCACTCATGAACGCGGTGGCGTTCGCTGCCAGGCTGTCCAGCCGCCCGGATAGTTCGAGCAGCAGGTTGTGCACCACGGCCGGATCCGGGTCCGCGGGCAGCCCGGCCAGCGCCCGCAGTCGTAGCCGGATATCCTCCAGTGCCACGGCCTGCAGCTCGGCGCGGCGCCCGATCTCTTGTTCGTATACCTCCAGGGCGCGTTCCGCCGCCTCCCCCTCACGGCTGAGCTGATAGAGGTAGCGGGTCCGGTAGAAGTCCTCCACCGTGGTGACCCGGCTGGTGTCGGGGGTGGCCCGCAGATTGCCCCACTCCGCCAACTTGCTGAGCGCTTCCTGCACGTCTTCATGGCCGGCCGGCGCCGCGCTGTCACCGCGCAACGCCTCGGTAACGTCCTCCGGCCGCAGATGCACGACGAACCGCTGCTTGCTGACCCGGAAGACGGCCATCACTCGCCGGTACAGCTCGTGCAGCGGCGCGGTCAGGTGGGCAAACGGGCGGAGGGTCAATTCGTCCATGACAACACAGCAGTATGCCGCGCCCTGCCGACACTTCGAGCGGGCCACGCACGGTCCGTCCATGGATGGAAGCCAAGGGATCCAAACGTCTGCTGCCTCGTGATGTCGGAGCCCGGTGCCGCTCTCGGCCCGCTCCGCCAGCCGGGCGGGCATGTCCACCCGGTCTCGGGGTCCCGCAGGCGCTCGCGATCGGCGATCCTGTACGCCCGGTGGCATGGCGCCTGACGCCGCGCCCTCGTCCGCCCGCGCCAGAGATACATGTTTTCCTGGATTCGCGCCCCGCTCGTGAAGCGATACGTTCACCCGGCAGCGGGCCAGGGTGGCTCGCCGCTGCCAGATGGGGGACGATATGCCCGAGATGATTTTCTTCACGGATAACTATCAGGATCGCGGCACGCGTGAGGGGTACCAGTTCGAATTCTTCTGCCGTCATTGCGGCAACGGCTACACCTCGTCCTTCCAGCACTCGGTCACCGGATTCGGCGGCCGGCTGCTCCGGATAGGCGGTGACTTGGTGGGCGGGACCGTGGGCCAAACCGCTAGCCAGGTTGGCTGGGACGCCGAGTGGATGGGCGACGGCCTTCGCGGCTCGGCTCGCGAACGCCGGGCCGCCCGTGGCCGGATGATACGTGCGCGCGCGCCCGCCGGGATTTTGTGCGTGCCGATAACATCGTCACGTCATGCGACCGTCGGCCGTCACCGGCACACCGGGGTCACGACGCGACCCAGGGTGTCGTTGATCTCGGCAACGTGCTTGAGGCCTAGAGCGCTCCCTCCTGGCCCATGGACCGCAGGTTGCCCTACAGTGCCTCTAACACTCGTTGGTGGGGGGTGATGTGGGGCGTGAGTTCCCCCAACGGCGACAGGGCCTACGACGTAGAGCTTCGCGCTGTGACCAAGCGCTTCGGCTCTCTGACCGCCGTCAACGCCGTAAATCTCAAGGTGCGCAAGGGCGAGTTCCTGTCGCTCCTGGGGCCATCTGGCTGCGGCAAGACCACCTCCCTGCGGTTGATCGCCGGCTTCGAGCAGCCGGACGAGGGCGAGATCCTGATCGCCGGCATGGACATGGTCGGCGCGCCGCCCTACAAGCGCGAGGTCAACACCGTCTTCCAGCAGTACGCGCTGTTCCCCCACATGTCCGTACTGGACAACGTGGCCTATGGGCTCAAGCAGCGCAAGGTTGGCCAGGCAGAGCGCCACGCCAAGGCGTATGAGGCCCTCGAACTGGTGCACATGACCGGCCGGGAGAAGCACCGGCCCGCGATGCTCTCCGGTGGCCAGCAGCAGCGCGTCGCACTCGCACGGGCGCTCGTGATGAACCCGCGGGTGCTGCTCTTGGACGAGCCCCTGGGTGCGCTCGACCTGAAGCTGCGCAAGGAGATGCAGATCGAGCTCAAGCGCATCCAGGCTCAGGTCGGCATCACCTTCATCTACGTCACCCACGACCAGGGCGAGGCCCTGTCCATGTCGGATCGGGTAGCCGTCATGTCGAACGGCGTGATCGAGCAGCTCGACGAGCCGCGCGCGATCTACGACCGGCCCCTGACGCCGTTCGTGGCTGACTTCATCGGCGACATGAACTTCCTCGTCGGTGAGGTGGCCGAGGCGGCTGACGGCGGGTTCGCCATCGATGTTGGCTCGGGGATTGTGGTGCGCGGCCGTGGCCAGGCGGCCAAGGGCACGCGCTTGCGCGTTGGCATCCGGCCCGAGCGCATAGTCGCCGCGGCCGGCGGGGCTGATGGGAGGGCCAACTCGGCCACGGCTGAGGTCATCGCCAAGATGTACCTGGGCGACCAGATCCAGATCGTGGCCAAGCTGCCAGGCATCGACAACATCGTTGTGCGCGAGCAGCGCGCCAGCGCCGATCCCGCACTAGACACCATTGACCCGGGCGACCGGATCGCACTCAGCTGGGATGAAGCCGCCCCGCTCGTCCTGGGTGAAGCTGCCCCGGCCGCCAGGGGGGGCGAGCAGGAGGAACCATGAACGACGACCGGGATGAACTCAGGATTCTCGCGCCGCGCACAATGAAGCCGAAGCTCGACTACCTGCACCGCGAGGTGCAGCGCGCAGCCGGCCGGCACATCGACCGGCGGCAGGCCCTCGGCCTGGGCGGGATGGCGCTCCTTGCGGCAGCGGCGGCGGCGTGCGGCGCGACGACGACCACCGGCACCGGCACCGGCTCGAAGAGTCCCTCCGGGAACCCGCTGGCAGGCAAGTCGCTCGAGAACCATCTCGAGATCTACAACTGGTCGCAGTACGACGACCCCACGACCTTCACGAAGTTCGCGAAACTTCCGCCCGAGGCGCAGGTCGGCATGACCACCCACGAGACCTTCTACTCCAGCAACGACGAACTGCTGGCCAAGCTGCACGCGGGCGGCACGAGCTACGACATCATCGTGCCCAGCCAGAATGCTGTCGCGGAGCTGATCGAAGAGAAAAGGCTGATGGCGCTGGACAAGGCGCTCCTGCCGAACCTGAAGAACCTAGATCCGTCGTTCCTGAAGCCGTCATATGACCCGACGGGCGACTATCACGTCATCAAGGACTTCGGAATCACGATGTTCTTCTACAACAACAAGATCGTGACCGAGCAGCCTGCCACGATGCATGACTTTTACATGGCTCTGCCCAAGTACGTGGGCAAGGGCCGCACCAACCTCCTGGACGGGGCGGAAGAGGTGGTGCCGCTCGCGCTGATGGCGCTCACTCTGAATCCCAACACCACGAGCCAGGCCGACTTTAACCAGGTGAAATCATTCCTGCTCTCGATCCGCAAGGGCGTCACCACGATCGACTCCTCCGCTTACATCAACGACGCCATCGCGGGCAAGATCATCCTCAGCCAGGGGTGGAACGGCGACGTGCGCCGGATCGTGCAAGGGCGCAAGAAGCAAAATGACATCACGGCCATCATCCCGCATGCGGCATCGGAGATCTGGGCGGACAACTGGTGCATCCCGGCCACCGCACCGCACCCGGTGGCCGCGCACGCCTGGATCAACTGGCTGCTCACGCCCAGCACGGCGGTGACCGAGATGAACTACCACAATTACAAGATCCCGATGCCGAGCGCGCTGGCCCAGCTGCCCGCGAGCCTTCGCGACGACCCCATGTTCAACGTGCCCAAGAGCTATACCGACAGCTACCACTACATCCTCAACGTCAACCCGCAGGTCGTGGAGGTCCGCACCCAGATCTACTCGGAGTTCAAGGCGGCCTGATGGCAGTTGCCGAGAAGACACCGGCGGTGGCCGCCGACTCGGCGGCGCGGCGGGTAGGGCGGTCGTTCCGGCCGCGCTACCCGGCATGGCTGACGGCGCCGTTGTTGCTGTATTACGCCATCTTCTTCCTGGGGCCGATGGCCATCCTGGCGGCGTTCTCGCTGGCGGTCCAGCAGGGCTTTGGCAGTCTCAGATACGGGTTCAACACGTCCCAGTACCACCAGATCGCCACCTCGCTATACATCACTATCTTCGAGCGCACGCTGGTGATGGCCGGGGTCGGCACCCTGCTCACCATCGCTGTCGGTTATCCAGTCGCATATTGGATGGCCCGCTACCTGACAACGTACAAGATGCTGGCGCTGCTCATAATCGTGGTGCCGTTCTGGACGTCGTTCCTCATCCGCACCTACGCGCTGAAGATCATCCTCGACCCCAACGGGTATCTGGCCAAAGACCTAGGCCTCAACATCATGTACACCAAGTACGCGGTGGGCGTGGGACTGGTGTACAACTACCTGCCGTTGTTCATCCTGCCGGTGTTCGCCTCGCTGGAGCGGATGGACTGGACGCTGATCGAAGCCGCCACGGACTTGGGGGCACGCCCATTCACGGCCTTCCGGCAGATCACGCTCCGGCTCACCCTCCCTGGTTTCGTCACGGGGGCGCTGCTGGTGTTCATCCCCATGACCGGCGAGTACATCATCCCCAACATCCTGAGCGGCGGAAATTACGAGTTCGTGGGGAACATCATCGGGGACCAGTTCAACCAGGCCCAGAACCAGCCGTTCGGCTCAGCGCTCTCAATCGCGCTGATGGCGGCGCTGTCGGTGTTCGTCATCGTGTACATCCTGTTCGCCACCAAAGAGGAGCAGTTCGGTGCCTAGGCGCCTCAAGGCCAAGCACGGGTTCGCCGCCTGGGCGCTGGTGCTGTACGCATTCCTGTACCTGCCGATCCTGGTGATGGTGATCTTCGCCTTCAACAGGCCATCGCCAGCCTCCGTCGCCGCCTTCCACGGCTCCAACATCTGCAACATCCCGCCCGTCCAGGTCGGCAACATCGCGGTCTGGAACGGGTTCACCTCATGCTGGTTCAGCGCTGGGCTGCATGACCCGACCTACATCCCGGCGATCATTACCAGCCTCCAGATCGCCGCGGCAGCGTCGATCATCGCCACCGCCCTGGGCCTGTGCGCGGCCCTGGCCCTGGCCAGGATGAAGCCGCGGCTTCGTGCGCCGTTCGACGCCCTCGCCTACCTGACCCTCGTCGTACCCGAGATCGTCATCGCTGTGGCGTCCCTCATTTTTTTCGTGCAGGCCCGCAACTACATCCACGCCTTCCCGCCCCTGGGAAAGCCCACCATCTTGCTCGGCCAGGTGGTGTTCAACGCCTCGGTGGCGATGCTTATCATCCGGGCCAGGTTCGTGGGGATGGGCGACACGCTTGAGGAGGCCGCCTATGACCTCGGCTCCGGGCCGCTGGCCACCTTTCGCCAGGTAACTCTGCCTCGGCTCATGCCGGCCATCGTGGCCGCGGCCCTCCTGTCGTTCACCTTCTCGTTCGACGACTATGTCCAGCCCGCGTTCACGAACGGCACGACCAACACCTGGCCGATTGTGCTGTACTCGGCCGTGCGCTTCGGCCTCACCCCCGCCGTCAACGCCCTCGCTACGATCATGCTCGGCGCCACCGTGCTGGCCGTGGTAGTCACCGCCGTCGTCCTGCGCCGCAGTCGCGCGCAGGTCACGCCGGGCCAAGAGAAGGCCCGAGGCCTGGACGCCGCTCTTGGCCTCCGTTAACCGGCGCAGAGGCTTTCCTGCTTACCCGCAGTTTTGACGCCAACGTCCGAGCCGTATTTGATTCTGCGGTCAGGTCGATACTTGCCTGAAGGAGCGGACTATGAGCGAGCGGCCGCTGACCATCCTGTTCATGCCGGAGAGCGCGTACGGGCCGACCAACGACTGCATCGGGATCGGCGACGTGCTGCGCCGCCGCGGCCACCGGGTTGTGTTCGCGGCCGAGGCGTCGTGGAAAGGGCGCCTTGAACCACTCGGCTTCGAGGAGGACCTTGTCGACCTCGCTGCACCGCGCGGAGAGGACGCGGCTGACCAAGGAGCCGGGCAGTTCTGGAAGGATTTCATCCGCGACACAGCGCCGGAGTTCCGCAAGCCGACGATCGAGCAGCTAGACACGTGGATCAGGCCAGTGTGGGAGGAGCTGACCAGCGGCGCGCGGTACTGCCAGCGGCAACTCGCCGGGATCGTCGAACGGGCGCGGCCGGATGTGATCGTTGAGGACAATGTGGTCAGTTTTCCGGCCCTGATGACCGCGGGAGTGCCGTTCGTACGGATAGTGTCCTGCAATCCCCTGGAGATCAAGGATCCGGGCGTCCCGCCCGCGTTCTCCGGATACTCAGCCACAGACCAGGCCCGCTGGCAGGCCTTCCGTGACGAGTATGAGCGGGTTCACCGGCCGATGTGGGCCGAGTTCAACGCCTGGGTCATCGAGCAGGGCGCGCCGTCGTTGCCCGACCTCGAGTTCATCCACGAGGGCGCGGTAAACCTGTATCTCTACCCGGAGCTAGCCGACTACCGGCGCGTCCGGCCGCTTGGGCCTTCCTGGCACCGGCTGGACTCTTCGGTGCGAGAGACAGACGAGAAGTTCGCGCTGCCCGATGCGCTGGCCGACGGTGACGGCGCGGTTATCTACTTCTCGCTTGGTTCGCTCGGATCGGCAGACGTGCCGCTGATGCGGCGGGTGATCAGCTGCCTGTCCGCTACCCCCTACCGCTACATCGTGTCCAAGGGGCCGCTGCATGAGGAGATCGAGCTAGCCCCCAACATGGCGGGCGCCGAGTTCCTGCCACAGGCCTCGGTCATCCCGGTCTGCGACCTGGTGATCACTCATGGCGGCAACAACACAGTCACCGAGTGCCTGCACTTCGGCAAGCCGACGATCGTGCTGCCGCTGTTCTGGGACCAGTACGACAACGCGCAGCGCATGCAGGAACTGGGCCTGGGTCGTCGGCTCGATACCTACCGGTTCACCGACGCCGAGATGCATGACGCGCTGGATCGGCTGCTCGGCGACGCTGAATTGCGCGGTCGGCTCGCCAGCGCGGCGGCCACGATCCAGGGGCGCGACGGCGTCCGCCAGGCGGCCGGCCTCATCGAGCAAACGGCAGCGACCAAGTAGCGCTGGCATAACGACGGTCAGTTCGACTCGCTGCGTGATCACCTGGCCAGCGGTCAGTTCAGTCGGGCCGGGCCGGACTTGTTGATCAAGGTCGGCAGACGCGCTGTATGAGGTCCTGCCAGCCCTGTGCGATCCTCTCCTCGGTCTGGGCGGCGGCTTCGGTGAGGTCGGACGCCGACAGGTAGAGCAGGAGGGGGCCGTCCAGGGCAGCGGTGAGCTGGACGGCCAGGACGTCGAGGTTGGCGGCGCCGAGGTGTATCTGCCCGAGCAGCATTCGGATGTGCATCTGGGAGATGGGCGTTTGTGATCCGGCTGGTACAGGTTGGCTGCCGTCCAGGGCGGCGCGGGCGATTTCGCGGTGCCCGATCAGGAAGCCGACTCGGGCCCGGCCGTAGGCGATCAGGCGGTCCAGCGGCGAAGCGCCCGGACCCAGCGGCGGCGGCCCGTACAGTACCTGCTCCTGGAAGGCCCGCTCGTCGTCGTCCAGTAGCGCCTGGAAGATCCCCGCGCGGGTGCCGAACCGGCGGAACACCGTCCCCTTGCCCAGGTCGGCCCGTTCGGCCAGCCCGTCCATGGTCAGTTTGTCCGCGCCCTGCTCGGCGAGCATCCCGCGCGCCGTGGCCAGCAGATGTAGCCGGTTGCGTACGGCGTCGGCGCGCTCGGCGCGCGGCGCTCCCACTGACAAAAGGGGCCGGTCCACGGGCCTGACTCTACCGCCCGGAATACTAAACGGGGTAAAGTCCGTTTATGCTCGCATGCGGCGCCACCGCCGGCAGCTATTTCCCCTGCGTAGGAGGATCAGCTATGAGCACGACCCACACATCAGACCGCTTCACCGCCCTGCCTGATGACCAGACGCTCGCCGCGACCGTCGTCGCTCTGGAAGAGCACGGATTCAGCGTCGAAGTCGCCGACGATCTCGACGCGGCGCGCCAGGCTGTTCTGGCCCGCATCCCTGAGGGTTCCTCGGTGATGACCAACACCTCGGTGACACTGGCCGAGACCGGCATCGCGGACGCGATCAACGACGGCGGACCCTACGAATCGGTGCGCAACAAGATGCTGGCGCTGGACTTCGCGACGCAACTGCCGGAGATGAAGGCGATCGCCGGACAGCCCGACTACGCCCTCGGCAGCGTCCACGCGGTCACCCATGACGGAACGCTGGTCATCGCCTCGGCCTCGGGCAGCCAGCTCGCCTCCTACGCCTGGGGCGCCGCCAGCGTCATCTTCGTCGTCGGCGCGCAGAAGCTCGTTCCCACCCTGGCGGCGGCGCACGAGCGGATCTACCAGCACAGCCTGAAGCTCGAGGACGCCCGCGCGTACGCCGCCTACGGGCAGAACAGCTACGTCGGGAAGGTTCTGGAGATCCACCAGGAACAGCCCGGCCGCATCCACGTCGTCCTCATCCGGCAGCCGGCCGGCTTCTGACCGGCCTGGCCAGTTCCGCTGCCCGTCAGCCCGCACCAGGAGAACTCATGACGCGCCACGCTATGCGGCAGGAGCAAGAGCCGGCCATGGAGCCGGTGGACGAGGCGGTTGATCACGTCCGCGGCTCGCCCGCCGGCCGTCTGATCGTTGAGTACGGCGACTACGAGTGCCCGTACTCGCGGCAGGCGTTCCAGGCCATCGAACGCGTCGAGAGAGAACTGGGTGAGGGCGCCCGGTTCGCCTTCCGGCACTTCCCGCTGACCGGGATCCACCCGCACGCCTTGGCTGCGGCCGCCGCGGCCGAGGCCGCCGCGTTGCAGGGCCGGTTCTGGGACATGCATGAGACGCTGTTTCACCACCAGAAGGCGCTCGACGACGACGACCTGCGTCGGTATGCCGCCGACCTGGGGCTCGACGTCGCGCTGTTCGACCGCGACCGGGTCGGGGCCGGCGTACTGGGGCGTGTCCGCCGGGACGTGGAAAGCGGAATGGCGTCGGGTGAGGTGCGGGGTACCCCCACCCTGGTCATCGACGGCGCCGTGCACCGGGGAGCCTACGACGCGGCGACGCTGCTGGAGGCGCTGGCACCGAAGCGGGCAGGCAACGCGCCTGATTAAACCTTGAGCCCCGGGTGTGTCGGCCGCGATGTGGCGCTTGCGGCCGGTCATCTTTTTTCCCCTATGCCAGGGCCGGCATAGGGGAAAGAAGATCCAAGGGGGTTAACCGGCATCTGGTGGCGGACACGCGGCACTGCGCTCAGTGCCCGCCGACCAGGGGCGGTTCAGCGTTCCTCGGGCTATCCGAGGGTCCATTGCTGGTTGCTTTGGCCGTTGCAGGTCCACAGTTCGACGGCGGCGCCGTTGGCGGTGGACGCTCCGGTCACGTCGAGGCACAGGCCGGATTGGACCCCGGTGATGGTGCCGTTGGAGTTGACGTTCCATTGCTGGTTGGCGCCGCCGTTGCAGGCCCAGATATCGACCTTGGTGCCGGGGGTGGTCTGGTTGTTGAAGGCGTCCAGGCACTTGGTGCCGCCGTAGACGGTGAGCTGGCTGGAGGACCGGGTCCAGGTCTGGTTGGTGCCGCCGTTGCAGGTCCAGATCTCGGTGGCGGTGCCGTTGGCCTGTGAGGCGCCGGTGACGTCCAGGCACTTGCCCGACCCCACCCCGTGGATGGGACCGGTGAAACCGCCACCACCACCCGCTCCGTAACCGGCCGAGACGACATTGGCCTGGACAGCGTTATCGGCCGCATCCGTCGGATAGCCAGCGGTCATGACCCCTTCGAAGAAGGATCCGACGGATCCATTGCTGTTGTCGCCGCCGGTCTCCAGGACGATGGCCCCTTCCTGGTGCATGGGGGCATACCCGCCAAGGTTGGGAAGCGCTCCGTTGTACCAGGTGGTCAGGCCGCCCGATTGGGCGTTGCCTCCTTTGATGGCATATGTTGTTTGCCCGTTATTTTTCAGCAGGGCCGTGACATAGGCGCCGGAGTTTCCATGATTATTCGTGTCGGAGCCATTCGCCCCGGCGAAGAGCCCGTTTTCAAGATCTGCCTGGACCCAGGGACCAGATCCTGAACACGGAGCGAACCAGCACTCCGTGCCGAAGTTGATCGCGTCCATGTGGCCGTTACCGTTATCGCGGTTGTTCGTCTCGACGTTCCCGTAGTCGAAGCAGCACCGATTGTTCACATGCGTGCCGCTGGCCACCATGTACTCACCCTGCGGCTGGCCGCCGGTCGCGACGCCCGTCGTGCTGTCGTCCCGGTAGCCGACACCGGCCGACACGAAGACCCCGTAGACCGAATGACCACCGACTGTCACCGGCAGCGCGGCCGCGTTCGCGCCGACATCCTGTCCACCTGCCCCACCAGGTCCCTCGATGGTGAGGTTGTTGTGCTGCGGAGACTGGTCATAGATCTGCATGATGGTGCACGACGTGCCAGCGCAGAACGTATTTTGCGCTGCGGCGTTGGCGTAGCCGCCCGCGGTGAGCACTCCGATGTTGGTGGTCGCGGAATCCGACGCGCGCCTGACCTGGTAGAGAGAGCCGTTGTAAGCCGCGTATAGCGCTCGCACGGTGCTGTGTGCGGCGACGCAGGGGGTGCCGGCAGCAGCGTAGATGTCGCACGGGAGTGACACCGCGGCCTGCGATGTGCCGGCCGTACCGACCAAAATCCCGGCCGCCAGCGCAACTGTCGCGCCCGCGGACAGTAGTGCCTTTATTAAGTGTCGGAGTCGTGACCGACGCCTTGATTTCCGTACTGGGGTACGGGCCTACAGTGCGGGTGTGAGAGCTGGCGAGGTCGCGCGGCGCGCGGGCGTCAACGTCGAGACGCTGCGGTACTACGAGCGCCGCGGCCTGCTGCCCGAGCCGCCCCGGACGCCGAGCGGGCACCGGCGCTACGACGAGGATGCGGTGCGCTTTCTGCGCGCGATAAAAGATGTGCAGGCGACCGGCTTCACGCTCGCGGAGATCGAGGAGTACCTCCGCGCCGTGCAGCGCGGGCGGGTTCCCGCCCCCGAGGCCCTGCGGGTGCGGATGGCTGTGAAGATCGACGAGATTGACGGACGTATTGCGGCGCTGCGGCGGATGCGCGACGAACTCGCCCGGATAGTCGGCTGCGCGTGCGAGTCGCTGGATCACTGCACATGCGGCGCGGCTTACCTGGCCCGGCGTGGCCGCGAATCACCGGTACATCCGTCGCCGCTGCACGTCACCAACGGCGAGAGCGCGGGCAACACACTGCGGCAGACATCGCTCGGCGGCGCGGTCCTGCCCTGGCAGGACGTGTTGCACGAGGGGCCGGTGCCAGCCGGACCGCGGCGCGCGCTGCTGCGCACCCGGGCCGCTTTCCTTTCCGGCTGCGGCTGGGGCAGCAGGCCGGCGATCCTGTCCTCGCTGGAACGGCGCGACCGGCAACTCCTTGACGCCCTGCAGGACAGGCAGCAGGTGGTCTTGTGGTTCGAGCATGACCTGTACGACCAGCTCCAGCTCCTCGACGTCCTCGCACTGGCGGCCACGCCGACCGGGGCGGCCACGGCGGCCGCGGCGGCCGGGGCGGCCACGGCGGCCGCGGCCGGGGCGCCCGAGCTGATCGTCGTCGGCTCGTTTCCAGGCCAGCCGTCGTTCCGCGGGCTCGGTGAGCTGACCGCAGATCAGCTTGAGACACTGTGGCCGGCGCGGGTAGCGGCAACACCGGACACGCTCGCCGCCGCCGCGGCGGCCTGGGATGCGCTCCGCAGTCCCGAGCCTTCCGCGCTGGTGGCATGCGCAGAGGCAGATGTTCCGCAGCTGCCTTTCCTGGGCCTGGCGCTGCGGCGGCTGCTGGAGGAGGTGCCGGCACTGCACGACGGCCTGGGCGGTACCGAGCGGCGGGCGCTGCAGGCCATCGCGGCGGGCGCGACGACGCCGGTGGCGGCGTACCGCGCCGCGCAGGACCTTGAGGCTGCGCCGTTCCTCGGCGATGCATGGTTCTACCGCACGCTCACGGACCTCGGCCGGCGGGCCGCACGCCTCATTGAGACGCAGGCCGGCGAGGAACTTCCTGCCGCCCCGCCGCTGGGCGACGCCCACGCCTTCGCCGCCCTGTCAATCAGGCTCACACGTACGGGCGAACAAGTGCTCCAGCAGAAGGCAGACCGCGTGAAGCTCCTCGGCGTCGACCGTTGGGTAGGCGGAACGCATATCACCGCCGACACCGGATGGCGATGGGACCCAGCCACGCAACTGCTCACCGAGCCTCCATGAGGTGGTGCTGCCGTCACTGGTCGCCGCTGCCTACGCCCCTCGGGCCCGCCATTGCACAACATCGCGTTCGGGGTCGGCCCGCATTGCCTTGGTGCCGCGCTGAGCCGGTTGTGGCTGGCGAGCGCGCTCGGGATATCGTTCGAAACGTTCCCCGCCGCGCGGCTGGCGGGCCGCCTGGAGTGGCAACCCGGAACGCTCTCGGTCGGACGGGAGATGGTACTGACGCTGCGCTAGCACCCTCAGATAACGCAGGCGCTGCGCTGACATCCTGGCCGCACGCTGACCGAGGGCGGCGGCGATCAGCACTGCGGTGCCCATGACGATGAAGAACACGGGGTAGGCATACAGCAGCCGCGGTGCGTGTGCCCCCAGCGCGGGCAGGTCCAACAGGCCGGCCTCGACGAACGCCCACCAGGTCAGGAGCGTCTCGCTGCCGGGGCGGCGGTAGGCGTTGATGATGACCAGGACCATGGCCGCGCCCTCCACGGCCAGGGCGAGGCACATCGCCGCCCCAGGTGCGTGAGCGAACGGCCATACCGCCATAACGCCCGTGCCGCAGCCGACCAGGAACCAGCGGCCGGCGCCGCAACGCCACCCGCCCCGGGCCGCCAGCAGCGCGAATACCGCGAGCGTACCGGCCAGCTGAAGCGCGGCCAGGCACAATGCCTCCCAGGGGGAATGCTGGGCGGCCTGGGCCGCGAGCAGGACGGCGTACTCAACCGTCCAGATCAGCCAGGCCGCCGGATCGGGGTCGCTCGCCCGCCGCCAGGCATCCCGCAGATACGGAATATAGCCAGCGAGGCCGGTCAGCCCGGCCAGCAGGCCCCACGCCGCAGGCGTCATGAGGTGCCCCATGTGTGCACCCACTCCCGCATGAAAGGCGCCCTTCGGTAGCTGGCGCGCCAGCGACTTCCGCTGCCGGGAACTGCAGTACAAGCGTGCGCTGGCTGTGTTGCACTCGCCTTGATGGCTACCTTGCACCCCAGGTCACACGAGCAACCCGGGTGCGTTCAGGGCGCGGCCAGCCGGAGTCCAGGCGATAGTCAGGATCGGGCTCTGATTACTGAGGCCACATAGGACCGGCTCAGGGCGCAAACATTCAGGTCCCCGGTTCGGTGCTGATCTGAGCCGAGAGCGGGTTTCGTTATTCATGGAACAGGGAGGCGGCCCTCATCCAGTTCCCTCTGCAGTCGCGGGTTGCCAGCGGTGGCACGCAGACTACGAGGTGCGGCGGCCGAAGGCGGGGTCCATGGTCTCGATGCGTATCCGCGCCGACTCCGCCTCTGGCACTCCGAGCCGTTCGAAGATGTCCAGCGCCTGCCTAAATACAATCCGTGCAGCGTAGGGCCGCTGTGTGCTAAGCGTCGCTTCGGCGATTCCCTCGAGGATTTTGGCCTCCTCGTACGGGTCACCGATCTCCCTGGCCAGCCTGAGAGCGGTATGGTAATTATCAAACGCCTCGCCGTGCCGGCCAGATCCGCGACGCACGTCGGCTATCCCGCGAAGTGCGACCACCTGCTGGGCCAGGTTTCCGATCTCCTCGGCGATCAATCTGGCCTTCTGATGATAAATCAGCGCCTCGTCGTGGCACTCCGCGCTCTGGTAAATGGCGCCGATGTCATTGAGCACGTCGGCTTCATCTGGGAGATCACCGATGTCGCGGTATATGGCGAGTGCCCGTCGGTAGGCAGCAAGCCCTTCCTCGTAACTGCCCTTGTAATGGTGGACAGCTCCTATGTTATGATACAGGATCGCCGCGTTCTGCGGCCCGCCTATCTCACTAAATATCTCCAGTGACTTCTGATAGCCTTCAAGCGCGTCTCTATGATAGCCGAAATACAGTTGCATCCTGCCAAGATTATTGAGGGTCTTTGCCTCGCCTCGCCTGTCCCCGACGTCACGGTAGAGCGAAAGCGCGTCACGCAGGTGACCCATTGCGTCAGGGTAATGCCCAAGATGCCAGCAGGCGATCCCGGAGTGGCTCAACGTATTGGCCACGCCGTGCTGGTCCGCGGCGGCGCGGTATAGAAGCCTTGCTTCGTGGAAATAGGCCAGGGCCTCACGGGAACGTGCCGCGCGCTGGTGGGCCATGCCTATCTGGTCGAGGGCTTCGGCCTCGCCTCGCCGGTCGGCCAGTGACCGGTAGATCGCTGCGGCGTCCTCAGCTAGCGGAAGCGTTGCCTCGTGGCGGCCGGTCTGCTGGCTCACCTCGCTGAGCTCCAGTGACGCCTGCGCGATCCTGGCCGGATCTGCGAGGTCACGGCAGGCCTGGAGGGCCAGTGTGTGGGCCGCGATGGCCTCGTCCCAGTACGCCCTGATCTCCACGAAGCCGGCCAGCACGTGGGTGAGATCGGCGCACTTCCGCTTCCATTCGCGCCTGCCCGCGTGCTGAGCGGCCTGCAGGATGTTGCGCCACTCCGATTCCAGCCAGGCGGCCGCGTCTTCCTGTGTGCCTAATGCTGGGCTCGCGGCTGGCGGGTGGGTGACCGACACCGGCATCCGGCGCCGGAACGGTTGAATTACCCGGTCAGCCTGGTCGGCTGTGTGCAGGTAGTAGTCAAGGAGCCTGCCGACTGCCTGCCGCTGCTCAGGCTCGGGGTCCTCACGCCCGGCGCGCGCGGCCGCATATCCGCGGATGAGGTCGTGGAAACGGAACTGACCGGCTGGGGCGCGAGCCAGCAGGTGCTGATCGAGCAGGGCGGCGAGAGCTTTCTCTGCTTCGGCGAGGGTGCCGCCGCCCAGGGCAGCCGCCGCCTGCAGGCTGACATGAGTGCATGGGCTCACGCCCAGCCGCCGGAAGAGCCGCTGGTGATTGGGTTCCAGCGCCCCGTAGGACAGGTCGAATGCAGACATCACCTCCGGGCTCGCCGCGCCTGTGCCGCCCAGGCGAGCGGGAGACTGTGACAGTTCCTCGACCAGGTCGGCAAGCCTGGGCGGGCAGTCCTGCGCGAGCCTGCCCGCGGTGAGCTGGATTGCGAGCGGCAAGCGTCCGCACAGCCGCACGGCCGTGGCGACCTCACCCTCGTCGTGGGCACTACCTTTCCCCGCGATCCCCTGGAACAGCATGATCGCGTCGTCGACAGACAGCACGTCGAGGGTCAGCACGCGGGCGCCCTCGAGGTCGGGAAGGCTGCGCCGGGTAGTGATCAAGATCAGGCACCGGCCTGCCACCGGCAGGAGCGGGCGGATCTGGTCATGCCCGGCAGCGTCGTCGAGAATGACGACGGCGCGACGGCGGCTCAGCTGGGCTCGCCACAGCGCGGCGCGCTCGCCGATAGCGTCAGGTATCTGCGCAGCAGGCAAGTTCAGCATGAGGAGCAGGCGGTGCAGCGCCTCGGCCGGGTCGAGCGCCGGGCGCCCAGGGTCGTGGGTATGAAGGTTGAGGTAGAGCATCCCGTCCGGGTACTGCCCGGAGACAATGCGGGCGGCGTGCACCGCCAGGGCGGTCTTCCCCACCCCGGGCATGCCCTCGATCACGCTGATCCGGGGAGGATCGTCGTCCTCACGGGTGAGCAGCCCGAGTTCCTCGCTGCGGCCCACGAACTCCACCGTCTCGGGCGGAAGCGTGTCTGGCCGTGATGCCCGGCCAAGACGTGGGTCGGTGAGCCTCACGGCCAGCTGAGGGTCACCCCGCAGGATGCGCTGATGGAGTTCGTACAGCATTCGCCCCGGTTCTGTGCCCTGCTCATCGATAAGGCGGCTGCGGGTATCCCGGTAGAGGCTGAGTGCGTCGCCCGGCCTGCCGCTCCCGTACAGGGCCGCCATCTGGTGAGCGATGAACGTCTCGTCCAGCGGGTACTGAGCCAGCAGGTGGCGAAGCTCACCGACCAGGTCGGCATGCCGGCCAAGCTCCAGCTCACACTCGACGCGCTTCAGGATGGCCGCCCGGCGCTCCTCTTCGAGGCTGTCACGCATCCGCGCCACCCAGTCGCCGCGGATCCCGGCCAGCGCCTGGCCACGCCATAGGCTGTCCGCCTCGCGCAGCAGCACGGCCGCCTGGTCATAGTCGCTGCTCGCGATGAGGGCATCCGCTTGCCGGCGCAACCGGCGGAACTGATGCAAGTCGACTGCCTCAGGATCGACATCGAGCACGTAGCCTCGGGCGCGCCCCGACAGCAGGACGCTATCGCCAACGGCCTGCCGGAGCGACGCTCGAAGCCTGGCGATGTAGACCGAGAGACTCTCGCGGGCCTTGGGCGGAGGCCGCGTATCCCACAGCCGGTCAATGAGCGCCTCGGTCGGCACTATTGTGCGCGGCGTCAACAGGAGGATGGCCAGGACACCTCGCGCCCTGGTCGGCCCAAGATCACGTTGCTGCTTAGCCGACCAAAGCTCAATCGGCCCGAGCACCCGAAATTCCATGATCGCCTTGCATCTTCTACCACCTGCGGGCAAGCTCGCAGCTGGTACTCGAAAGGGGCGTGCAGAAACCCTCCACTTGCGTTGATACCCGTTATGGCACTTCTCACTCGAACCTTGGGAGAAACAAACGGGAGCGAAGAAGTGATCACGCTCCGCCGGTCCGCAGATAATGCAATTTTCACTGCAGGTTTCACAATGCCGCCCCATCCGTCGGCCTGAAATGCCCATATAGAACGGCCGTCTGCCCGCAATGCCGTACAGAAGGCGCATTGGTGTGGTGACTGAGACTGACGACAGCTGGTAATGGTGTGAGTGATAGCCGGTTCCTGTACGGGCTAGCGTGGCGCGACAGGCCAGCGGGACGACCGTTGCTACAGGGATCTAGGAGGCTCCGGTAGAAGAAAGTGCCAGACAGTGGTTCCTGCAGCGCGAGTGGCGCGGCTCCTGGCGAAACGGCACAACTCCTGGCAAATCAGCACGACTTCTGGCAAACGGCACGGCAAAACGGCGCGGCTCCGGGCAAATGGCACGGCTCCTGGCAAAACGGTACGACCCCTGGCAAAACGGCGCGACTCCAGGCGAGCCGCAGCGGATACCAAGCACCGCTGGCAGAACGCCGCACGAATCTATCCGAATGCCACATCCCGGGATGGATGGTGGTGTAGCTTCTCCCTCTTAGAGGGGCCGATGTCCATTTAACCAATGAGGGGATCTTCTCAATGAAGACTCAGAGGTCATTGTGGCATGTCATCATGCGGACCTGCGGATTGCGCAGCGCTCGCCGTGAACCCTCGACGGGGACTGTTCGCGTCCGGGCGACGCGCGGGATTCTCGTTCTAGCTCTCGCGCTGGGCGGTCTCGGCGCCGCAGTAGTGGCATTGCCGGGGCACGGCGGCACTGGCCGTGTGCCTGCGAGTTCACATCATCCGGCGGATAGCCCTGCTGCTTCGACGGGCGCCAACTCGACGACTGCGTTCTATATGGCACCTAGGCCCTGGATGTATTAAACCCTGGGTCTGGTCAGGCGACATGGCGGCGTTTCGGCCTGTTTTCCATTCCGGCTGAACGATGGTCGGCATATCCAAACGGCATGATATTCAGCGGCACGATAGTTTGTCCTTTCCGCTGTTTAAAGCTGCCGGGTACCACGGCGCCGATCGTGACAACCTGACCGGTTAAGCGGGTCGGCTGAGCGGGTGAGTGGACACCGGTGCTGGCCAGCAGGGTCTGGTAGAACCGCAGGTGCTGCGCGGCCGCGGCCGCCCAGGTATAGCGAGCCGCGAGCCGCGAGCCTGCCGCACGCAGGGCTGGGTCCCGGGTGCGCAGGCCCGGTGGTCGTGCCAGTCGTCATCACCATCTGGGTGACGCCGTCCAGCCCCACTGCGGCCTCGGCGACCTCGGCCAGCTGCGCCGGGGTCTTCGCCGCGATGGTCGCGCCCTCGCGGAGCGACTCCTCGATGGTGCAGAACCGGCACCTTTGGTCCTCGGCGTACCGGATACAGGTCTGCACCACGGTGGTGGCCAGCGAAGGTGCCGCCGAACACGCGGGGACCAGTTCGCCGTCCCCGGTGACGGCGCTGAGCTCGGCGAATTCGCCCGCGTAGTCGCCCCAGGGCTGGTCGCTGGCGAACGGTCATCAGCAGCTAAAGTCCGGACCCAGGGGCAACCTCAGGCCCCCCTCCGGCGTCTTGGGTGTTGGCAACACGCCATAACTCCCCGAGGCAGATGGATGAGCGATGAAATCGAGCTGCAAGCGCACGTTAATGGCGGTCAGTCTGGTTGCGGCCGTCCTGGTGGCCGCCACCAGCGCCGTAACCGCACAGGCGGCTCCGGCCGCCGCGGCGGCCGGCATCTGCACGTCGTCCTCTCATCAGGCACTGGCCGCCCGGCTTTCCGGCGACATCCCGGCGGCCCTACGCTCCCGGTCATCGATCGTCTCGGTAACGGTTGCGGACATCCGCACCGGAGTCGTCTGCCGGCTCCAGGAAGGGCGGCGGTTCGACTCGGCCAGCGTCGTGAAGGTGACCATCCTTGGCGCGCTGCTGCGCAAGGCACTGGAGCAGCACCGATACCTGACATCAGCCGAGGTGAGCCTGACGACCGCGATGATCACCCGGTCGGACAACAACGCGGCCTCCGCGCTGTGGGCCCGGGTAGGCCGGTCCAGCCTGCAGCACTTCCTCAACCTCGCGAGGATGACCGAGACCGTGCTCGGCCCCGGCGGGTACTGGGGCCTGACGCAGATCACCGCGCGTGACGAACTGACCCTGCTGAGGGTGCTGATGACCGTCAACTCCGTGCTGGACACCCCGTCACGCCGGTACGCGCTCGGACTGATGTCCCGCGTCATCGCCTCGCAGCGATGGGGGGTCCCGGCCGGGACCCCCGCCGGGGTGATAGTGCACGTGAAGAACGGTTGGCTGCCCCGCCCCACCTACGGCTGGCGTATCCACAGCATCGGCAGCTTCTCTGGTCTTGGCCGCGACTACATGATTGTCGTTCTGTCCGAGAACAACCCGACCATGGCATACGGGATCCGGACGGTGGAGAACGTCGCCCGGGTCATCCACCGCGACCTGAACGCGGGCCTGCCCGCGGTGGTCGGGCTATCCGCGCCCTCCCCGGCGTGGGGGACGCCCGACGAGCGGATTCCGCCGCTCCCGAGCATTCCCTGACCTCGGGGTCACTGTCATATGCGGTCCGTACCATCAGGGCTGTGGTCACACGCTACGACGTCTCGGCCGTGCCGCCGCAAGGCGGTTATGTGGCCAAGCAGTGCCCGGTTCGCGCGCAATGGGACGCTGTCCGGCCATGCGACCCGCTGCCTGCGTCGCGGCTGGTCGAGCGCCGGTTCACGCGTGGCCGGCAGTTCGAGGCCGAGGTGGCCGCCCGGCTTGTGGCCTTGCATCCGGACGCACATATGGTGGCCGGTGAGGACCGGGCCGAGCGTGAGGTAGCGACGCTCGGTGCGATGCAGGCGGGGGCGCCTGTCATCGTGGGGGGACGCCTGCCCGCCGATCTCGCCGGACGGCGGGTGGGCGAACCCGACCTCCTGGTCGCCGCGTCGGGCCGTTCCTGCTACCGGCCGGTGGACATCAAGCACCACCGCTGCCTGGACGCCGGTCCTGGTGGCCTGCCAGCGCGTTGTTCGCCACTGGACCGCCTGGTCTGGGAGGCGGCGGAGGTAGATCCGGGTTCGTCGGCCCGCAAACGCAAGGACGACCTGCTCCAGCTCGCCCACTACCAGCGCATGCTGGAAGCCGCGGGCATGGCTCCTGCGGTGGGCCGCCTGGGCGGCATCATCGGCGTCGACGGCGTCGTCACCTGGTATGACCTGGACGCCCCGATCTGGCTGACCCCGTCGGCGGGTGGCCGGCCGAGGCGGCGCTCGACCATGGAGGTGTACGACTTCGAGTTCGGCTTCCGCCTGGACATCCTCGCCGTCGCCGCCGGGCACCAAGCCGATCCCGGGGTCGCGCTGCTGGTGGTTCCGGTGCGGATTGGTGAGTGCGCGGAGTGCCCCTGGTGGTCGTGGTGCGGTCCGCAGCTGGAGGCTGGTTCCGGTGATGTGAGCCTGCTGCCCCGGATGGGCTGGCGGGCGTGGCGCATCCATCGCGATCATGGGGTGACCGACCGGGCCGCGCTGGCCTCGCTCGACCACTGGACCGCCGCCTTGGTCGCTGCCCATGTCGACCTGCGGCCTATCACCTCGGCGCTCGGAACCGTGCCGGATAACACGCAGGTGTCGGCCATTGTCGGAGAGCGGAAGCGAGCACAGCTGGCCCGCCTCGCGGGCGCGGGCATCCACACGCTGGGCGATGCCCGGGCGCTCTGCTTGCGCACGGCGGCCTACTGCGACCAGCCGATGCGGGGCCTTCCTGAGCAGATTGACCGTGCCCGGGCCGCCCTGGGCAGCTCGCCCGCCTACCGGCGCCGCAGCGTGGCCCGGGTCCAGGTGCCCCGCGGCGGCGTCGAAGTCGATATCGACATGGAGAACGTCGAGGAAGGGGTCTACCTCTGGGGTGCCTTGGTCACCGACCGGTCAGGCCAGGACGCTGTGCCGGTCGGCTATCGCCCGTTCTGCACATGGGATCCGATGACCAGGCACGCCGAAGCCGCGTTGTTCGCCGAATTCTGGAAGTGGCTGACCGGGCTGCGCCGGGACGCGGCGGCCGCGGGCCTCGCCTTTCGCGCCTACTGCTACCACGCGGCGGCCGAGAACACTCAGATGCGGCGCATCGCCGCTGCCGCCGGCGTGCAGAACCCGGTCGCCGCCTTCACCGGGTCCGGAGAATGGGTAGACCTGCTCCGCGTGTTCGAAACCCAGCTCCTCACCGGCTCCTCGGCTGGGCTCAAGCGCGTGGCCCCGCTATGCAGCTTCACCTGGGACGTCGAGGACCCCGGGGGCGGCGAGTCAATGATCCGCTATGACCAGGCCGTCAATTCCGGCGAACCCCTCGCGGCACGCTCCGCCCGCGACTGGCTCCTCGCCTATAACCGCAACGACGTTGAGGCGACACGTGACCTACGTGAATGGCTTGACCGAGAGGCCACCAGCTACCCGTCGGTCGAAGACCTTGGATCATGATGAAAGGACATCTGCAGGTGGATGAGAGAGCAGCGGAGACCTCGGCGGTCGCGGGGACGCGGTTGCGGATAGTCATCGATGACCTGTCCGGTCCTGAGATCGCGGAGTTCCTCGGTGAGCACATCGCCGAGATGAGGGCGATTAGCCCGCCAGAGAGCAAGCACGCGCTCGACCTCGATGGGCTGCGCAGGCCTGAGGTCACGTTCTGGTCGGTGGTTGATGGCAATGTCCTGGTCGGTTGCGGGGCGATCAAGGCGCTCGACGCCGGCCACGCGGAAATAAAGTCGATGCGCACGGCACCGTCGCATCAGAAACGCGGAGTGGCATCAGTACTGTTGCCGCACATATTGGCGGAAGCCAGGCAAATGGGATTCTCACAGGTGAGCCTGGAAACCGGATCGGCCGAGTTCTTCGCGCCCGCACACCGGCTGTACGCGAAATTTGGGTTTGTGCGCTGCGGTCCTTTTGCGGATTACCAGGAGGATCCCCATAGCGTGTTCATGACGCGGGCACTGTAAGCGGCCGAGCCGCGAGGAGCCCTTGCACAGCAGGCTCGGCGGCCTGAGCAGGCTCGGTGGACGCGGCTACTGCCTGTTGTGGACGGCTGGGACCTGCAGTAGGTCCTCCGCTCGCCGCAGCAGGGCGCCGAAGTTGGCTTGCAGCTGCGACAGCGCGGTCAGGTTCTGCGTGACGAGGACCCCCGAAGCGGTTCAAAGGTTGCATGCCGAGCGAAGGTTGCCTGATCGCGACATCTTCCGCAGACCGACGGTCGAGCCATTGCGCCGCCGTCATCGCCAGTGACTCCGGGAACGATCGCTGCCGCCTGCTAGCGAATGACAAGATTAAGGTAAAGCTGGCCCCTACATAATCAGTGATGTACCTGGGTGTCCTTACGTACCCAAGGGCTGATCATCGATACCACCGCCGCAACGAGCCGCGGCTCCCGGGCCGGTGCTCAGGTGCCGCCGCGGAAGGGGGGCCTGACGTGCAGGATCAGCACTCATGCTGACGGTCCAGCGGCCCGCGGCTGTCCCGGTCCTGACCTTCGCGGCCGAGCCGGGCGGCGCACCACCGTCCGTGCTGTGCGCCGGCGCCGCCGGTGACTTCGCCAGCAGGCCCGTCGGCGGCGATCCGATGCTCGTCCTGCGTCGCCGCGCTGACGTGTTGCGCTCTCTGTCCGACACGACCCATTTCGGCATGGCAGGCGTTACCGAATCCGGGGAATTGCGCGGGTGTCCGCTGACCGGGGCGGAGATGCAATCGGCGGACGGGGGGTTACTGAATATGGACCCGCCGCCGCTGCGTGAGTACCGGCAGCGGCTCAACGGCCTGTTCACTCACCGCGCCGCCGAAGCGACTCGCCCGGCCATCCACGCGATCGCTGCGGACCTCTCTGCGTCACTGGGTGCCCGCCACGCCGCGTCACTGAGTGGCCGCGTCGCGGACGCCATTACGGGGTTCGCGGAGCCGTTCACCGCAGAGGCGGTCTGCGGGGCCATGGGCATTCCCAGGCGGGACTGGGAACGGGTCCTGGAGTTCTCGCGGGTCGCCTTCGCCGTGGTCCCCAGCGCGGCGGCGGTATCCGAAGTGGCCACGGCGTGGGAGGACTTGTACAGCTACTACGAATCGATGGTCGCCGCGAAGCGGGCCCGGCCCGACGGGGCGTTGACGTCGCAGATGATCCGTGCGCTGGACGGCTTCACCACCAGTCAGGTCGCGCACGTCATCGCCACCGTAAGCAACGGCTTCGGCGCTGTGCTCCCAGTCCTCGCCACCGCCCTCTCGGAAGTGGCGCAACAGCCTCATGTCATCGACGCTGCCTTGAGAGGTGAACGGTCCTGGGCCTCAGTCGCCGCGCATCTGCTGAGCCACCGGACACTGTTCCCGGTCGCCCTTCCGCGCATAGCCCTGGCGGACACCTGGCTGGGCAGCCGGCTCATCAGCCAGGGCACGGTGGTGCTGCCATCACTGGTCGCCGCCGCCCACGACCCCTCTGGCCCGCCCCCACGGAACATCGCGTTCGGGGCTGGCCCTCATTTCTGCCCCGGTGCCGCGCTGACCCGGTTGTGGCTGGCGAGCGCGCTCGGAATATTTTTCGAAACGTTCCCCGCCGCGCGGCTGGCGGGCAGCCTGGAGTGGCAACCCGGAACGCTCTCGATGCCGCGGGAGATAGTACTGGCGCTGCACTGACACCCCGGCCGCGTGCTCACCGAGAGCGGCAGCCATCAGCACATGCGTAGGACCATACTCGGGCACGATGAGGCTAGTGGATGCCCAACTGTGCGGCCATGGCATGCTGGACGAGGGTCATCAAGGTCGTCTTGGCCGATTCCCGCTCTCGCGCGTCGCAATTGATGACCGGCACGTCCTGGCTCACCGACAATGCTTCCTGGACATTGATGGCGGTGTGCGGGAAGTTGCCGTGGAACCCGTTGATGCCCACAATGAACGGCAGGCCAGCAGCCTCGAAGTAGTCGACCGCCGCGAAGGATTCGGCCAGCCGGCGCGTGTCCACGAGCACCACAGCACCGATGGCACCCTGGATGAGGTCATCCCACATGAACCAGAAACGGTGCTGCCCGGGCGTGCCGAACAGGTACAAAATAAGCCCGGCATCCAGGGTTATCCGGCCGAAGTCCATAGCCACCGTGGTGGTTGTCTTATCAGGCACGCCGGAGAGATCGTCAACGCTGTCGCTGGCGGCAGTCATCACCGCCTCGGTGGTAAGCGGCGTGATCTCCGAGACCGACCCGACGAAAGTGGTCTTGCCCACGCCGAAGCCACCCGCCACAACTATCTTGACCGATGTCATCTCGGCATCCCGCGGGTTACCCCACGGGGGTTCTGACCTTGCGAAATCCACTGAGTACCCTTTCGAGCAGGTTAAGGTCCGGGCATCAACCTCTCCCATGGACTAGCTGCCATTCTTCGACGCACGCCCGCCCCGCAAAGCGGGTGTCAGAGCCTGTCCGACCCTCTCCACGAGCAGAGCCATCTCATAAGCCACCAAGCCCATGTCACTGTCGGCCGACGCGAGCACCGCCAGGGTGGATCCGTCGCTGATCGTCATCACCAGCAACAGCCCCCGCCGCATCTCCACGACCGTCTGCGTTACGGGTCCGCCTTCAAACACCCGAGCCGCACCCTGCGTCAGGCTGGTCAGCCCCGAGGTCACCGCGGCCAGCTGGTCCGCCCGGTCCTGCGGGAACCCGTCCGAGAATGCCAGCGGCAAACCATCAGCAGTCACAACGATCGCATGGGCTACAGACGGCACCCGTTCGGCAAAATTCGTGATGAGCCAATTCAAGTCCTGCGCCGAAGAAGTCAGCGGGCTCACAAGTTCTCCTCTCTGCGTGGCATCAGGTGACCACGTGGGTGATTGCGGGAGGTAATGGCTTCAATCACGCGTTAAGTGGCACCGTCTGCCTCACCGCCGGTATGGAACCGATCCCTGGGTGGGGCCGCGCGCGCTTTCCTGATCCCCTGCTGGAAGCTCGCCATGCGTTCTCTGGTCTGCATGGCGGACCGTGTGGGCGCGGGCGGCAGCGGCACCGCCGCCGACGCACCGACACCGCCGGGCACCAGGTTCGCATTCGGCACACGCTTGGGCAGCCCTGCTGCTGTGGTACCCGTGGACACCGGCGCCTGCGCCACCTCCGCCGCCCGCCACCCCGCGTCCGCGGGCGACGACCAACCGGTCGAACCGGAACCCGGCACCGGAGCCGGCCGGTCAACAGCATGCCCGCCGCGCCGGAACCAATCGGACTCCACCGATTCGAAAATAGGCAGCCGGTTCTCCAGCCCGGCGCTCACCGCAGGCGGCACTATCACACTGTGCGCCGCTGAGGCCGGCCCAGGACTGCCTGCCACCAGCCCAGCCGCCCCGTTCGCCGGTGCTGCGAGCATCGCACTCCCGCCCGGACCGGCCCCGGCCTCTACAGCCGCATCATCGGTCTCAGGCTGAGGCGGCTCAAACCGCGGCGCGCGCGCAGCCGACACCGCCCGTGCGGCGGCCGCACGCTCATCCGCCGTACCGAGGGCCAGCCCCGTGTCCATCCAACTGGTCGTGGCACCAGTCGCGGCTGGCTGGAACCGGCGCATGCCCAGGGTGGGAGCGAAGGTCTCAAGCGTGATCACTTCGTCGGGAAGCCATACCAGGGCGGTCAGGCCTCCCATGGAAGCGGGCCGGAGCCGGACGCGGATTCCGTGCCTGGCGGCCAGCCGGGCGACGACGAACAGGCCCATCCGGCGGGAGACCGCGACATCCACGACCGGGGGATTGTCCAGCCGCCAGTTGGCATGAGCCACCGCCTCGGCGTCCATCCCGACGCCGTGGTCGGTGATGTCAAGCAGCGCGCCACCGCTTTCGAGCATGTGCCCCGACACATTCACCGCTGTTTCCGCGGGGGAGAATGCCGTCGCGTTCTCGGCCAGCTCAGACAGCAGGTGAACGACGTCGCTGACCGCCTGCCCGCGGACCGAGATTCCCGGCTGGATGTTCGGTCGGACGCGTTCGTAATGCTCGATCTCCGACACTGCCGCACGCAGCACATCCACCAGCGCCACCGGTTCGGACCATCGCCTGGACAGTTCGTGGCCCGCCAGAACCAGCAGGTTCTCGGAGTTACGGCGCATCCGGGTGGCCAGGTGGTCCATCTGAAACAGGTTCGCGAGCCGCTCAGAATCCTGCTCGCCCTGCTCCAGGTCGTCGATGAGGTGGATCTGGCGTTCGACCAGCGACTGGCTGCGGCGGGAGAGGTTCACAAACATCGCGTTGATATTTCCGCGCAATGCCGCCTCGTTGGCGGCCAGCCGGACCGCCTCCCTGTGGACCTGGTCGAATGCCCGGGCGACCTCGCCGATCTCGTCGGCCGAGTCCACCTCGATGGGCTCGACTTCCAGCGGCGCATCTTGGCCGCCGCCCCCGCTCATCCACCGAACGGTCTCCGGCAGCCGCACCCCCGCAACCTCAAGCGCGCCGGTCCGCAGCCGGTGCAGCGGGCGGGTCATGGAGCGGCCCACAGCTACGGTGAGCAGCAGCGCCAGTGCGAGCACCAGCATCACCGCGATGCCCTCAATGAGCGCCGCCGTTATCGCCTTGCCCCGCAGCAAGCCACTCTGGCCGATGACCGAGGACATGAATCCCTGCTCGACCGTACGCAGGCTGGCCACCATGTACGTGGATCCGTTGGCTGCATTAGTGAAGGCTGGGTTCTCCGCCGAGGAGCCACCGGCGAGCGCCAGGGCGATTGCTTGCTGCACCTGCGCCTGCGCCCGGTCGGCCTGTGCCGAGGACGTAGCGTTTTCGTAGAGGTGACGCTGGCTGCCGGTGGCCCTGAGACTGAACTGGGCCAGGTTAGCCTGCTGCTCTGCCTGCGCGGCATTGATGGCGGTCAGCTGGCCGGGCTGGAACTGGGTGGCGCCCACCAGGTCGGGTGTGAGAGCCGAGGTGAGGATCGCCTGCTCCTGCGATACCTCTTCTTTCATGGCCGAGATCAGGCCCACGACCCGGACGGTGTCGGCCAGTGCCGCGTTGTTGCTGCCCGTCGCGATTTCATCCTCAAGCGCGAGTAGCCGGTTGATCGTGCTGGCGTACTCCTGGATCACTACCAGCGAGGGAATCTGGGTGCCGGTCGCGACGCTGCGGAGGGCCGGGAGCCCGTCAATCGCGGTGATCGCTCCGTTAGCCTCTTGCTGCGCCACCGCCGGATAGGACGTGCCGATGTTTCCGGCCAGGCTCCGCACCCGGGCCGCGATGTGATCGGTGGCCCGATGATCCTGGGCGACGACCGCTAATTCGGGTGTGGTCGCCGGGCCCGGTGAGCCGCGTCCGTTTCCTCCTGGACCGGTCGTTATGTAACTAATGGTGTCTTCGCGTTCATTCTGAAGCGCCTTGATCAGGTTAGTGATCTCTCCGCCTAGCCTGGAGAACTGCTCCACCCGCTGGTAGGCGGCGGCGCTGCGCACGGAGGAAACGATGCTGACGCCACCGAGAATCACGGCTGCCAATACGGGCAGGAGGACTAGCAGCCGGAGGCGGGATCGTACCCGCCAGTTCTTCAGCGCATAACGGAACGCCTGCCGCCCTGGAGCAGGGGCAGTGGATAGGCTGCCTCGGGCCGTGCTGTCGCTGCCCACCGCGCCGGTATCGCCCGGCGCACCACCATTGGCAGATGACCGGCTCCGGCTAGGAGTCGCATCTGATGCCGCTGCGACCTGCACCGATGATCGGTGGGCCGCGTCAGGGGCCGCGCTGCCTGTTCTCCATTGCCTGGACCGCACAGTATCTGCACCTCTCACCCGGGAAACAGCAGGCGCCCACCGAGGTGCAGGGGCCGATGCGGAACCGCAAATGGGTCAATCATTCCGCGCGCGGCCGTCTCAACGGAGCCAGGAGCCAACTCTAACGCCAGCCGGGCCATCCCACCCCAGTTGTTACTAATGTTATTAAAACATGCTCTTATGACGCGCGGGTCAGTTGTCAAACATGTTCATACGGCGCGTCCCGTCGTCAAGCATGCCTTTTAGGGCACCCGGGGCCTTCTGGAGGTCTAGCCTGAGCGGAAGCGGAGCTCCGCAGCAACTATGTGCTGCGGAATGCCACTTATGTCCATTTTAGACAGTATATATGAGTATAAAGGAGGGCTTCATGCGGCTTGTTCGGGCTAGGACACGTCTTAGGGCCCGCATGGGGCGCGGTATGGTGCGCCGGTCGGGCATAACCCTGGTGTCGGTCTCGCTGGCATTACTCGCGACCGGCTGCCACGTGCCGTGGGCCTCGTCGGGCCAGCAGGCGGGGAGCCAGCAGCTGACGGTGGCGGTCGTGCCCGGCTTTGCGAACGCCCCGCTGCAGGTGGCGGTCCAGGACGGCCTGTTCACCCAGCATCGCGTGAACGTGACAGTGCAGACCTACCAGAATCTCCAGCAGGCATATGCCGCGGTAACCAGCGGTCAGGCGGAAGTCATCAGCGGTGATTACGCCGGGCTGCTCTACATGCAAGCCCACGCGCCCGGAGCGCAGCTACGGCTGATCGCGGACGGGTACGACGCGACGCCGGGCTTGATGGAGGTTCTTACCCTTCCCGGCTCGGCTATCAGGACCCCACAGGACTTGGAGGGCAAGACCGTCGCCACCCCGCCGCAGCAACTCGCCCCCTTCTCAATCGACGCCCCCTACAACATCGAGACGGTGGCGACCGAGGCGGTTCTGCAGAGCGATGGTGTAAGCCCCTCCAGCGTCCAGTGGGAGGCCATGGCGCCGAGCGACATGATCGGCGCCCTGCGCGATCACACGGTCAGCGCGATCGTGGCGACCCAGCCCTACATCCTGCAGGCCGAAACCCAGTTCGGGGCCATCGAACTGCTTGACGTATGCAGCGGCGTAACCGCCAGCCTGCCGCTATCGGGGTACTTCACCACGGCCGGCCTCGCTCGCAGTCATGCGGCGGCCCTGCGCGGCTTCCAGTCCGCGCTCAATGACGCGAAGGCCAGTACGGCCCAGCTCGGCACCGTGCAGTCAGTTCTGCGAACGCTGCCGGGGATGTCCGCACGGGACGCCGCCCTCGTCACGGTCGGGCAGTACCCGACATTTCTGAGTGTCGGGCAGGTTCAGCGAGTGGCTGATCTCATGATCGGCACCGGGATGATCACCAACACGGTCTCCGTGAAGAATCTGGTGTTCCGGTGAGCCGCCGCTGCTTGCTCCGGTGAGCCGCCGCTGCTCCGGGTGATGTCGTCACGGCCCTGGGCGACCAGGGCCGTGACGGCGCGTCCGGGCGGTCAGGCGACGAAGCCGAAGCGCTCGAAATTGAAGTTCGACAGCGGCTGGCCAACCTTCCCGGCCGAGTACCCGGTTACCTTGTCGCTGTAGGCGTCGAGCACGTCGATGAAAGCCGGGATGATGTAACCGCCCTCGTTGAAGTCGAAAGTCTGCATCTCATGTAGGAGCTCTTTCCGCAGCGACGGGTCGGCGGTGGCGTTCGCCTGGTTGTAGAGGCTCGTGTAGTGGGCATTGTTGGTGTGCGTCTCGTTGAACGGGGAGCCCGTCAGCATCGACTCCGCGACCTGAGCGAGGTAGGGATAATAGTTGTAGTAGTCCTGGGCGACTGCCCATTTGAGGTAATTCGGGCCGAAAAAGACGCCAGAAGGGACATTGTTGAGCTTGATCGTGACGCCGGCCGCCTTGGCCTGAGCGGCCAGCACGGTCGCCATCGCTACCGTGCCCGTGGCCACCGCCGAGGTGGTGAGGCTCACTGTCAGGCCCTCCTGGCCGGCCTTCTTCAGCAAGAATTTGGCCTGCCGGATGTCGCCTTGCGCGGGTCGGACCAGTGAGTGGTCGAAGTCAGGGTCATAGGGGGAGAAGATGTCGTTCGCGACCACCCCGTAACCGTCGAGCGCCGAGTCAATCAACTGCGGGCGGTCGACCAGCAGTCGCAGTGCCTGACGGACATTGACGTCGTTGAACGGCGGCTGATCGACACGCATCGTAAATGGGATGATCTCACCGGATTTTGACACGACCGTCTTGATGCCGCTGGTGGTGGCCAGTGAGGCGATCTGCGGCCCGTCAAGCGCGCCGGCACCCTGGATAACGCCGGTGGACAGCGCATCCTGAAGGGTGGTGTTGTCACTGAAATCGATGATGGTCAGGGTATCTACGTAGGGAAGCCCGGACTTCCAGTAATGCGGGTTGCGTTTGAACACACTGCGCTGGCCTGGCGTGAAGCTTTGATAGGTGAAGGCTCCGGTGCCGACCGGCTTGGCCGGATTGAATCCGGTCGGCGCTATGTAGAGGTTGTACCAGAATGCGGCCAGCTGCTCAGCGAAGCTGGCGAAGGGCTTGGTCAGCATCACCAGGACGGTGAGCTTGTCGAGCGCCTTCGTGCCCTTCATGTCGATCGGGCCGAGGCCGAACTTTCCCGTGAAACTGTTGGAGAAGATCCGCTGGAACGTGAAGATGACGTCGGCCGCGGTGAAGTCCTTGCCATCGTGGAAGGTGACGCCGGGCCGGAGACGGATGACCCACTCGGAAAGCGACCCCTGATGCGCAGTGATCGACTCGGCCAGCACGTACTCGACCTGGGCCTGGGCGTTGAGCTGGACCAGGGGCTGGTAGAGCGACTGCAAGCGCGAAGTGTCTATGTAGGTGAGGCTCTTGTGCGGGTCGAGGGTGTCCGAGCTGGAGCCGCCGGTGAGGCCGAGCTTCAGGTTGCCGCCCCGCCGCACGGACCGGCTGGTCTGGGCCAGGTGGCTGGTGCTGCCGGAACTGGACCCGCCGCAGGCGGCCAGTAAGCTCCCCGTACCCGCCATGGCGCCTGTGGCGGCGATCCCGCGCAGGAATTGGCGTCGTCCAAATCCTTCTGGCCGCGACGTGCTGTTCTGATCCGATCGATCCACGGGACCTACCTCCACGGAGTTCAACCTATTGATGCAAGCCGTATTCGGGGGAGCATGATCGAATAGGCGCACCTGTACCCAAGCGCGGCATCAGGGCGCCAATCGCCCGGAAAACGGCGTGTGCTGATAACGCGGCCATAATCTCACAAGGCGGATGGTCACGCCAGCCGGTTGGTGCGGTTAATAGCGGCCAGCTAATCCCGGCACGCCCAGCGAAGTAGCCAGCGAAAAGACGCGAGCCTGGCGGGGCGTACGCGCGACCTGGCGCACCGGATCGGCGGCTTATGCCGGTTATGCCGGTTATGCCGCCTTTGTGGGTTCCAGCCGGCCGGAACGGGAACTCCCGTGTGGGAATAGGCTCCGGAAACTGGTTACTCGGCAACAAGGAGCACTTTCCCAACGTGCTGGCGCTGTTCGAGGAAACGATGCGCTGCGGCGGCGTCACTGACGGGGAAGGTGGCGGCGATGGGCACCTTGATGGACCCGCGCCGGATGAGCTCCAGCGACGTCGCAAGCTCGTCGGGCGGCGCCAGCCGGAAGCCAATGATGCGCCAGCCGTTCCTGAACAGGTGAATCAGGTCAAGCGGAACCACCTCGCCGGCATGCGCGCCGCAGGTGACGAGCGTGCCTTCCTCGCGCAACACGGACAGGTGCGCCCCGAAAAGCTCACCGCCCACGGTATCGAGGACCGCGTCGAAGCGGCGGCCACTCGTGGCGAGCATCAGGTCCCGGGCGATGTCGCCCTCGCCCCGGACGATGACCATGTCCGCGCCGATCGACGAGACCTGCTCGGCCTTGGCGGTCGCACCGACCGTTGCGACCACAGTGGCCCCGGCCAGCTTCGCGCACTGGACCAGCGCGCCCGCCACGCCACCCGAGGCCGAGGGAACGAGCACGAGGTCTCCAGGCCGGACGAGTGCCAGCCGGTTCACCATGTGCCACGCGGTACTGACGACGCACTGCCCAGCGGCGACGGCAATGGGATCGTCCGCAGGATCGAGGGGGACTACCACCTCGGCCGGCACGCAGACAAGCTCGCCGTACCCGCCCCAACGGGTGGTGCCGAAAATCTCGAAGGCCGCACAACGATCCGGTCTCCACTTGGCACACTGAGCGCAGCGGCCGCAACTGTACTGCTGGAGGGCGGTCACAAGATCTCCGGTACGGATGGGCCCGGCCGGGTTGCCAACGCCGACGACCGTTCCAGTGAACTCTGCCCCGAGGACCATGGGCAGCTCGAACGGCCACCGTGACGTCCCGGCGCGGGAGTCAAGGTCCGAGTGGTTGACCCCGCAGGCCTGCACCTGGACCAGGACGTCCCCTGGGCCGAGCACCGGATCGGGGATGTCCGCGTACTGCATCGCCTCCGCGGGTCCGTATTCATAGAACGCCGCCGCTTTCACCTGCCCGTGACCTCCGAGTCTGAGTTGGAGTTGATCACCGGCAGCCTGGAGTCCACCTGCCGGCGGAAAGCTTCAGTAGGCCCGGCCCCAAGGTCCACTGAGGTGATGCGAGGGTTACTAAAGTGCTTCGAGGATAAATATGCACAGCCTTGGCAGGCAGCCTGGCTGATGATGGCAGCAAGACCGCTCGGCGCTGGGTTTGTGCTTCGAGGAGAATATCGCCGCGAAGAGCGGGATATGGGCCGATTCTGGCAAATGACCAATTCACCGAAATCCGCATATCTCAGTCATTAGACCCATATAACCGGCCAGTAAGCTAGCAATGAGGGCGGCCTGAACGGCACCTGGGCTGAGGAAGGCTGAACGGCACCGGGGCTGTCGCCTGCCTGCCAGCACGTGGCGCCGTCCGTTCGGGCCACAGCCGCGAGCTTTGCGGTGCGAGCCCACGGCCGGGCGCGCGCTAGGTCATTGTCGTGACAGTAGCGGCCCGGTTACGGTAGAGATGGGGGTTAGTCCACCCGGATGGTAGCTCCCCGCCTGGGCCCCTTCCGGCTGGGTGAATGGTGACAGGCCGGACGGGTGCTGGCGGACTTCACCGCTCAGGCTGGCGGGAGGGATCGACGACGTGGCAGGCGCCCGCTTAGCTCGGCGGCCGGAGCGCAGGGGGGCGGCAGCCCCCCCGCCCACCGTCAGGCCGCGGTCTGGCCATGAGGCGCACCCGGTCCTCTACATCCTCGGCCAGCGGGCCGCTGTCGGCGTATTTACCTTATGCGTAGTGTCCGTGCTGGTGTTCGTGGCCACCGAGGTCCTGCCGGGTAACGCGGCCATCGCGGTGCTCGGGCGCACCGCCGAAAGCAACCCGGTGGCGGTACACCGGTTGGAGGTGGCACTGCACCTCAACCGCGGGCTACTGGACCAGTACTGGCTCTGGTTCTCTGGCTTGTTCACCGGCAACCTCGGTCACTCACTGGCCAACGGACAGCCGGTCTGGGGTTACGTCGAACCCAGGCTGATCAACTCCGCCGTGCTGATGCTGGCCACCGGGGTGATCGGCTCGATGGCCGGCGTTGCACTCGGCGCATTCGCCGCGCTCCGCAAGGATGGCTGGTTCGACCACATCACTGCGGTTACCGCGCTGGCCGTGACCTCGTTGCCGGAGTTCGTGGTCGCGATCGGCCTGGTCATCCTGCTCTCGACCGTGGTCACGCACCTGTTGCCCGCGGTGTCATTGCTGCCGCCCGGCACGTACGCCTGGAACGCCCCGCAGTTGCTCATCCTGCCAGTGGCCACCCTGGTCATCGTGATCGTGCCGTATATACAGCGGATGACGCGGGCGGCGATGATCGAGGTACTCGAGTCCGACTACGTGGAAATGGCCAGGCTCAAGGGCGTGCCGGTGTGGCGGATCGTGCTCGTGCACGCGCTTCCCAACGCCACCGCACCGGTCATCCAGGTCATTGGGCTGAACTTCCTGTACCTGGCGGGCGGGGTGGTCATCGTGGAGTATGTCTTCGCCTTCCCCGGTATCGGCCAG
>DASWFT010000419.1:0-1530 GCA_036394075.1 Streptosporangiaceae bacterium
CGCGGATTTCCGTGCGGGAGGTTCGGCGCAACCCTGACCGTGGGCTTCCTGGATCGTCTATGCGGCTGACCAGGAACAATACACATGGCAGTGGTGTGGCCCAGGCACTGTAGTAGTGCCGGTCAGCCTGCTAAATGATACATATGTAATTCGTTATCTATCTGAGATGACCGGGGGAACATGCCCTCCTGTCCGGTTCTGTACGGATGGAGGCGGGACGATCATGTAGTCCGGGGCATGAACCGGGCATCCGCGCATGGTGGCGACTGAGGTGGCTATTCTGCTAGGAATGCAGCATGGCAGCCAGATCACCGCAACCTCCGGAGGCGGAGTGGTTCACCGCCCCGGCGCAGGTGAACCGGAAGCGGTACGAGGCGCTGCGTGCCTATTTCACCGAGCACCTGACCTACGCCCGGGCAGCCGAGAGGTTCGGGTACACGCGGTGGGCGATGATCGACCTGGCCCGCCAGCACCGGGCCGGGAAGCTGGAGCTGTTCGCCCCGCCGCGCCGGCCCGGCCCTCCGCCGGGCGTCGCGCCGGCCAAGGACCGGGTGCGGGGCAGGGTAATCGAGCTGCGCCGGCAAGGCCTGTCGGCGTATGAGATCTCCGGGCGGCTCAAAGCCGAGGGCACCCCGCTGAACCGCACCTCGGTCGGGGAGATCCTCGCCGGGGAAGGGTTCGGGCGGCTGCTGCGCCGCCCCGGGGCCGAGGCCAGCATCAGCCCGGCCACCCCCGGCCGGGACACGAACCTGCCCGCGGCCAAGATCCTGGACCTCGCCGCCTGGCCGCAGCAGCTGGAGACCACAAGGGCCGGGCTGCTGCTGGCCGTCCCGGACCTGGTCGCCCTGGACCTGCCCGCGCTGACCGCCGCGGCCGGGTATCCCGGCACCCGCGCCATCCCCGCCATCTCGTGGCTGCTGTCCTTGCTGGCGCTCAAGCTGACCCGCACCCGGCGGGTCTCCCACGTCGATGACCTGCTGACGGATCCGGCCGCCGCGATGTTCGCCGGGATGGCCGTGCTGCCGAAGAAATCCGCCCTCACCGACTACAGCTACCGGCTTTCTCATGACCACCAGCAGAAGTTCCTGGCCGCCCTCGATACCCAGATGATCGGCGCCGGGCTGGCGGCCCGTGAGGAAGCAGTTTTCGACCTTGATTTTCACGCGGTCATGCACTGGGGCCGCGACCCGGTCCTGGAAAAGCACTACGTGCCGACCCGGTCCCAGCGCGCGCGCTCGGTGCTGACGTTCTTCGCGCAGGACACCGGCACCCACAACCTCGTCTACGCCAGCGCCGACATCTCCAAGGCCACCCAGGCGCGGGAGGTAATCACGTTCTGCGACCACTGGAAATCCGTCAGCGGGGCCGACCCCAAGATGCTGATCATGGACCAGTTGCCCTGTGAGGACCTTGACGGCGGTGCAGGTTTTAGCGGCTTGCTGAACTGAGTCAGGCCCCGCCGGGGTGGCCGGCGGGGCCTGGTCTTGTCTGGTGCTTGTGATGCTAGGGGTGCGGCGGGCGGTGCCCGGC
>DASWFT010000420.1:0-3838 GCA_036394075.1 Streptosporangiaceae bacterium
CGGCGAGGCAACCTGGCCGCCGAGGAAGTGACGCTCGACGAACGGCCCGGCGTGATGCCAGGTGAGCGTTCATCGCCAGGATCAGGTGACTCGCTAGGGCCGCTCGCGTCATGTCGGCCGACCGTCTCCGGCCGGCCTGCACGTTCGAGCGCACCGAGCCGATCATCGCCAGCACAGGGCGAATCACCAAGATCCGGTGATGACCTTTCACCCGCCTGCCGGCGAGCCTCGCCTCGTTGCGTACTTGCACGGCCGCCAGGGGACGTGCCCGACAATCCAGGGAGATACCGTGACATCACCAGCCACCGGCGCGACTGGCGCCGCAGACCTGCCCGACTACGCGCCCATCCCGCGGTCCGCGCTGGGCCAGGCCCTGAACGAGCAGGGGTACTACGTCGGGCGCGTGGAGCGGAACCTGTACTGGGTCACCGACGGGGTCTACCAGTCGGCGTTCCTGACCACCGACGACGGGGTGCTGCTGTTTGACGCGCCGCCGTCCATCGGGGGCAACCTGCGGCGGGCCGTGGACGAGATCGCCGCCGCCAACGGCGTGAGCAACCGGGTCACGCACCTGGTCTACTCCCACCACCACGCCGACCACGCCGCCGCGGCCTCGCTGTTCGACGGGGACGTGGTCCGCATCGGGCACGAGGAGACCCGGCGGCTGCTGCTGCGCGACGATGACCCGACCCGGCCGGTCCCGGAGGTGACCTTCGCCGACCGCTACACCCTCGAGGTCGGGGGCGAGCGCGTGGAGCTGGCCTGGCACGGCCCCAACCACTCGCCGGACAACATCTACATCCACTTCCCCGGCCACGACACGCTCATGTTCATCGATGTCGTCAACGCCGGCTGGGTGCCCATCTACAACGTCAACCTCAGCGAGGACGTGCCCGGTTACATGCAGGCCCCAGCGACCGCGCTGAACTATCCCTGGCGGCACTTCATCTGCGGGCACCTGGGCCGGCTCGCCACCCGCGAGGACGTCGCGGTGCACCAGCAGTACATCGCCGACATCGAGGCCAGCGCGCGGGAGGCGCTGGCCACCGTCGACCCGGTGCCGTTCTACATGAGGTACGGGGAGAACGCCTGGGCCGGGGTCAAGGCCCACCTCGACACCGTCACCGAGCGCGCGGCCGCGCCCATCATCGCCAAGTACACCGGCGTCCTGGCGGCCGCGGACATCGAGGTCTTCACCAGGACCACCACGTTCGCCATCATGCAGTCGCTGCGCCTCGACTCCGGGCCCAGCGGACCGGTCCATTCCTGACCAGAACGCACCAGGGCGATCTCGGTCCTGGTGCGCCACCTGGTCGGTTCCGCGCACCCGGTTCAGGTTCTTCGACGAGCCATCCACCGGCCTGCACCCACTTGACGTCGCCACTCTGGCCAGCGTGTTCGACTGGCTGCTGGATACGGAGCCACGATCACCGTCATCGATCACGACCTCGACCTGCTCGCCGCCGCTGACCACCTCATCGACATGGGGCCCGGCGGCGGCCCAGACGGCGGGCGCGTTCTTTTACACGTCATGCCCCTCGCGCAGCGCGTCGAGAACCGTAAAGCCATGCAGGCCCCGTTAGGTGATCTGGCGCCTAAGCCAGGGATCTTCACGGTGAGCAGGTATCACCACGTTCTGGCGATCTCGCCTCGGGGGTGAGCCGGCGGACCTCGAGCAGGTCAAGGCCAAGCGCTTCGATCTCAGCCAGGACGCCGTATAGCCCGGGTTGGTCCAGCACGCCGGTCAAGACTGTCTCTGGACCCTGCCGCTCCCATGCCATCGCCGGAAACGCGGACAGCAACATGGCGCCGAGATGGCCGTTGATCCGGATCATGTAACTGGCGGATGCAGGGCCCATGCACCGATCGTCCAGCGCGACCAGGTGAGTCCACATCGCCAGGATCTGGTGACTCGGCGCCCGGATGGCGTAACGCGGTCCAGCGCTGTTGCGCTGGCCATCGCCCGGGCACGTAACCTGTACACGGTGCTGAGAGGCGGAGGGCGGCAGGCTAACGCGCTGGGGATCGGGTTCAGGCGTGGTATTTAGGGCAAATCAGCGAAAGCCGGGTCCGGCAGCTCTGCGGCTGATTCAGCGCGGGGAACTTCTCGCATCCCTCGATCGCGCGGCGGAAGCCAAGGTAACGCTTATCTCGGCCCCCGCAGGCAGCGGCAAGACCTCGCTGTTGCGGGCCTGGGCGGATGGGCCAGGTCAGCCGTATCGGCTGGCAGTCGTCCAGGTGCGGCGCGATCAGCAGGACTCCCAGCAGTTCTGGATCGCCGTCCTCAGCGCCATCCGGCAGGCCTCGGGCACGTCCGGCGAGGGCGAGCAGCTGGCAGCGACACCCGAATTCAACCAAGGGGAGATCGCCGACAGAGTTCGTTCGGAGCTCGCTGAACATCGCGACCGCACCTTTCTGATCATCGATGATCTCCACGAGCTGACCTCGCCAGAAGCGCTCACGCAGCTAACCCGGCTGCTGGAGAAGCTCCCCCAGCATGTGCACGCGATCCTCGCGACGCGGCGTAGTCTGCCGCTACGGCTGCACAAGCTTCGCCTCGCCGGCGACCTGGCCGAGATCCGTACCGCAGATTTGCGTTTTACGCAGCGCGAGACCCGCGAGTTCCTGGAGGCTTCGGGCATCGCGCTGTCGGAAGCCGGGGCCGCGAAGCTGCACCAGCGCACGGAAGGCTGGGCCGCGGGCCTGCGGCTCGCGGCGATCTCACTGGCCAGCAGCCCTGACCCCGAGCGATTTGTCGCGGAGTTCTCCGGCAGCAGCCGGACAGTTGCCGAGTACCTGCTCGCCGAAATGCTGGAGTGCCAGCCGGCCGAGGTCCAGCAGCTGCTTCTGCGTACCTCCCTGCTCGACCGCGTCAACGGCGAGCTGGCGGATCTGCTGACTGGTCACCCTGGCTCCGAAGGGATCCTGCTCGACCTCGAAGACGCCAACGCGTTTGTCGTATCGCTCGATCCGGCCCGAACCTGGTTCCGGTATCACCACCTCTTCGCTGACTTGCTCCGGCTTGAGCTGCGCCGGAGGCTGCCCGAACAACTGCCGGTCCTGCACCGGCTGGCCGCCGAATGGCTTAGCGAGCACGGCGAGATCGTCGACGCCATCCGGCATACTCAGGCCGCGGGTGACTGGTCCGACGCGGCGCGGCTGCTCGCTGACCACTCGTTTGGCCTGACGCTTGACGGACAAGCCCAGACCATCCAGACGCTGCTACGAGCCTTCCCGCCAGGTGCCGTCACCGAGGGCCCGGATATCCCTCTCGCGCGGGCAACCAGCGAACTTGCCCGGGGACGCCTGGACGAGGCTGCCGCCCACCTGACAGTGGCCGAAACCTCGATCACTGCAACCCCGGTAGACCGCCAGCACCGCCTCGAAGTGGCGACCGCAGCGCTGAGACTGTCGCTGGCGCGGAAGCGCGGCCACCTCGCGGGTGTAGTCGATCAGGTCAGGTTCCTTGCCTCGCCGATAACCGGCCAGTCCGACGAGGACATCGCGCTCGACAGCGACCTGCGCGCGGTGGCGCTCATGAATCTCGGAATCGTCGAAGCGTGGTCGCTGGGAAACCAGGACAGCCAGCGGCACCTGCAAGAGGCCGCCGATCTTGCGCGGAGGATCGGACGTCCTTACCTCGAAGTGGCCTGCCTGGCTGAGCTCGCCTTCGCATCGAAGATCGAGCCCTTCGCAACTACGCGGCGGCGCTGCCAAGAGGCGATAGCGCTTGCCGAGCAACATGGCTGGGGCGCGGAGCCGGTCATCGCGCCGGCGCTCGTGAACCTCGCAGGCGCTCTCATCTGGACGGGTGAATTCGACGAGGCCGATCGCTGGC
>DASWFT010000421.1:0-6422 GCA_036394075.1 Streptosporangiaceae bacterium
CTCCTCTCCGGCGATCGCATCCCCGAGCCGTTGGCCGTGGAAGCAGGTGTCCCCGAGGTCGGAGAAGGACCTCGCGCGGCGACGCAAGCGACTAATTGATGCCGGGATGCGAACCTGGTACGGCAGCCGGATCAACGACACAACCCTTGCCGAACTCGTGGCGGCGTCAGAAGCGCTGGCGGCGGCTAGCGCTACGGTAATGGCCGCCAGAACGGGCACAACGCTTAGACATGTCATTGACCGCGGCGCCGTCATCCGCAGCTGATCACAAGGCTGTGCCAGCCGAGCAGGTCCACGGCCGGCCTGAAGAAGAGGTTATTCCTCTATGGCCCCGCCCACCGTGCGCAGATGCTCGCGAAAGCTCAGGGAGGGCGTTTTCTCGCGCTTCGCAAGGTAGGCGCGGAACTGTACCTGGCTGCGCAGTGAGACACCGGCCCGGATCTGTTCGGCCTGGTGCCGCTCGGTATCGCTGATCGTCTCGGCCAGCGTGAAGATCTCCTCGGCCTGCGGGCTGGGTAGGAAGAGGACGCCGTCATCGTCGCCGAGGACCAGATCCTCGCGGCTCACTGCCCAGTCTCCGACCACGGCGGACGCCAGCGCGTCATGCGCGCGGGCGTCGAGCCGGAGGGGGCCAGTGGGGATCGCTCCCAGGCTGAAGACCGGCAGCCCGATCGCCCGTATGTCAGCGGTGTCGCGATGCAGTCCCCAGATCACCATGCCTTCCATACCGGCTGCCTGGGCCTCCAGAGCCACCAGGTCACCGGCGCATGCTTCATCCAGGCGCCCGCCGTTGTCGACTACCAGCACGTCGCCCGGTGCTGCCGTTTCGAATGCCTCCAGGAAGGCATCGACGCTGCCGGCATGCCTGGCGGGACAGACACGACCGGCCAGGCGGCTGCCAGGCACCACGGCACGCAAGAGCGCAGAAGCGCAACGCACTGGGACTCGGGCGCGTATACAGGCGTCGGCCACGTGAGCTGTGGTGAGGGCTGCGAACCGGTGCTGCAACATTTGGTGGTCCATGATGATGTCTGTTCCCTGAGGTGACCGCGGGCCTGACGATGGATTGCCCCCGGGCTGCGCGCCAGAAGCTTCAGCCGGGTGCTATCCGGCTATGCTCGGCGCGTTCGGGTGGCGGCCCTAGAGCCAATGCCGCAGAATTGGTTTGCAGATGAACCCAATCGAGGTGGGCGAGCGCCTGGGCCGCTGGTCATCGGGCCGCGGGCCACTGCACGTGCTTCTCTCGGCCCGGCTGCGGCAGCTGATCGATGAAGGTGAGCTGCCCCCTGGGGAACCGCTGCCACCCGACCGTGCGCTCGCGTCCGCTCTCGCGGTAGGGCGCAGCACCGTCGTGGCCGCTTATGAGCTGTTGCGCCAGGACGAACGGATCGTCCGGCGCCAGGGCAGCGGCACCCAAGTGGCCGGTGCCACACGAGCGCGGCGGCAGACGACGGGCGCGCCTGTCTTCCTGCATCTGCTGGAACCACAAGACGGCGTGATCCTGCTCGCCTGCGCCGCCCCGGATAGGCCGCCACCGGAGCTGGCAGACGCCTACGCACGTATCCTCCCAGCACTGGCGGCTATCTCCGGCGACATCGGCTACCACCCGACCGGTCATCCCGTTCTGCGACGTGCGATAGCCGACCGCTACACGCAACGGGGAATCCACACGGACCCGGATCACATCCTGGTCACCAACGGCGCCCAGCAAGCTCTTTCGCTGCTCGCCCGCGCCTTTCTCACCCCCGGCGACCGGGTGCTGGTCGAGGCGCCCACCTACCATGGGGCGCTGGAGGCGTTCCGCGAGCAGGCAGCGGTACTGCAGGCGCTGCCGATCGGGCTCAGCGGGCTCAAAGCGGCAGCCCGCCAGCACCGTTCCGCCCTCGCTTACGTGATCTCCACCTTCCACAACCCGACTGGCTCGGTGCTGTCCCCGCTCACTCGGCGCACGCTAGTGGAGATCTGTGTGGCCGCCGGCATCCCGCTGATCGACGACGAGGTCCTCAGCGATCTCGGTTTCCCCGGCGAGCAGGTGCCGCCGCCGCTGGCCGCCTTCGGAGACTCGGTGATGTCGGTGGGCTCGCTGAGCAAGACCGTCTGGGCAGGGCTGCGCATCGGGTGGGTACGTGCCCCCCAGTTCGCAATCGCCCGGCTGGCCCGGCTGCTCGCCGTCCACGACCTAGGCGGGAACATCCCCGCACAGCTAGCAGCCGCCGACCTGCTGCCCCGCCTCCAGCCGCTGGCGAAGCGATGGGCGGTGGAGCGTGAAGCCCGCCATGATCACCTGCGCGCGGAACTGGCCCGGCATCTTCCCGGCTGGGATGTGCCACCAGTACGGGGCGGGCAGACCCTCTGGGTGCGCGTGCCGCGCGGCGATGGGACCTCATTCGCGCAGGCCGCGCTGCGCCACCAGGTCGCGGTACTGCCCGGGAACGGCCTCGACGCATCCGGGCACAGCGCGGAGTATCTGCGCCTTCATTTCCTGGCCTCACCGGACGAGCTGACCGAGGCCGTGCGCCGGCTGGCTGCGGCATGGCGCGCCTACCGCCCGCCGGCGTTCCCCGTGCCCGCACCGGCCGCACTAACAGTCTGACCCCGCATGCGGGCAACCCGGACCGCTTCGGCGCGCGAATCACGTACAGGGTAACCGCACCGGCGACCAGCCGTCCCGAGACCGGCGCCTGTCGAACAGAGCCGGGGCTCGGCACCTACCACCGGCGGAATTCACCCCGCGCCACGATCACCGCCGCGCCGCCCACCTCAACGCTCTCAATGCCTGCCGGCGAACCATTCACCCGCGCATGCAGGACCGAGGGCCGGCCGACTTCAGCGCCCTGCCTGATCTCGATCTCCTCGCCGAACCCGATCCGGCCGTGGCGGGCCAGGTGAATGGCCAGCGGGCCGGCCGCAGATCCGGTCGCCGGGTCCTCCGTGACGCCAGGGGCCGCCGGCGCGAACATCCGGCTCCGCCAGTGCCGGCCAGAACCGGCGAAGCAGTACGCGGACGCTCCGGCGAACCCAGCCAGCGCGGTGATATGTGGCTTCAGAGCGGTAACGGCCGCCTCGTCGGGCAGCGCGACGTACACGTGCGTCGGCCCGTTGGTGTACGACTCGACCGGCAAGCCAGATGCCGGGACCCCGAGGGCGGCAAGCAGCTGTGCGGTCCTGGGGAACGGCGCCCGGGCGGGGATCGGCTGGCGCATCCAGGCGAAGGTGATCTGACCGATGTCGTCGGCGCTGCCCCCATGCTGCCGGGAGCGAGTGAGCTTCAGCGGCACAGCCGCGGCGGCAGTCTCAAGCTGCACGCTCGTCAGCTGCCGTGCCTCGCCGACGACGAACGCTGTGCCAAGGACTGGATGACCGGCAAAGGGCAACTCCGCGGCGGGCGTGAAGATGCGCATGCGAGCATCGCCGCCGTCCTCGGCCGGAAGCAGGAAGACGGTCTCGGACAAATTCATCTCCCGGGCCAGGCGCTGCATCTGGTCGTCGCTGAGCGCCGACCCGTCTTCGAACACCGCCAGCTGGTTCCCCTGCAGTGGCGTGTCAGTAAACACATCGACGATTACGTAGGCCAGTGACATTCCATCTCCGTACTATTTATCCGGCTGTGCAAGCCAGGAACGTTTCCCGTGTTCACTGCGATTCGCTCACCGAAAGAGGAGCCCAGGGCTTCAAGATGCACCCAACCCGGCCTCTCCCGGGCCAGGCTGTCCCCAGCTCCTACCAGGCCACTGCGACGAGCGGCGGCGAAGGTCTCCCGCCTCCACTCGAATCAACAGCGCCTCCACCCGCACGAAGCAGGCTCTGCAGGTATTCACGATCTACTTCGACGGACGAATCCCAACCCCTTGACCGCCACGATCACTTACACAGAGGGTCGGACGGACGCCCCCTTCCGACCCGGTTGCGCTGAGCCTGGCGGGGGCGACCGCCGGCGGGGCGCTCGGCAGATCTTGCCCGTTGCTAAGAGTGCGGCTCAGGCGGGCACCGATGGCGACCGTGCCGAGGCAGCCGACGCATAGCAGCGAGATCCAGACCGCCGCCGCGCCCGCGGCGATCAGGCCGGTGGCGATCGCAGGCGAAACGGTGAATGCCAGCGACTGGGCGACCGCGGCAAGCGAGTTAGCCCGGCCGCGGACCCGGTCGTCGGCCAGGGTGTTGACGAGCGGTGCCAGGGTCGGCGCCACGAAGGTTTCGCCGAGTCCGAACATTGCGGTGAACATGAACACGCAGGTGACCCGGCTCGCCAGCGGGATCGGTAGCGCGGCCAGCCCGAATACCGCCCACGACACGGCCCATATAAGGCCGACCAACACCAGCGCGTGGCTGCGCCGGAGCCGGCGGACGAGCCGAAGCACGAGCAGCTGCGTGGCGACGATAAAGGCGGTATTGACGGTGAGCGACAATGCGACGATGTGCGCTGACATGTGGGCCTCGACCGTGGAGTAAGCGGGCAGGCCCGAGTCAAACGCTGGCGGGCCGGTGAAGCAGATGAGGAGGGAGGCGACCAGTATCAGCCGCAGCGCGCGGCTCGCCAGCACGTCGCGGTAGCCGACTCGTGGCTCGTCCGCGCCCCTGGGTCGGTGCAGGCTCGGCAGGAAGGGGAGAGTGACAGCGAACAGCAGGCAAGATGCGGCGTTGGCCAGGAAGAGAGCCTGGAAGGTTCCCGGATGGTGGACGTTGGCGACGATCGCGCCGACGGTCGTGCCGAGGCCGATAGCGGCGTTCTGGGTTGTGAAGTTGATCGCGAACGCCCGCTGCTGGGTTTCCGGTTCCGGATTAAGGCCGGCAATCATGGTCCGTATTGCCGGGAACATCGGCGCCCAGGTCGCGCCGTATAGCAGCAAGACCGGCAACGCCGTAGCCGCGTTGTGCGCCCACGCCAGCAGGACCTGAGCGGCGGCCTGGCCGACCACGATCCCGGTGAGTACGCGGCGAGCGCCAATCCGGTCGAGCAGTATGCCGACGAGCGGGACGACGAGCAGGCCAGCCCCGGCCGAGGCGGTCAGCAGGCCGCCGACGACCGGCAGGGCGACGCCCCTGACCTGGTGCAGGTAGATGAGGATGAACGCTATGACCAGGCCCGTTCCGAGCATCGACACCGTGTTGCCCGCCAGGAACAGGCGTGTCGCCGGGGACATTCGGATAGTGGGCATGGCTTCCGATGCGGACGATTCCAATCGTCAGCCTTCCAGGGTCGTTTCCAGTTGCTGCGGCACGATCGGGTGGGCGGATCGGCCGGGCGGTCGGTAGTGCATACACCGCGGCACCGGGAAACTGGGCGCCCGCGAGCCGCCCAGTTCGCGCCGCGGGCGGTGTATATACCGGGCGGAGGTACGACGTGGTGCGGCAGGAAGGAGCGCAGGATGGTGACAGCCGATCTTCTCTCACGGGCGCGGGCCGGGGATGGAGAGGCGTTCCGGGAGCTGGCCGGGTCTCACCGGCGGGAGCTGCAGGTGCACTGCTACCGGATGCTCGGATCCTTCCAGGACGCCGAGGACGCCGTCCAGGAGACGATGCTGGCCGCCTGGCAAGGCATCGGCGGGTTCACTGAGGAACGCGCGTCGCTGCGCACCTGGCTGTACAAGATCGCCACCAACCGGTGCCTCAACGCGCGCCGCGCAGCGAGCCGGCGCCCGGCCAGGAAGTGGGATATGTCTCAGTTCCAACCGCCCGTGCCGACCCCGCGCGACGAGGCCGTCTGGCTGCAGCCGTTTCCTGACGCGTTCCTCGACGGCGCCGCCGGCCCGCCGCCCGGGCCAGAGGCCCGCTACGAGCAGAGCGAAGCCATCTCGCTGGCCTTCGTGGCCGCCCTGCAGGTCCTGCCGCCTCGCCAGGTCGCCGTCCTCATCTTGCGCGACGTCCTCGGATTCCACGCCAGCGAGGTGGCCGGCATGCTGGAGGTGACCGTCCAATCGGTCAACAGCGCCCTCAAACGAGCCCGCGCTAGCCTGCAGCGCCGGCAGCCAGCCGCCGGCCACCAGCCACCGCCCGCCGCAGGCTCGCCCGCCGAGGACGCGATCGTGGCCAGGTTCACCCGCGCGTGGGAGTCGGCCGATCTCGGCGCGCTGGTGGCCCTGCTGACCGACGACGTCTTCATCGCGATGCCTCCGGAGCCATTCGGATACGAGGGCCGAGACGCCGTGGCCCGCTACTGGGCCCGCCAGTTCGGCGCGGGCCGCAGGTTCGACCTCGTGCCGACCCGAGCCAACGGCCAGCCCGCGTTCGGGGCATACCTACGCGTCCCGGCCGGAATCCGCCACGCGGCCGGCTTCTACGTCCTCACCCTGGCCGGCGACCGGATCTGCGCCATGACCCGCTTCGAGGCCAGCGTGCTGCCGTGGTTCGGGCTACCGCGATCGCTCCCGGCCCGGTGACCAGCCTTGGAGCAGCGATAGTGAGCAGCAGCGGTCCTGGCTGGG
>DASWFT010000422.1:0-26038 GCA_036394075.1 Streptosporangiaceae bacterium
CCAGCACGAGAACGCTGCGTGGCGCGTCCGCGCCGGCAGGCGACCCGGCCACCGCCGCCCCCGCAGCCGCCGTTGTCGCCCACGGGTCCGGGGTTACCGGAGCCACGGAGACGCCGGTGTCCGCTGCCATGGCACGCATCCGGTCGACCGCGCCGGGCAGCGCGAACTGCGCGGCGCCCAGGCCTTCCACGAAGTAGCCGCGGCGGCACTGGCCGGCCTCCTCCATGGCCCGCAGCACGGGGTAGAGCGCGGCGAAACCTCCTGGCACCCGCTCCGTGGCGACCGCACCCCTGGTCAGGATGCCGTGCCGGTCGAGCAGGGTGCGGGCCAGGGCGTGCAGCCGCCGGGTCGGGTCGGCCTCGCCCGGCAGCACCAGCGACCAGCGGCCGCTGACCGTCGGCGGCCCTGTCCGGCTGGGCATGACCGGCCGCCCGTAGCCGTGCCGGCGCGCGCCCCGCCGCCCGGGCCGGCCGGCCAGCCGCAGCCCGCCGGCCACCCCGGAACCGCCCGTCAGCCCGGAGCCGCCGGCGGCCGGGTCGGCCGCCCACGGCCTTCCGGAGCTGAGCACCGTGCGCAGGGGGGCCAGGGTGTCGTTGCTGATCCGGCCCGCCCACACCAGGTCCCAGAGAGCCGCGGCCACCGCGCCGTCGCTGGCGCTGCTCCGGTCCTGTTCGGGCAGCAAGGCCACCGCCCCGGCCTGCAGCATCCGGAAGAACATCCCGCCGCCCCCGTCCAGCGCCGCGAGCACCGCTTCGTGCAGCGGGGTCATGGAGATCTCGCCGGGCGGGGGGAGCAGCAGCGAGGCGGCGGCCGCTGGCGCCAGCACCACCCAGCCGTCACCGCCGGGCAGCCCGCCCGCCCCTGACCAGACCACCTCCCCGGCGGCGGTCAGCTCGTCGAGAGCCGACGGGTGGTAGCCGGCCACCCGGGCCGGCAGTATCAGCGTCTCAAGCGCGGACGCTGGCACGGCGGCGCCGGCCAGCTGGTCCACAGCGTCGTACACCGCGTCCGGGCCCGCGCGGTGACCGTCGGCCAGCCCACCGGAGGCATTACCGTGACGGCCGGCCGCCGCGGGCTGGCTTGCGTTCTGCCAGGAAGGCAGGAACCTGGCCAGGGCCTCAGCCGGGGCGGGTTCGGCCTCCTTGCGCAGCTTCGCGAGGCACCGGCGGCGCAACATCCGCAGCACGCCGACGTCGCACCATTCGGTGCCGCGCCCGCCGGGCAGGAATTCTCCCTCGGCGACCCGGCCTTCGGCGGCGAGCCGGTGCAGCGTGCCCAGGACAACAGCCACGCCGAGCCCGTACCGCGTCGCGGCGGCCGCCGCGGTGAACGGGCCGTGGCCGCGCGCGTACCGGGCCACCAGATCCCCCAGCGGGTCGGCCACCGGCTCGGCGAACGCTACGGGCACGCCAGGCGGCAACGGCACGCCGAGCGCGTCACGCAGCCGCCCGGCATCCTCGATCGCCGCCCACCGGCTCTCGCCAGCCACCCTGATCTCAAGCGCGCGGCGCTGCGCGGCCAGCCCGCCGAGCCAGGCGGCCGCCGCCCGCTGATCCACGCAGCGCTGCGCCACCTCGGAAGCCGAGAGCGGCCCGATCGTCCTGAGTAGGTCGGCGACGTCCTCGGCGTCGCGGCACGCCCTCGCGCCTTCGAGCCGCTGGAGTTCCCGTTCGGTGTCCTGCACCACCGATGGGTCCAGCAGCTCCCGCAGGTCGGCCTGGCCAAGCAGTTCCGCGAGGAGCGAGGAGTCCAGCGCGAGGGCCTGAGCGCGGCGCTCGGCCAGCGGCGCGTCTCCCTCATACATAAATGCACCGACATAACGGAACAGCAGCGATCTGCCGAACGGGGACGGCGCCGGCGTCTCCACCTCGACCAGCCGGATCTTCCGTTCTGCTAGCTCGCGCATCAGAGCGACCAGGCCTGGAACGTCGAAGACGTCCTGCAGGCACTCACGGACGGTCTCCAGCACGATCGGGAAGGTGCCGTACTTGCCCGCCACGGAGAGCAGCTGAGCCGAGCGCTGCCGTTGCTGCCACAGCGGGGTCCGGCGGCCGGGCTGCCGTCTGGGCAGCAGTAGCGCGCGGGCGGCACATTCGCGGAACCTGGAGGCGAACATCGCCGACGAGCCAAGCTCGGCGGTGACGATCTGCTCGACCTCGTCCGGCTGCAGTACGGCCATGCCGGCCGGGGGCGGGTCGTCGGCGTCGGGGACCCGCAGCACGATGCCGTCGTCGGTGTGCATGGCCTGGACATCCATGCCCGCGTACCGTTCGCGCAGCCGGGCCGCGATGGCCAGCGCCCATGGCGCGTGCACCTGCGCGCCGAACGGGCTGTGCAGCACCATCCGCCAGTCGCCCAGTTCATCGCGGAACCGCTCCATCACCAGGGTGCGGTCGTCGGGCACGTAGCCGGTCGCCTCGCGCTGCGCGGTCAGGTACCGGACCAGGTTCGCGGCGGCCAGATCGTCAAGGCCGTCCGCGTGCAGCCGGGCGGTGGCCTCCTGCGGGCTGGCCGCGGCGAGCTCACGGCAGTACGCGCCCAGCGCCCGGCCCAGCTCGGCTGGCCGGCCGGGGGCGTCACCATGCCAGAACGGGAGCCTGCCGGGCTGCCCGGGGGCGGGGGAGACAAGCACCTGGTCGGCGGAGATGTCCTCGATCCGCCAGGAACTGGCGCCGAGCACGAACACGTCGCCGACCCGCGACTCGTAGACCATTTCCTCGTCAAGCTCGCCGACCCGGTGGGAGTTGCGGCCGGAGCCCTCGCGCTGCGACGCGGCCAGGAACACTCCGAACAGCCCGCGGTCGGGGATGGTGCCGCCGCTGGTCACCGCCAGCCGCTGGCCGCCCGGCCGGCCGTGCAGCATGCCTGTGGTGCGGTCCCACACCAGCCGCGGACGCAGTTCGGCGAACTCCTCGCTGGGGTATCGCCCGGCCAGCATGTCCAGGACGGCCTCGAGCACGGGCCTGGTCAGCCCGCTGAACGGCGCGGCGCGCCGGACCACCCGCTCCAGTTCGCCGATCTCCCAGTCGTCCATCGCCGTCATGGCCACGATCTGCTGTGCGAGTACGTCGAGCGGGTTGCGGGGGATGTGCAGTTCCTCGATCTGGCCGCCGTGCATCCGCCGGGCGACCACGGCCGCCTGGACCAGATCCCCCTGGTACTTCGGGAAGATCACGCCACGGGACACGTCGCCCACGTTGTGCCCGGCCCGGCCGATGCGCTGCAGCCCGCTGGCCACCGAGGGCGGGGACTCGACCTGGACGACCAGGTCCACGGCGCCCATGTCGATGCCCAGTTCGAGGCTGGACGTGGCGACCACCGCGGGCAGCCTGCCCTCCTTGAGCGCCTCCTCGATCTGTGCTCGCTCCTGCCGGGACACCGAGCCGTGATGCGCCCTGGCGACCTCGGCGGGTGCCCCGGCCGAGGCTCCAGCCTGGGCCATCACCTGCGCCGGCGGGCGCGGTGTGCTGTCGCGCCCCGGGATTCCCTGAGCTGCCTCCCGGGCCTGTGTCCGCTCCTCGGCCAGTTCGTTGAGCCTGCCGCACAGCCTTTCGGCCAGCCGCCGGGAGTTGGCGAACACGATCGTGGACCGGTGCTGCTCGATGAGGTCGAGGACCCGTTCTTCGACGTGCGGCCAGATCGAGCGCTGGGCCGGCGCACCGTCCGGGGATCCGCTTTCCGGCCCGCCGCCCGGGGCGGGCACGGGATCGATGTCGGCCATGTCCTCGACCGGCACCACGATCCGCACTTCGATCTGCTTGCTGCTCGGCGGCGCCGCGATGGTCACCGGCCTCGCCCCGCCGAGGAATGAGGCAACCTCCTCGGGGGGCCGGACCGTGGCGGACAAGCCGATGCGCTGCACGGGACCGCCGCCGGGCCGCGTCGGGCCGCCCGGCTCACCCACCGGAGCCTGGCGCAGGGCATCGAGCCGTTCGAGGGACAGGGCCAGGTGGGCGCCGCGCTTGTTGCCGGCCAGCGCGTGCACCTCGTCCAGGATGACGGTGTCCACTCCGCGCAGTGCCTCCCGGGCCCGGGAGGTGAGCAGCAGGAACAGCGACTCGGGCGTGGTGATGAGAATGTCCGGCGGCTTGCTCGCCAGCCGCCGGCGTTCGTCGGCGGCGGTGTCACCGGTGCGCACGGCGACCCTGATATCCGGTTCGCCGATGCCCATCCGCTGCGCTACCTGGCGGATCCCGTTCAGCGGGGCGCGCAGGTTGCGCTCGATGTCGACGGCCAGGGCCTTCAGCGGCGAGATGTACAGCACCCGGCAGCGGAGCTTCGGATCGGCCGGAGGCGGGGCCGCGGCAAGCCGGTCAAGCGCCCAGAGGAACGCAGCCAGCGTCTTGCCCGACCCGGTCGGTGCGATCACGAGGGTGTTGTCGCCCTTGGTGATAGCTGCCCACGCCTCCGCCTGCGCCTGGGTGGGCGCGGCGAAGGCGCCGGAGAACCAGTCCCGGGTCGCCGGGCTGAACCCACTCAGCGCATCAACGCCGTCCGGCACGGCGCCGTCCGGCACGGCGGCGTCCGGAACTGCGGGGGGTGCTGGCGGGCGGGCGGGCATATATCCATCCTGCCTCGTGCCACCGACAGACTGGGCCACAGAGAAGGGGCCAGGCAGCCCGGGAGGCGCGGTCACTGGCCGCCGAATGGATCGACACCTTCCTGCCCAAAGGCGTACGCCGCGCCGGGGAAGAGCAGCACCCGGCCCTGCGCGCCGCAAGCCGGCACAAGTTCGCCCTCGCCGGCGGCAACGCCCTGATCGCGCACGGCATCGTTGACTGGTTTACCCAGGACATCCTCGCCGGCCACACATCTCGATAATAGGTTCGATAAGCTGGCCGATCGGGATGCCCCCGGGCTATCCTGTACCTGTGACTACCGCACGAACCGCTCCCCGCCCGGCGTCGGCCCGCCCTGGGCGCAGAGTGCTGGTGGCTGCGGATCTGGCGGACCTGCGCGGGCCGGCGGAAGGCGTCGTCGAACTGCCCCTGCGGCTGTTCTGGTCCGCCGCCGACCGTACGTTCGACCTTAGCGACCCCGACATGCTGCGGTCCATGTACGAAAAAGTGCTCCGCGAGGCGATCCGGGTGGATGAGCTCGCCACCTACCTGAACGGCGGCAGGCTGATCGCCGTCTGGCCCGACCTGTTCCTGCCCAGGGACGTGCGGCAGGCCTGGGAAGAGCAGCACCCCGCTTTGCGCCGCGCCGCCGCGTAATGCCGGTCAGCGACTTCCAGCGGGAAGTAGCCACCATCGCCCTCAAGGTTGCCGCCGAGCACGGGTTCGTGCTCGGCGGCGGAAACGCCCTGATCCTGCACGGCATCGTGGACCGTTACACCGCAGACGTCGACCTCGTTACCGACCGCACCGAAGGTGTTAAGGCCGCCGCCGGGGCGGTGGAGGACGCGCTGCGTGCCGCGGGCTTCGAGGCCGAACGGCAGAACCGCGACAGCGGCCTCGATGAGGTTTTCTACGGATTCGAAGAAGGACTCATAGAGTGGATCGTCGCCGGCCCCGACGGGCAGCGGACGGTGCTGCAGATCGCTCACTTCGACCGGAACCGCAACCCGGTGCCCATGGGCGTCGGCCCGGTCCTCAATCCCCTGGACGCGATCGCCTCCAAAGTCCGGGCTTTCGTGACCAGGGCGGAAGAGCGGGATGTCGTCGACGTTGCGGCGGCCCTTGAGAACTACACCGTGACTCAGCTGATCGCCCTGGCCCGGCAGCTGGAGCCAGGCCTTGAGGACGAAGACTTCGCTGACGCAGGCCGGCGGCTTGACCGGCTGAGCGACAACGTATTCGCCCGTTACGGGCTCGGCCCGGAAGACGTCGCCCAGCTGCGGAAACGGTTCGCGGCCTGGCCCCGGACCTCACCCCCGCCCCGCTGACGGGCCCCGGTCCAGCGCCAGGGGCGGTCAGGGCGCAAGGGGAGACGGCAACCCGCTGGGCCTCGTCCGTCTCCCCCGCGGGGACTTCCTCGGCCGGGGCGGCGGGTCCCGGCCGTTATCCGGGCACCGTCCGGACCGATCCTGTGACCTTGCCGGCCGGTGAGCAGACCGTACAGACCACCGTCCGCTCACCGGCCGCCCAGGTATCCGAACTCGGATAGAAATACGACTCATTCAGCATCGTCAACAATTGCGGGTTCATGTAGCCGCTGAGCCGGCTCGCGCAGCCCTGGTTCGCCTTCTGCCGCAGGGCGGCGGCACCCGGGTGGTGCTGGTCGGCCACTCGGAAGGTGCTGAATACTTCCCCGTCATGTGGCTGGCCGCAGGCGAGCACGTGCAGCCCACTGGTTCCGTTGGGCGCGGAATTAATGCACTCGCCCGTGCGCAGGCTGAAAATCCGTGGGAAGACGACCGCCTTGGCTGGCGGGCGCTGGGTGATGATCATGGCGACGGCTATGGCGACCACGACGGCCCACGTTCCGGCGAGCGCGAGGCCGGTAATGGCCAGGGCCCGGCCGCGGACGCCAGTCCTGCCGATCCGGGAGAGGGCGACCGCCCCGAAGATCGCGGCCAGCGGGATCAGGGCCAGGATGCCCGTGATAAGGCTGGCGACAGCGAAGCCGTCGATGGGCGCCCGGGGCTGGGGCACGCTGGCCGCGCCAGGATGCTCTCCGCGGTCCTGCGCCTCTGCATGGCCCTGCGCCTCTCCGCGGTCCTGCGCCTCTCCGCGGTCCTGCGCCTCTACGTGGTCCTGCGCCAACGCCGTCGGGAGGCCGTCGCCGTCTTCGGCTGCTGGGTTCATCTGCGCTCCCGGGCGAGAGGTTGTGCCTGCCAGGTAGATGCCGGCAGGTCGCGCCGATCGGAAGTGCCCAGGGACCTATTGCGACGTTGCCGTGCCGCCAGGTGCACTCGATTTTTACCTTCCCCTGTAACGCCGATCGCATTCATCGCACCGGCCCCAGGCCTTCCTGATGCTGGATTGGGTTACGGTCCGGGCGCCCGGTAGCCTCACCCGCGTGACTGGCTGGGCGTGACCAGAGGGAGGACCGTGCGGCTTAGTGAGTTCTGGCAGCGGATGCGTGCGCAGTTCGGCGAGACGTACGCCGAAAGCGTGGCCAAGGATCATGTCTTCGCGAAGCTGGGCAGCCGGACGGTGAATCAGGCCCTCGCCGACGGCGTCGATGCCAAGACGGTCTGGCGCGTCGTCAGCGACGAGTTCGACGTGCCGCAGCATCTGCGCTGAGCCGCTTGGCCAGGGCACGCTCGATGTTCACATCGACTGGCTCCGCGGGGCGCGGAGCCAGTTCGGGGGTCCAGGCGTATCGCCGGGAAATTCCTGCTTGAGTTCGGCGTGTCTTGTTCATGATCGAACAGTTGTTCGTCTAAGGTGGCACCTGGGCGGCCGTCCGTGGCCACGAAGCGGTGGCGGTACAGCGGCGTCCCCGCGTCCACGGCTTCCTGGCCGTGGTGCCGCACCAGGGTACGGAATTTTGTCGGTGCCGCCGCGTAGCGTCAGGACCGGCAAAAGCCTTTGATCCCCGACAGGAGTCCACATGGCAGGCAGCGATAGGGCGGGCAGCAAGGCCGGTGACAGAGACAAGTCCCTGGAGACTGCGCTCGCCCAGATCGAGCGGCAGTTCGGCAAAGGCTCGATCATGCGGCTCGGCGACGAGGGGCGCGCGCCGATCGAGGTGATCCCGACCGGGTCGATCGCCCTGGATGTCGCGCTCGGCATCGGCGGCCTGCCCCGAGGCCGCGTAGTGGAGATATACGGACCGGAGGGCTCGGGGAAAACGACCGTGGCGCTGCATGCGGTCGCCAACGCGCAGCGGATGGGCGGCATCGCCGCGTTCATCGACGCCGAGCATGCGCTGGACCCCGATTACGCCAAGAAGCTCGGCGTCGATACCGACGCGCTGCTCGTCTCCCAGCCAGACACCGGGGAGCAGGGCCTGGAGATCGCGGACATGCTGATCCGCTCGGCCGCTATCGACATCGTGGTCATCGACTCGGTCGCCGCCCTGGTGCCCCGCGCCGAGATCGAGGGCGAGATGGGGGACAGCCACGTCGGCCTACAGGCCCGGCTCATGTCCCAGGCCCTGCGCAAGATCACCGGCGCGCTGAGCCAGACAAAGACCACCGCAATATTCATTAACCAATTGCGGGAAAAAATAGGCGTCATGTTCGGCTGCGCTTCCTGGTATACAAACGTAACCCTTGCGGATGGTACCAGGGAAAAGATCGGGAAGATCGTTAACCAGAGGATGCCAGTTGAGGTTCTCTCTTACGACCCAAATCTTGGCAAGATCGTACCGAAGAAGGTCGTCAACTGGTTTAACAACGGTCGGGCCGATGAGTTTCTTCACTTCACCGTTGAGCGCAGTGGCGGTGGAACTGGACACGGGCGCTCCATCATGGATCTCACATCCAATCACCTCGTCCGCACACCGGGCGGATGGCGAGAGGCCGGGGAACTCGCCATAGGTGATCGCGTAATGCTCGCTCAGCCACACCTGCTCAGCCCAATGCAGCGGCAGGTAATCCTCGGAGCCGTCATGGGCGACGGTAATCTCTCCAAGCCAGTACGGAAGGGTGATGAGAGCGCCAGGTTCCGTATGGGCCATGGAGCTAAGCAGGCTGCCTACCTCGACTGGAAGGAGTCATTGCTAGCAAATATTCCACACTGCCGCACGAGCAATGCCAAGGGTGCTGTCTTCGCAGACTTTACTCCGCTGCCCGAACTGGCGGAGCTACGTGAGGTGGTCTACTTCGGTGACGGGAAGAAACACCTCACCTGGGACTACCTCAAGGCACTGACACCACTCGCGCTAGCGGTCTGGTACATGGACGATGGCTGTTTTACCCTCCGTTCGAAGGGTCTACAAGAGCGGACAAGGGGTGGCACGGGCCGGATCGACATCTGCGTCGAGGCGATGAGTCTGGGGTCACGGGATCGACTCGTCCAATACCTGCGGGACACCCACGGCCTCGATGTGAAGCTTACCGAGCGCGGAGTCCGGCGGATCAGTGTCTTGCAATTCACGACGGCAGCCACTGAGAAATTTCAGAGACTCCTTGCCCCGTATATTCATCCATCGATGGAATATAAGCTCCTCCCGCGGTTCCGTGAGAAGTTCGCTGTAGTCACTGAATTCGTGGATCCGACTATGCGGCCAATTCCAGCACGTGTCCTCGATATCAAGCGCAAGACAAACCTCCCTATCATGAGTCGATACGATATTGAGGTGGAGGGCTCCCATAATTACCTCGCGGACGGGATTGTCGTTCACAATAGCCCCGAGACCACGACCGGCGGGCGGGCACTTAAGTTCTATGCTTCGGTGCGGCTCGATGTGCGCCGAATAGAAACACTTAAAGATGGCACCGAACCAGTCGGAAGCCGTACCAGAATTAAAGTAGTAAAGAACAAGTGCGCGCCCCCATTCAAAGCCGCAGAATTCGATATTCTTTTCGGTTTTGGAATTAGTAAAGAGGGCGGACTGATTGACCTCGGTGTCGAGCAGTCGATCGTGCGCAAGTCCGGCGCCTGGTACACCTACGAGGGCGACCAGCTCGGGCAGGGCAAGGAGAACGCCCGCAACTTCCTACGCGACAACCCCGACCTCGCCAACGAGATCGAGAAGAAGATCAAGGAGAAGCTCGGCGTGGGACCGCGCCTCGACGCGGACGCCAGCGGGACCGGGACATCCGGTGTGGGGGCCAGTGGGGCCGGTGCTGCCGGTGCAGGCAACGTCGCCACGGGCAAGCCCAGCACCGCCAGCGTGAGCAAGATCGCCGGTGGCGTCTGATCGCCGCGCCGCAGGCATCGCGGACTCGGCCGGGACCGCCGGCCCGGCCGGGGTCACCGAAATCGCGGCCCCGGCCGATGCCGCCGGGGCCGCCAGGGTAGCGGGAGCTGCCGGGGCCGAGGGAGTCGCGGGAGCTGGCGGGGTCAACGACGATCCGCAAGAACGCGCGCGGCAGGTCTGCCTGCGCATGCTGACCGCGGCGCCCCGGACCAGCGCCCAGCTCGCGGACGCCATGCGGCGCAAGGGAGTGCCCGACGAAGCGGCCCAGGCGGTGCTCAGCCGGCTGGCCGAGGTCGGCTTGATCGATGATGCGGCGTTCGCCCGTGCGTGGGTGGAATCCCGGCATCACGGCCGGGGCCTCGCCCGCCGGGCCCTCGCGGCCGAGCTGGAGAAGCGCGGCGTGCGGGGCGAGGACGTGCGCACCGCGGTAGGCGCACTCGGTCCGGATGAGGAGATCGCAACCGCCCGGCGGCTGGTGGCGAGGGCGATGGCGGGCACCAGGGGCCGCCCGCTGCCGGCTCGTATCCGCCGCCTCGTGGGCTTGCTGGCCCGCAAGGGCTACCCGGCGCCGCTGGCGTACCGGGTGGTTCGCGAGGCCCTGGAGCAGGAGGGCGTCGATACCGCCGAGGCGGGGATCGACCTGGACAGCATGGGCGAAGCTGCCGCGGACGTTTCAGATGAGTGACCCCATGATTACGAAAGGTGAGTTTCGAGAAGATCGCGAGTCACTGCTTGCCCAAACTGTTATCAACGCTTAACCTCACGGCAGCGAGGTGTTACTCCGCACCATGCGGAATGAAAACGAACGAATACGGTCAGTGACCGGCTTTCGGGCGGTAACTGGCTTCGGATGGTGAGTGGCTCCGGCCGGGTGGACCGGCCGGGATAGATATGGCTCAGTGACGAGCTGGCTGGCTGAGCAAGCCAGCCGGGAAGGCGGTTTCGGGCCGGGACCCCCGGATGTCCGGCGCCAGGGACGCTAGACCGTCCCGGGATGCCGCGGACTGGTGGCATGGTGCGGCCAGCCCGGCTGCTGGCGTGACCCCTCGCTCCAGGGCATGTCTCTGGCACCACACCCAGGTGCCGGGGCCAGCGAGCAGATTGGGGTGCGCCATGAGCAGCACAATCTCTCTCGTGTTCGTGGTGATCGGCCTTCTTGCCACCCTCTTCGCGCTGGCCATCGTGCTGCGCAGATCCTCGGGGCGTGAGCGCGCCCGCATCGCGGAACAGGGGCAGGCCAGTCTGAAGGACACCGCGGAAACGCAGCGGCGAGCCGATGAAGCAATCAGGGAAGCGGATCAGGTCCGCGCGCACGCGCAGTCCGACGCCGCGGCCATCATGCGCGAGGCAAGCACGGCCGCCGACAAGGCGGCCCAGGCCAGCCGTGATGCAGAGGAGGAGTTGCGGGCGGTCAAGGAGGAAGCCAGAGACCTCCGCACCGACCTTGAGCGGCGAGAAGCGCGGCTGGCCGAGCGTGAAGCGCGGCTGGACGGGGAGTTCCGCAAGGTCGAGGAGCGCACCGGGGCGCTGGACCGCATCCAGGACGACCTGGACCGGCAGCGCGCCGGCCTGGACCGGCTTGGCGAAGAGCGGCGCGAGGTACTCGAGCAGACCGCCGGGCTCACCTCCGACCAGGCCAAGGCGGAACTGATCGCCAGCATCCAGAACCAGGCCAAGCGCGAGGCCACACTGCTGGTCAGGGACACTGAGAACGAGGCACGCAGGGACGGCGAGCAGCGCGCCCGCAAGATTGTCACGCTGGCTATCCAGCGGATTGCCACCGAGCAGACCAGCGAGTCCGTCGTATCCGTCCTGCACCTGCCCGGCGACGAGATGAAGGGCCGGATCATCGGCCGCGAGGGCCGCAACATCCGCGCCTTCGAGTCCGTCACCGGTGTCAATCTCATCATTGACGACACCCCCGAGGCGGTCCTGCTCTCGTGCTTCGACCCGGTCCGCCGCGAGGTGGGCAGGCTCGCGCTGGAGCGGCTGGTCCTGGATGGCCGGATCCACCCTCAGCGCATCGAGGAGGCCTACGAGCAGAGCAAGGCCGAAGTCGAGCAACTGTGCGTGCGCGCCGGTGAGGACGCAATGGTCGAGCTGGCCATCACGGACCTGCACCCGGAGCTGGTGACCTTGCTCGGGCGGCTGCGCTACCGGACTTCCTACGGCCAGAACGTGCTGAGGCACCTGGTCGAATCCGCCTTCATCGCGGGCATGATGGCCAGCGAGCTGGGCATGGATCCCGTCCTGCTCAAGCGCTGCACCGTGCTGCACGACATCGGCAAAGCGCTCACCCACGAGGTTGAGGGGAGCCACGCGCTGATCGGCGCGGAGATCGCGCGGCGGTACGGCGAGCCAGCGGACGTGGTGCACGCCATCGAGGCGCACCACAACGAGGTGGAGGTGCGCACGGTCGAAGCGGTGCTGACCCAGGCGGCCGACGCCATCAGCGGCGGGCGCCCCGGGGCACGGCGTGAGTCGCTGGAGGCTTACGTTAAGCGGCTTGAGCGGCTTGAGCAGATCGCGGCGTCGCAGGAAGGCGTCGAAAAGGTGTTCGCCATGCAGGCCGGTCGCGAGATCAGGGTCATGGTCAAGCCCGAGCGGGTGGACGACATCCAGGCCCAGGTGATCGCCCGGGACGTGGCCAAGCAGGTGGAGGAGGAGCTGACCTACCCCGGGCAGATCCGGGTCACGGTTGTCCGGGAGTCTCGCGCTACGGAGTTCGCTCGGTAGTCGGTGGGTCGGCGGGGCCGGGTGGGCGTGGCCTGCGCTTCGCCTTCGGCTCTTTACGCGCTGGCCACGCCCGCCCGGCCCCGCCTCCGGCTCGGACCTGCTGGCGGCGGTCGGCTGACCTCGGCTGAGGGCTGGGGCTTCAGTTGGCTGCTTCGGTGACTGCTGCGGGCTCGGCGGTCTCGGACAGCGTGGTGAGGGGCAGCGGCGGGATGCCTGGGGTGGCGAAGCCGAGCACCTCGCCGTAGAACGCAAGTTCCGCCTCCATGCAGGCGATGAGCGTCTCCGCCTTCCGGAATCCATGGGACTCGCCCTTGAAGGTCAGCAGCGCGTGCCGGATGCCGTGCGCAGACAGATCGGCTGCCATGCTCTCGGCCTGCGCGGGCGGCACGATCGGGTCGTCGAGCCCGTGCAGCAGCAGGACCGGGCAGGTGGCGTCGGTCACGTGGCCGACCGGCGACCGTTCTATGTAGACGGTGTCGAAACCGGGCAGCGGACCGATCAGGCCGTGCAGGTAGCGCGACTCGAAGTCGTGCGCCTGGGCCGCGAGATCGCGCAGGTCAGTGATCCCGAAATACGAAGTGGCCGCGCTGAACACAGTGCGCAGCGACGTGCCGGTGGTCACCGCGGCCAGGGCCGTCCAGCCGCCGGCCGACCCGCCCCGGATCGCCATCCGGGCGATGTCGGCCTGGCCCTCCTCGGCGAGGGCGAGCGCGGCGGCGATGACGTCCTCCACGTCGACCACGCCCCACTGGCGGCGCAGCCGGTCCCGGTACAGGCGGCCGTACCCGGTCGATCCGCCATAGTTCACATCGACGACCCCGATGCCACGACTGGTGAAGAACGCCTTCTCCAGGTCGAAGAGGCCGACCGCGTGCGAAGTGGGACCGCTGTGCGCCCAGACCACGTACGGCGGCAACTCGCCCTCGGGACCGACCGCCTCCGGGTGGGACGGCGGGTAGACGAGCGCATGGACGTTGCGTCCGAACTGCCCATCGAGCAGAACCGGGCGCGGAACCGGCAGGTAGGCCGCGTCGGGCACCTCCTCGGTCTCCCGGCGCAGCACAGTCGTCTCCCCGGTCACCGCGTCGATCCGGATGACGGACCGCGGGGTCGTTGGCCCGCCGGCCACACCCACGATCGTGTTGCCGTCAGCGGACAGGCCAGAGACGAACTCCTGGAATCCGATGTCGGGATCGGTCATCTCCGCGGTCTCGGGGTCGAGCAGCCCGAGGCGCATCCCGCCGATGCCGTGCAGGACCGCGAGCCTGCCGTCGCCCAGCACCGCAAACGGCCGTCCGCCGAGTTGCCATAGCGGCTCAGCGAACTCCTCCTCGGCGGGGAACAGCGCCTGCGCCGGCTCGCCGACCAGGCCAACCTGGTACACATTCCACCAGCCGGGCCAGTCGGAGACCACATACAGGCTGGACTCATTCCGCCACCGCGGCGCCATCACCGACTCCCGCATGCCGCCCTTGACGAGCCTTCCCTTGGCGGGGAGGTCGCCGCTGAGCGTGGTGACCCGCAGTTCGGTGCCATCCCACGGCATCCGGGGGTGATTCCAGCAGACCCAGGCCAGGCGGCTGCCGTCGGGCGAGGGAGTCGGGAACGCGAAGAAGTCAGAACCCGTGACGAGCTCACGGATGGCCTCCGGGCTGGTCGCCGCCGACCCATCCAGCGGGACCGCGACGATCGCGCGAGTGACCTTGCTGTCATCGTGCCGTTCCTGGACACACCAGATCTCGCTGCCGTCAGGCGAGAGCGTGAAGTCGGCGTAACGCAACGCGGCGTGCCCGTCATGCCCCGCTGGCTCCGGGGTGAGCGGGCTCGGGTCCGGGTCCGCGCGTATCGATTTGCCCCTGATCCGGCCCTTGACCTTCTCCTCAACCTGATCCTGCGGCACAAGGTAGAGCCGCTGGTCAGCGTAGTTCGCGAAGACAATCGCGCCGTTGCCTGCGGGCGCGCCGCCCGGATCCCGCCACTGCGGCAGCGGCAGGTAGGACAGCCCGCCATATTCGTGCACGCGGGTGCGGGCGCCCCACGGGGCGGCCAGCACGGCACGGTGCTTCCCGTCCGGGCCGCAATGCACCACTGTCACCCGCCCGCCCTCGTCGGGCCTGGTTTCCTGCCACCAGACGTTGTCACCAATGACGATGGGGTAAGAAATCTGCAGATGCGCCTTGGCCGCATCCGCCGCACTGATCGGGGATGGCCAGGCACCGTAGGGGATTGCGGTGGGTCCCACGCTCTCTGTCATAGGAATATCGTCTACCACGGCCGGGGTCGCCCACGGAAGATTCCGGACACGCCCCGCTGCGCGTACCCTCGGATGTTGACATGAGCGCCTCTCGGACCTACCAGATACGCACCCACGGGTGCCAGATGAACATGCATGATTCCGAACGGCTCTCAGGGTTGCTCGAGGAGGCCGGGTACCGGCCGGTAGCAAGTGACGCAACCCCGGATGTCGTCGTGTTCAACACCTGTGCGGTACGGGAGAACGCCGACAATCGTCTCTACGGCAACCTGGGCCAGTTGCTCCCCGTCAAAAAGGCGCACCCGGGCATGCAGATCGCGGTGGGTGGCTGCCTGGCGCAGAAGGACCGGGCGGGCATCGCGGACCGGGCGCCGTGGGTCGATGTCGTGTTCGGAACCCACAACATCGGCTCGCTGCCCGCGCTGCTCGATCGTGCCCGGGTGCAGGCCCAGGCACAGGTGGAGATCGTCGAATCCCTGGAGCGGTTCCCATCCGTGCTGCCCGCGCGCCGCGAATCGGCGTACTCGGCGTGGGTCGCCATCTCCGTCGGCTGCAACAACACCTGCACGTTCTGTATCGTGCCGGCCTTGCGCGGCCGGGAGACGGACCGCAGGCCGGGCGACATCCTGGCCGAGATCCGCGCCCTGGCCACTGACGGGGTCCTGGAGGTCACGCTGCTCGGGCAGAACGTGAACTCCTACGGGGTCGGATTCGGCGACCGCAAGGCGTTCGGCATGCTGCTGCGTTCCTGCGGCGGCATCGACGACCTGGAGCGGGTGCGCTTCACCTCCCCGCACCCGCGTGACTTCACCGATGACGTCATCCAGGCTATGGCCGACACGCCCAACGTCATGCCGCAGCTGCACATGCCGCTGCAGTCCGGTTCCGATGCCGTGCTGCGGGCCATGCGCCGCGCCTACCGGCGGGACAAATACCTCGGCATCCTGGACCGGGTCCGCTCCGCCATCCCCGGCGCCGCCATCACGACCGACATCATCGTCGGGTTCCCCGGCGAGACCGAGCGGGACTTCCAGGACACGCTCGACCTTGTCCGGCAGGCTCGTTTTGCCGGGGCGTTCACCTTCCAGTACTCGCCTCGGCCGGGCACTCCGGCCGCGGACATGGACGGCCAGGTACCGGCGGCTGTGGTCCAGGAGCGGTACGGGCGGCTCGCCGCCCTGGTCGAGGACGTCTGCCTGGCAGAGAACGGGCCCTTCGTCGGCCGCGCGGTCGAGGTGCTGGTGGCCGAGGGAGAGGGGCGCAAGGACGGGGCAACCCACCGCCTGTCCGGCCGGGCGCGGGACAACCGTCTGGTGCATTTCGCCCCGGCGGGCACCGGGCCGCGGCCCGGGGACGTCGTCACCACGGTGGTCACCCAGGCGGCTCCGCACTACCTGATCGCCGACGGCGCACCAGTAATGGTCCGCCGCACCCGTGGCGGTGATGCCTGGCAGGCACGCCAGGAGGGGCCTGGCGCGGCGGGCAGCGCAAGCAACGCGCCTGGCGTTCTGAGTGCCGCGCCCGCCGGGGTGCTGCTGGGCATGCCCGCGGTCGGCCGCCCGGCATGACCGTTGCTCCCGAGATCCAGGCGTAACTCCGGAGGTCCCATGACGCAGGGCATCGTGTCCGTGCCGAGCCGCTACCCCGTGGCCGCTATGGTCCGGCGGCTGCAGGCGCAGGTCGAGCAGCACGGGGCAGCTGTGTTCGCGGTCATCGATCACGCCGCGGGCGCGCGCCGGGCCGGGCAGCAGATGCCGGAGACCCAGGTTCTCATCTTCGGTGATCCGGCCGTCGGCACGCCGCTCATGCTCGCGGTCCCCGACATCGCGCTCGACCTGCCGATGCGGGTGCTCGTCCGGGACGACGGCGCTGGCGGGAGCGTCGTCGCGTGGCAGGACCCCGGCTACGTCGCTGCCCGCTTCGGGGTGCCGGAAGGCCGCCTCAAGCCATTCGCCGCGGTCGCCACCCTCGTAGCGGCCGCGCTGGGATCCGATCCAGCATCCTGAACACCCCGGCAAACCGCGGCTGCGGGTTGCCGGGGCGCGGCGCAGGTCAGCGCATGATCGGCCGACCCAGGGGGATTGCCTTGCCGCCAGTGGCGAGCGAGGCGGTGTTGAAGAAGAGGTAGACACCGACCGCGGCGAAGGCCAGCACCACGTAGCCTGCGGTCTTCACCAGGCCCGTGGATGCGTTGGCGGTGGCGAGCAGGAGCAGCAGCAGGGCGACGTCGATGAGCACGAACACCAGGGTGAATGCCGAGGGAAGCCGCAGGGTGGCCAGCGTCAGCATCACGATCACGATCAGCCAGGTGGTCAGGAACAGTTCCTGGCTGTGCACCGCCGCGCCGGCGGCGATGGCGAGCCAGTTGTGGAACAGCCCGAGCAGGAGTAGCGCGTAGCTGAACCAGAAACCGGCGAAGATGCCGAAAACGCCGGCCACCGCGGTCTGGCCGACGAGCGCAGCCCAGATTGTCGCCAGGAACAAGCCTGCCGACGTGGCCGCCAGGATGATCGGCAGGGCGGCGCCGACGGCACCGGCCGGCACCACACCGACCAGCGCCAGGCCAAGCACCACCGATCCGACGATGAAACTCGGCAGTCCCAGTATGGCGGGATCGCCGGCCTGCATGCCGACAGCAGCCGCCTCAGCTGCCGCTACCTCCGAATGTGCGCCGGGCTGGGCGGAGTCACCAGCAGTTGCGTCGAGCGCGGTCATGGGCTGCCCCTCTCACAGGGAATGTTCGCCGAGCCCCGCAACGGGCGCGGGCCATGATCCATCTCTACCTCGCAGGCCGCCTGCCGCCGTTCTCAGTTTGAGCCGCTACGCCGCGTCCGCCAGCCTGGTCGGGGTTGGCTCGGCGCGTGCTGTTGGCCGGGCGTGCTGTTGCCGGGCGTGCTATCGGCCGGGCGTGCTATTGGCCGGGCGTGCTGTTAGCCGGCGTGCTGGCGTCGCTGGTCGCGTTGCGCTCCAGGCGGCCGAGCATGTCTTCGAAGTTCGCGATGTCTTCGTCGCTGATGCCGCGCCGGAGCCGCTGATTGAACGCATTGGCCGCGCTGCTCAGCTGGCGGAAAATGACCTCGCCCTGCTCGGTCAGCTCTACCCGGTGGACGCGGCGGTTCTCCGGATCACGCCTGCGGGTGACCAGGCCTTGGTCATCCATCGTGTTCAGGTGGTGGGTGAGCGTCGCTTCCGTGATCCCCACCGCACCGGCCAGTTCCCGCTGGTTGCCCAATTGCTGGCTCTTGAGCGAGATGAGCACGAGCCAGACCGGAAGCGATCCCCCTGCTTCGGTGAGCGCCTCATCGAACGCGCGGCTCACCGACCGGGCGGTGCGGGCCAGCCGGAGGCCGACGGGCATGTGTGCGGGGCGCGGCATGGGCCAACGATAGCAACGGCTGACATAACCTTTGACGTCGAACGCTTCGATATCCATGTTTAGTCAGCGAGACACCGCGGCGGGTGCCGGCTCCCGCGCTCCTGCTGCCACAGCGGCCGACCGCCGGCGGCCTCGACCCCGGGATGCGGGAAACACTGGCGCCTCGGTCACGTTCAGCATGAAGGTCGCTCTGGTGTGTGCCCTCCCTAAAATGGGGCATGTGATCGCGGTGGTCGGCCCCACGGCGGCAGGCAAATCTGACCTGGCGCTCGGGCTCGCGCTCGCCCTCGGCGGCGAGGTGGTGAACGCGGACTCCATGCAGCTGTATGCCGGGATGGACATCGGGACCGCCAAGCTGACCGCGGAGCAGCGCCAGGGGGTGCCACATCACCTGCTGGACGTCTGGGACGTCCGCCGCACCGCGAATGTGGCCGACTATCAGCGCATGGCGCGCGAGGCGATCGCCGATGTCCTGGGCCGGGGCCGGGTGCCCGTACTGGTCGGCGGATCAGGGCTGTACGTCCGGGCCGCGCTTGACGACCTCGACTTCCCCGGCACCGATCCTCGGGTGCGGGCACGCCTGGAGGCCGAGCTCGCGGACGGCGGCTCCGGGCTCCTGCACGCGCGGCTGGCTGGGATCGACCCTCGCGCCGCCGCGGCCATCCTGCCGTCGAACGGCCGCAGGATCGTGCGCGCGCTGGAGGTGATCGAGATCTCCGGCCGGCCGTTCACCGCGGTGCTGCCCCGGTACGAGTCGGTGTACCCGGCGGTGCAGATCGGGGTGTCGGTGGCCAGGGCGGAACTGGACCGCCGTATCGCCGGGCGGACGTCGCTGATGTGGCAGGCGGGCTTCGTGGCCGAGGTGGCCGGGCTGGACCGGGCCGGCCTGCGAGAGGGGAAAACGGCCAGCCGGGCGCTCGGCTACGCGCAGGTGCTCCGGTTCCTGGCCGGGGAGTGCTCGCAGGACGAGGCCCTGGCTCAGACCATCCAGGCCACCAAGCGGTTCGCCCGGCGGCAGGAATCGTGGTTCCGCCGGGATCCCAGGGTGATCTGGCTGGACGCGGACGGGGTCGGCGCCCACCTGCTTAGCCGGGCGATGGCTACGATCGGGCCATGCGGTTCGCGAAAGGGCACGGCACCGAGAACGACTTCGTGATCCTCCCGGATCCCGACGATCTCGTCGGCCTGTCGGCCACGCTCGCCGCCCGGCTGTGCGACCGGCATGCCGGGCTGGGCGCGGACGGGGTGCTGCGCGTGGTGCGCACCGCCGCCCTCGTGGCCGGCCCGGCCGGAGTGCCTGATGGCCCCGTCAGCGGAGCGGCGGCGCACTTGACCACCCGAACGCCGGATTCCGCTGAGTGGTTCATGGACTACCGGAACGCGGACGGGAGCGTGGCCGAGATGTGCGGCAACGGCCTGCGCGTGTTCACCCGCTTCCTGATCGACCACGGCATGGCCGAGGGCCCGGCCCTCACGGTGGCCACCCGGGGGGGCCTGCGCCGCGTCAGGGTGGAACCCCACGGCGGCATCACCGCCGACATGGGCCCCGTCCGCGTGCTAGGCCCCGGCCGCGCCGTGTCCAGCGGCACGGTCCTCGACGGCCTGCGGATCTCCGTCGGCAATCCACACCTGGCGTGCCTGGTGGACGCCCCGCTGGACAAGTTCGATCTCTCCGCGCCGCCCGAACTTGATCCGGGGCAGTTCCCGGCCGGGGCGAACCTCGAACTGGTCCAGCTGACCGGGTCCGCCGCGATCGCCATGCGGGTGCATGAGCGCGGATCCGGCGAGACCCGGTCCTGCGGGACCGGCGCCGTGGCCGCCGTGGCCGCCGTGGCCGCCGCCAGCGCCGAAACGATGCAGGCCACCGGGGCGGAACGGTCCGGCAGCGAGTCCTGGCAGGTCCGTGTCCCTGGCGGGGAGCTCACCGTGACGCTGGACGCCACCACAAGCTGGCTGACCGGCCCGGCCGTAATCGTGGCCGAGGGCGAGCTGAACCCGGCTTGGCTCGCCGCCGCGCAGCGCTAGCCGCCCTCCCAGCAGAGCCAGCGGACGAACTCACGGCGTAATCCCCGTGAGAATTTCCCCTGGCGGTAACCGCCAGCTTCGACCCCCGCCGCTCTCCCGGGTGAGGTAACCGCACGGACGCCGTCGCAGCCCGATGCCTGAGCCCGGATTTCAGCTGTCTACATCGTCGGGCAGCAGGGCGGCGGCCAGTATTCGCCCTAGCCACCGGCGATACGTCTCCGCATTCCAGGCGCGAGCGCGCATGAGCTGGTCGAAGACCTGGGGCGAGGTCAGCACCCAGCAGGAATCGGCGCCTTCGGACGCCGATAGGCCGGGTCTGAGCCATCCCATCGCTGCGAGGTGGCCGACGAACCCGCTCACTGGCCGACCCGCGCCACGCCACAAAATATGCCAAGCCGGAGCGCTCTCTGCTCCCATACCTGCTGCGGAGGCCCGCCGCGCTCAGCCTGCCCCTGCATCTGGCTCGAGCCGGGGCTTTCAAGACCGAACCGGTGCCGGATCCCCGTGTCTTCACCACCCGCGGCATCCTGGCCGGCGTCCCCGGCCGTCCCGAGGCGATCCCGGTGCCCGGCCACACTCCGGGGAGCACGGCTTTCGCCTGGCCTGAATACGGGGTCGTGTTCACCGGCGACGCCTTGGTTACCGCCGACGGATTGACCGGCGCCACCGGTCCGCAGCTGGTCAACCGCGGTTTCACCCACGACAGCGCGGCAGCCCGCGACTCGCTCGGGACACTCGCGCGGCTGAGCGGGTATCAGGTGGTGCTTCCCGGCCACGGCAAGCCGGTCACGACCGGCATCGCGGGCGCGGCGGGCCAAGCCCGTCAGGCGCATATCGCGTGAACGCATGCTGCGTTATGCGCCGGAATGATTCAGGTTCGAGCCTGTAAAGCGTTGAGGGGCGTTATGGCATCGGTTCCTCGTGTACTCCTCTCCGGTCTGCTCACCAACGCGCCATCGTGCTATTGCGCACGCCCACATCGTGGTCATCTGGCATGTGCTGGCCACCGGCAAGACCTACGCCGACCTCGGCTCGGACTTCTACGCCACCCGCGCAGACCCGGCGAAGGAAGCCCAGCGGCTGATCGCCAGGCTGGAAGCCCTCGGCCACAAGGTCCCCTCGCACCCGCCGCCTGAACCGCTAATCACCAGGACCCGGCTCCGCTGGCGCTCAGCCGGTGCTGTCGCGCTACTGGCTGTGTGGCTGTCGCTGCTCGCCGCCACATGCCTGATCGACTCGCGCCGCTTCCCTGCAGCGTCCGCCCACCTGCGCACGGCGGCGCAGCTGGCCCGCGAGACCGGCCGCGCGGAGATCGGTGCTTGGTGTCTGGAAACGAGGGCATAGCAGGTGCTCACCAACGGGGGACTGCCGGCGCGCGGCCGCGCTCTCGTTGGTGTTTAGGATCGAGCCGACCATGTTCGTCTGGGCGGACAAGTCGTAGAGCAAGGGTGACCGCTCCGACCAAGCCGGTGCCCACGCGCTGACCGCGAACCTGCGCCAAGCTTCACCTAGAAGGCTCGCTCGACCGCCTGCGCGAGCGACCCGCTCTGAGCCTGGCCGACCATATCCCACAATTGCGCCAGGCTCATTTGCACGAAATGCCCGAAGTCATCCGTTATGACGATACGTTGAGCAAGCGGCGCACGGGCGCCCACTAACAACTCTGGGCAGCCACACGAGCATTGCTGACAGAAACGGGCTACAGGTAACAGACCTCTAGGAAGCTGATCCATGAGTCGATTCCCCTCTACGTGAGCCAACTCCGCCCCCTAAAGCGAACGACGTCATACGCTTGATGTCAATCGCCAACTGGCCAGGTTGATGTTGCCAACTCACTAGTCGCGATGACGCGATCTTTTCTAAGGTGCCCCACCCGCACCGTCCACCGCCCGCAACCTAGATCGCCAACTGAGGGTAACGGGCTACCGCCTCACAGGCGGGAAGGTAGCACGGGCAGCGAGCAGAATAGCCCGCTCGTATTCAGCCCTAGATTCCGAGCTGTATCGTAGTTTCAAGAGCACATTCGACACGCTGAGCCGAGTTGAGAGTGTGTCCGGATGGGCCGTGCCGAGCGCTGCTGTTTGCAGGTGCAGAACATCGACGTACGAATGTAGCGCCCCGTCGAGATAGCCCTGACGCTCTTGGACGGCCGCCAGCATATAACGCGCACGGAGTAGACTTGGATGATCTGGCTTGAACATGTTCTCATACTCTGCGATCACGTCGGACAGCACCTGTCTTGCGGCTTCGTGAGAGCCCCCACTCGACAGTGCCGCCGCAAGGTTCTGGCATGTCGTCAGAGTCTCCGGATGTGACGGTCCTAGGGCTTCGAGCTGTGTGGCGAGAACCGTTCTATAGATCTCTTCCGCATCGACACTGGACCTAGAATCGAATAGTGCGTTTGCAAGGTTATTTCTAGCGGTGAGCGTCCGTGGATGCCTTTCGCCGAGCATATCACAGTAAGCCGCCTCTACCTCGCGCAGCATGTGCTCTGCCTCCGTGAGCGATCCTTGGATGTGAAGCAAAGAGCCGAGACTAGATAGCGTTCGCAAGGTCTCCGGATGGTTGGGTCCGAACGACCATTGACGCTCGCCCAACACTCCGCGAAATATAAGCTCCGCGTCATCCAAATGACCTCTATCATGCAAAACAATGGCCAAGTTGTGCCGGGCACTCAAGAGAATCGAACTACTCCGGCCTATCTGCTCATAAAAATCGATGAGCCTTCGTAGCAGATCCTCCGACTCCTCCAGCCTTCCAGTGTCCCGCAAGATGACGGCGAGCCCCAGACTTGAATTGAGAGTCTCAGGGTGGTCACTTCCAAGGACTCGCTCACGAGCCTCCAGTACGGTCCGCTGCATTGCCTCGGCCTCGTGCAGCCGCCCCAAATCTCTCAGCGTCTCGGCAAGTGCAGCCCAGCTGCCTATGGTGTCAGGGTGGTCTTTCCCAAGGACTCGCTCACGAGCCTCCAGCACGGTCCGCTGCATTGCCTCGGCCTCGTGCAGCCGCCCCAGGTCTCTTAGCGCCACAGAGTAATCGACCTCGGCGTCTAGGCTGTCTGGAGCATCGGCTCCGTGCAGGCGCTGTCGAGTTGCCAATACCTGCCTAGCAATGCGCTCCGTCTCAGCGAGTCTGCCTTGCTCGCGCAAAATCCGCGCCAGACTCGACAGTGTCCGCATCCCGTCAGATGCCTCGCCTCCGGGCCGATGTTCGCGGCCATGGATTACCTGCGACAGCATCTGTTTCGCCTGGCTCAGTTCCCCCTGGCTGTGCAACAGCAACGCGATCAACTCGAGCGTGTCGAGAGTGGCCGGGTAATCAAGACCGCAGCTTCGCTGGCGGACCTCAAGTACGCGCTGCAACAGTTCTTGTGCCTCCCCAAGGCCGCCACGGACGATGAGTATCCTCGCGAAGGAAACTGACATCTGCAGCAGTGCGGAATTTTCCGCAGGTAGGTTCGACGCAAGAGACAATGCATCGCGCCCGAGTTTCTCGGCCGACTTGTGCGCTCCGGTCCTCGCCAGGCGCTCGACCGTCTGCCGTGCTGCCGTGACCGCCTCTTCGATAGCCGCAACTGGGCTGTGGCGTGGCAGGCTGACAATGAGTGCCTTGACGTGAGAAGAGAGCAGGAACCACTCGCCCCAGTCGAAGTCGCCAGATCCCAGTTGTTCCTGGACTGCCCTGTGCAGCACGACCGCCGCACTGAGCCTGGCTACGTCGGCGACTGCCGCCGATCTGTCCTCCAGCACGTCAAGGCAGGCAGCGGCAATCAGCGGATGGACGCGGATCGATGCAGCGCCGCCAAAGTCGGTGCAGCTATTGGGGCGCGGCCGCACACTTACGAGACCCGAAGAGCGCAGTATCCGTATCGCCCGGTGAATCCTCTTACTGTTTTCCCGGCGTGGCACGGCAGGTAGCACGCCATACTCGACCAGCGGACCGACATCGAGCATTGAACAAGGTACTGGAATCCCCGGAGCGAAATGCGAAATAAGAATCAGTAGGGCAGATACTTCGGTCATGCCATCATGATCTAGACGGCTGAAGATCAGGCGAATAATGCTGGCGAGCTGGCCTCTGTGCTGAGTTTCGCCGCCGACCTGAGATTCTCGTGCCGTATTCCGAAGCTCACCCAGGTATTCAGCGAAGGAGCGGGTGGACGATATTCCCGAGCTGAGATACTTGGCCGTTAGCTCAACTGTCAGAGGATTGTTTTCAAGATACTGAGTTAGCTGCGTGGCCTTTTCGTCGCCACCGCCGTTAGCCGCGCGAGACCGAAGGAGACGCATAGCGTCGTCCGGGCCTAATGGGTCTACGGGATGAACCGCTCGATGCCGGTCATTTAGCGCGGCATTGACATGACGGCTGATCATGAAGACAAGCCCAGCGTTGCTTGGCCTGACCCAGTCACTCTGGTCCAGTGGAGGCGACTGGCTTCTTCGTGAGTCGCAGTGAGCGTCTACTTCGTCGAAGACCAACATCCACGGAACGACAGCTCGTTCGAGATGAGACCAAACCAAGTCTGCGAGGTTCCGCCGGCCCGCACGCGCCGCCCTTAGTTCTGCTGTACCTGCACCAAGCTGGATGGCCACTGCGATCATGCAGAGTTCGATCGACTCCGCGGCACCATGCACCCACCAGACTCTTATCCCACGTTTTCGGGCGCGCTCGGCTAGTGTCAACGCCAATACTCTTTTGCCAACTCCTGGCTCGCCTGCAAGCACGTGCAGCTTCCGGTCGGGCTGCGATAGCAGCCGATCGAGGTTCCCGAGGAGTTCAAGCCGACCGTAGAGTTTGGCAGGAAGCAACTCGATTGGTGGTTCTACCAGCCCAGCCAAAGCCGACGGCTGCCATATTATGGGCCGCAGGCCAAGCGTCGCCTGTCCTTGTAGCGCTTCTGTTCTATCTCCAGCAAACTCCATGTACATGTTGGAAGACAGCACATTGGCTGGTGCAACCGAACGGTCAACAGGGCTAGGCTGCTCCTCGCCGTAGCGTGCGGAGGCAGTACGATCTGATACCCTTCCGACGCCGATCTGAAGAATACCGTCCGGCGACCGGCGCTTTGTCAGGACGAAGTCGTCGGTGCGATGTGTTAAGGGCGACTTGTGGGTACCCTGTTGAACTACAGCGACGATTCCGCGCAGATCCTCCGCAATCTCTGGTGTTGCCGTGAGAAGCTGCAGCAGTTGGTCCTCCCACCGCTGGACGAGGTACGACTTGGCGCGGTGGTTAAGGCATCCTGTAGCCTCTCCTAGCACCTTGACAGTCCAGGTGAGCTCGTCCTGGAACTGGATGAGTCCTGCCGAACGCGGCTCATCCTGTTGTTCAGCGCTGATCCAGGGCTCCACTTCGGCCCATAGGCTGGCCGACGAGGCCGCCGAAACTAGAGCGTGTGCGGCGGTGCCGCACAAAGCCGTCAACTCGTCGGTCATTGTGACCTTTCTGAGCCGCTCACAGTCAGCGCTCCCGCCCGCGCGGAAACTCGTCGCTAATCCTCATGTTCCACCCTCTGAGCCCAGTAGTCACGGTCTCTGGCGTATTTCGCGGCGTCCGGGCTGTCGGGGCCCTGCGCACTAATCCAACCGTCCACAAGCTCGTCGTACGCAGAGAGAGCGCCTTGCGAGTCGCCTGCCTCCCCCCGCCAGTACGCGAGTTTCGCCAGTGCGCCGAGCGTTTCATGATGCACGGGACCATGATCCCAACCCCAGTCGTCCCAAAGGTCCCTGTAGATGTCCACCGCGCCGCGCGCGTCGCCTGCGCAGCCCTTCCAATGACCGAGCGCATCGCGGCTAAACCGGGAACTCACGTGCCGCACGCCGAGGACCCGCTCTCGGTCTGCCACCAACGAGGTGAATTGGTCGACCGCGGCCGACACGTTGCCGGCCCAG
>DASWFT010000423.1:0-14713 GCA_036394075.1 Streptosporangiaceae bacterium
TGAAGCCCATCGACTCCAGGGCGACGTTGCCGGTGAGGATCATGAGGTCGGCCCACGAGATCTTCTGGCCGTACTTCTTCTTGACCGGCCACAGCAGCCGGCGGGCCTTGTCGAGGCTGACGTTGTCCGGCCAGCTGTTGAGCGGCGCGAAACGCTGCTGACCGGCCCCGGCGCCGCCGCGGCCGTCGCTGATGCGGTAGGTGCCCGCGCTGTGCCACGCCATCCGGATCATGAGCGGGCCGTAGTGGCCGAAGTCAGCCGGCCACCAGTCCTGGGATGTCGTCAGCACCTCCGCAATGTCGCGCTTCACGGCGGGGAGGTCGAGGGTCTTGAACGCCTCGGCGTAGTTGAACTCCTCGCCCATGGGGTTGGCCACGGCCGGGTTCTTGGCGAGGATCTTCAAGTTGAGCCGGTTCGGCCACCAGTCACGGTTGGCGTCACCCTTGGTGGGGTGTGTGAGGCCTCCGTGCGCGACCGGACATCCCCCGCTTTCCGGGGTCGCGTCTTCGATGACTACTGGATCATGGTTCTCAGACATGGGAATCCTTCCGGGCTAGACGGATCACGGTGCTCAGGAACTGCGGGCGGTGGAACAGCCGGGGCACACGCCCCAGTAGTTGACCTCGGCCTCGCCGATCGAGAAGCCGTGGTCGTCGGACGCGGTCAGGCACGGCGCCTCGCCGACCGCGCAGTCGACGTCAGCGACGACACCGCACGACCGGCACACGATGTGGTGGTGGTTGTCCCCGACGCGTCCCTCGAACCGGGCCGGGCTGCCGGCCGGTTCGATGCGGCGTACGAGTCCCGCCGCGGTGAGCGCGTGGAGGGCCTCATACACGGCTTGAAGGGAGACATGGCCTACGCGATCGCGCACCCTGGAGGCGATCGCCTCGACGCCGAGGTGGTCACCGTCCCGGACGGTCTCGAGCAGTGCGACGCGGGCGGCCGTCACCCGCAGGCCGGCACCGCGCAGTTCCTCGGCGGTGGTCGAAGTCTGGGATGCGGTCATGGCGTCAAACCTACCTTCATAAACACGAACGATGCAAGACAACGAATGGTTCAAGTCTAGGGCCGCGTCAGGCAACGTTTGCCCCGTTGTGGTGTGACTCGCCGTCCGGATGGTGGTCTTGGGGGCGCGCCCGGACGAGCGACACGGCCATAGCGCCTTCGGCTGCCCGCGGCGGGAGAATGGTTTCGCGCGCACAACATAGGTTTGGCTGGAGTTGACGGCTAGGACTCGGCGCGGAAAACAAACTAGAAATAATGTGTAAAGGTCTTCAGGAGATCTTCGCAGGTACTCCCGCCATTGACGCATCACGTCAGCGGCGTGAGGGTGGTCTCATCGGGGCGGCAGGAGGCTCATCTTGGCGGCAGAAGGCTCATTTTGATGGCCAGACCAAGACTGGGGCGCGGCAGGAGGTGCATCCCTCGATGTCGGTCGGTGTGAGGCTGGATGAGAAGTCCTCCGCGGCGTGTGCGGTGATCAGCTGGCGCGATCAGGTGCATATCGCCTGGACCGGGACTGACATGCGCCTGAACCTGGCGTCGTGGCCCGATGGACTTGAGCTCACAGGCAAGCAGCGACTGGCTCAGCGCAGCTACAAGCAAGTGAGAAGGAGTTCGTCGGGCCCGAATCAGTCGGCCACATCGGAGACCGTTGCATTGCCCCCTTCGCTGGCCGGGTCGGTAGAGCAGCTTTACATGGCCTGGACGGGCAGCAACCGGGCCCTCAACGTGCTGGTCGCCAACCCTGACCCACGCTCCGCCCCCGTCACCGTCAAACAACGAAGTACGGAGTCGCCGTCGGTCACGACGTCCGAGCGCGGCGACCTGATCCTGGCGTGGACCGGCACCGACCGCCATATCAACTTGCTCACCACCGACGGCGACTGGTCCGCAGCACCCGTCCGGCTGCAAGAAGCAAAAAGCGACCACGCCCCCGCGCTGTGCAGCCGTCACGGCGGTCCGGTCCTGGCGTGGACCGGCACGGACCGCCACATCAACCTGCTCACCGTGGACGGCGACTGGTCCGCAGCACCCGTCCGGCTCGAAGCAAAAAGCGACCACGCGCCCGCCGTATGCAGCCATCGCGGCGGTCCGGTCCTGGCGTGGACCGGCACGGACCGGCACATCAACCTGCTCACCACCGGCGGCGACTGGTCCGCAGCACCCGTCCGGCTGGAAGCAAAAAGCGACTACGCGCCCGCCGTATGCAGCCATCACGGCAGCCTGATCCTGGCGTGGACCGGCACCGACCGCCGCCTGAACATCGGGCAGCCGCAAAGCTGATGCCGCCTCGTCACCCGCAGCAGCCTGGCTCGCGCAAGCCCCACGGTGCCCTCCGCTCCCTGACTAGCCGGAGCGCCCTCGTCACCTCCAGGCCAGGCACAGTCGGCGGATGGCCGCCAGGTCGGAGGGGGCGGCGAGGCCGGCGTGGTAGAGCCGTAGTTCGGTGGCGCCGGCGGAACGGACTGCTTCGGCCTGCTCGATGAGTGTTCCAGGCTGACCGCCCAGGCCCGTCACGGCCAGCAGGGAGGCCGCGATGCGGGCACCGGGCGGGGCCGCGGCGGCGGTCCGCGCGACGTGTGCCGCCGCCGTGCCGGGATCCCAGCAGGCCAGCACGATCCCGTCGGCGCCACCGGGGCCGAGGAGCACGGCTGGGTCGTAACCGGGGTTGGCGCCCGCCGCGCGTGGGTCGGGATGAGAGTGCACCAGGACGGGTTTGCCCGGTGCCGCGTCGCGGATCGCGGCGATCACCTCGGATAGGAACCGCCCGGCCAGCGCGGCCCGGACGGCGAGCAGCACGCCTGCCATGTCATCGGGGAGCGTGCCCACGTCACCTGGGAGCGCGCCCGGACCACCGGGGGAGATGGTGCCCGGATCACCCCGGGAGATGGCCGGATCACCCCGGGAGGTGCCCGGGTCAACACGGGGGACGCGGCCCGGATCTCCGGACGGCGCGGCCTGCTCCGCGTCGCGACCTGTCAGCACCTGGTCCAAGGCCGAGCGGATGGCCGCCCGCAACTCCCCCGGATCCGCTCCAGCCGCCGTGTATGCCTGGCCGCATGACGCGCAGAAGCAGGCCGACAGCAGCCATCCGGCCGCGGAGCCGGCCACACCCGCCGTCTTGTCGTGCGCGCTGCCATGATCGATCCCGTACCAGCCGCAGGCTTCCAGTTCGATCGCGTCGGCCTCGCCGAGCGCGGCGACCTCGGCGGCCAGGGCCGCGGCATATTCGCGGACGGCGGATGAGCCGGCGCACAGCGCCCAGGGGTAGCTGTCCCCGAAGGCGTTCTCGACGGCGCAGGACGGGTTGGCCGCGCCGAGCAGTGAGTTGTGCGTGAGCACCGCCCACGCGGTGACCTTGATACCGGCCGTTCGCAACTGCGCGGCGGCCCGCTCGAAGGAGCCCGATGGCTCGGCGGGCCGAGGCCGAAGCGGGGAGCCCCGCCAGCGAGGCAGGTCCGTGCGGTAATACACGGCGGCGTCCCGCGTCACTATCCGGTGCCGCGGATGGTAGCGGGTCACGCCGCGCACCGAGTGGTAGGCCGCCGCGAGCGTCACCTCGCTCAGTCCCAGCCCGGCGATCCGGTCGGCAGCGGCCGGATCCCCGTCCACGTCCCACGGGTAGAGGTTCGCCGACAGCCGCACGATCAGGCTGGTCCCCGGCTGGCCTGGCCGATCAGGTCCCGCAACGCCTCCGGCAGCAATTCAGCCGGGAAATCCTGGTAGGCGACTGGGACGAGCCAGCGGCGGATCGCCGTCGCGCCCACCGAGGTGTAGTGCGAATCCGTGGTTGCCGCCCACGGGCCGCCGTGATGCTGCGCCCACCTGACCGCCACGCCGGTCGGCCAGCCGTTCCAGACCACACGCCCCACGGTGCGGCTGAACACGTCAGTCACCCGCGCCGCGGCGAGCATGTCACCAGCCGACCCCTCGGCCGCGTGGATCACCCCGGCCAGGTTGCCGCCCAGCCGGGCCAGGACGGGCAGCAGGTCATCCACCGACTGGTAGGTGATCACCAGCCCGGCCGGGCCGAACCGCTCCTCCGCGATCGCGGGCAGCCCAGCGGCGAACGCATCCAGGCCGGTCTGGAACACCTGCGGGGTGGCCGCCCACGGGCCCTCACCGGGCTGGCCAGTGGCCAGCGGCTCGACGGCGGTGCGGCCGGCCAGGTCGGCGACGGACTCCTGGTAGGAATCGTGGATCCGCCCGGACAGCATCGGCCCGCCCGCCGACCCCCGGACCGCCTCCGCGATGGCCCCGCGCAGTCCCTCGTCGTCGGGAACGAACAGCAGCCCCGGGTTGGTGCAGAACTGCCCAACGCCGAGGGTGAGCGAGGCCGCATACCCAGTGGCGATCGCGCCCGGCCGGCGGGCCGCCGCCCCGGGGAGGATGACGACCGGGTTGACCGAGCCGAGTTCCCCAAAGAACGGGATCGGGACCGGGCGCTCGGCGCAGATCCGGGACAGCGCGATACCGCCGCGGGTGGAACCGGTGAAGCCTGCGGCCGTGATCGCCGGATGCTTCAGCAGTCGGACCCCCGCCGTCACGCCGTGCACGACCGCAAAGGTCCCGGCTGGCGCGCCCGCGCTGGCCAGCGCGTCCGCCACGATCTGCCCGGTCAGCACCGATGTCTGCGGGTGGCACTCGTGCGCCTTCACCACCACCGGGCACCCGGCCGCGAGGGCGGAGGCAGTGTCGCCTCCCGCGACGGAGAACGCGAACGGAAAGTTGGACGCCGCGAAGACGGCTACCGGGCCGATGGCGTGCGTGATCCGGGACAGGCCGGGCACACTCTCCCCCGGCGGGCTGACGATCACATCCTGGTATTCGCCATCGGCCAGGACGTCGCAGAACATGCGTAGCTGCCCGGTGGTCCGGGCCACCTCGCCGGTGAGCCTGGTCACGCCGAGCGCGGTCTCGGTGTCCGCGACCGTGACCAGGTCGGCGGCGCGGGCGTCCAGCGCGTCGGCCACCGCCGCGAGGGCCTTAACCCGGCCCGACGGGCCAGCGGCCTCCCAGGGCGCGCGGGCAGCACCGGCTGCCGCCGCGATCTCATCCAGGGCGGCGTCTGTGGTTTCCGCCACCGGGTCCCCGGCCGGCTTGCCGGTGCGCGGATCAAATCCCTGGATTACTGCCATTCAAGCCACCAAAGTCCAGATCAGTGCGCTGACGTGCGACCTAGCAGGCCAGGCAATTCGGCTGCGTCCAGGCAAGTCCGGCTCCGTCCCTCGGGGCGCCCCCAGCTTGCCCCCAGGCATGAGCGTAGCGCCGCGAATTGCGTGACGCCCCACCCGCCGCCCGGCGCCCGGTCAGGTGCGGTCATTGTTACGCCCGGATCCGGCTTCTCGTGAGGGTGAGTGGTACTGAGGCACCGCAGCCGGGACCCCGTGGACGGCACAGTTTCGGCAATTGTGGCCTGCTGCGCCCAGTCAGTAGCCCGCCCGGTGTCTATCCCATCGACAAGCGTGTTACGCCGGCCCTGGCCGGCCGAAGAAGCCGGAGCAAGCCCTATGTCTGCTTACCTGTTCACCTTCCGTGCCCCCGATGACTACGCGCCATCTGGCGACACCTTCGAGGCCTGGGTCACCTGGCAGATGAAGCTGGGCGCCCGCCTCAAGGACCGCGGCAACGTGGCATTCGCCGCGGCCGCGCTCGGGGCCAGCGCGGCCGACACGACCCTGGGCGGCTACTCACTGATCCGCGCCACCAGCCTCGACGCGGCCGTCGATCTGGCCCGCGGGTGCCCGATCCTGCACTATGGCGGAGCCGTCGAGGTCGGCGAACTAACCAACCACGACGACCGCTACGACGAATGGCTCGCGAAACACCTCAGCGCCTGAAACCGGCCAGATATCCACGACAAGACGAGAGACCCGTCATGACCGCAACCCACGCCGTCGAAGTGTCTGTGCACGTCGCGGCGACACCCGAGGATGTCTTCCGCTATTTCACCGATCCGGCCCGCTACGTCCAATGGATGGGCAGCGAGGCAACCCTTGAGCCGGTACCTGGCGGAACGTACCGTGTGCGCATGCCCGACGGTTTCCGGGCCGCCGGAACGTTCCTCCAGATCGATTCGCCGCACCGGCTCGCCTTCACCTGGGGATTCGCCGACGCCGACGCCGCTCAGCGCTCCAAGCACGAGCAGGCCGAGGAAAGCAGCGGCAACCCCATGCCGGCCGGAAGTACACGCGTCACGGTGACCCTCGACGCCGCAGACGGCGGCACCCGCCTTACGCTGCGGCACGACGACCTGCCCAACGACGAGCTACGCGACGGGCACCGCGTCGCCTGGCAGACCTACCTCCCCCGGCTGGTCATCCGGGCCGCGGGCGGCGACCCCGGTCCCGACCCGCACTCCTAGCCTGGGCCTCCCCGCTGCCTAGAGCAGCGCCGCCAGAGGACCTACGATGACTCATCGAAAGCGGCTCCAGCTGGATCAAGGAGCCGCGGAGTATCGGAACGTCGGCCAGACAGTTCATGGATGTTCCTCATCGATCCTGGCATTGGCACCTTGCAGCGAGCGCAGGTTGCCGGACCGTCACCGGGCCAGGTCCCTCAGAATCCTCTGGATGACTACCACACGAACCACGCCACGCGAGCCGATCTCCTGCACCGGCTGGGCCGCAACAACGAAGCCGCGGCCGCCTACCAGCGTGCGGCCGACATGGCACCGACGGACGCCGAGCGGGACTTTCTCAGACTCGGCGGCCGAGCCTCCCGCTAAGACGCGCCTCCTATGTCAGGTGGTCGGCCTATGTCAGGTGGTCGGCGTCGAGGCCGGGCCGGGTGAACTCGCCACCGAGGTACGCGAGCACCGGGTCGGCCGGGTCGGGCTCGCCATGCTCCGCGATGATCTCGGCGGCATAGGCCTCCGCGTCATCGCGGGGCTGGTAGCCGAGCGCCTGCGCCTCGTCCAGCGATACCCAGCCGCCCCGGGTGTTGGCCGACACCCCGAAGATCACCCGGAAGCCAGGCCGCTCGGCGGCCAGGCACGCCTCGAACAGGCGCCCGGCGTCGTCCGGGGACAGCCAGGTGGACAATGACCGCACGGTTGTCGGCCGCTCGTCGCAGGTCAGGATTCTGATGCAGATCGCATCCAGTCCGTACCGGTGGTGATAGAGGGCGGCGAGGCCCTCGGCCGCCACCTTGGACACCCCGTAGTAGGTGTCGGGCGCGGGAAAGGCGTAGTCCGGGACGGGGAAGGCCGACCGGGGGGTGAACCCGACCGCGTGGTTGGACGAGGCGAAGATCACCCTGGGCACCCCAGCGCGGCGGGCCGCCTCGAACACGGCATAGGCCCCCTGGATGTTGATCTCCATGATCCGATCCCACGGGGCCTCGCCCGCCAGGCCCGCGAGATGGATCACGGCATCGGCCCCCGCGCTGGCCTCGGTCACCGCGGCGCAATCGGTGACGGACGCCAGGATGAATTCCTCTGCGGCTCCGGCAGGTGCGCCGGCCAGGGCGGGTGGAGGGACCACATCCAGCAGGCGCAGCGTCCGGCCGGGCCGGGCCAGCCGCGGCCGCAGCATGGCGCCGATCTGGCCGGACCCGCCAGTTATCAGGATCGTCGGCACGCCGGTCAACATTACGCCTTCACCGCCCGGCCGGCCGATCGCCAGGATCACCGCCGGCCGACCGATCGGCAGATCACCGCCGGGCCGACCGATCGGCAGATCACCGCCGGCCCGGCCGGTCACCAAGATCACCGCCGGCCGGCCGATCGCCAGGATCACTGTCGGCCGGTCAGCGCGGGTCGGGCTCGGGGTTGCGTCCGGGCCTGGCCAGGAACCCGAAATCGCAGCCCTTGTCGGCCTGGGTCACGTGCTCGCTGTACAGCGCGCCGTAGCCGCGCTCGAACCGCGGCGGTGGCGGCTGCCAGGCGGCGCGCCGGCGGGAGAGCTCATCGTCATCCACTTCCAGGCGCAGCGACCGCTCCGCCACGTCGAGAGTGATCAGGTCACCGGTGCGCACCAGGGCGAGCGGGCCGCCGACGAACGACTCGGGCGCCACATGCAGGACGCACGCGCCGTAGCTGGTGCCGCTCATCCGCGCGTCGGAGATGCGGACCATGTCCCGCAGGCCCTGGGTGAGCAGGTAGTCGGGGATCGGCAGCATGCCGTACTCGGGCATGCCCGGGCCGCCCCGCGGGCCCGCGCTGCGGAGCACCAGCACGGAATCGGGCGTGATGCCCAGCCGGGGATCGTTGATCTGCTGCTGCATCTGCTGGTAGCTGTCGAAGACGACCGCGGGGCCGGTGTGCTTGAGCAGCGCGGGGTCCGCGGCGATGTGCTTGATGACCGCGCCGTCCGGCGCGAGGTTGCCGCGCAGCACGGCCAGGCCTCCCTCGGCCGCCAGCGGCCGGTCCGGGGACCGGATCACGTCCTCGTTGTGCACGATCGCGTTCTCAAGCTGCTCACCCAGCGGCCGGCCGGTGGCCGTGATCCGCTCCAGGTGCAGCGCGCCCGGCACCCCGGCCAGCTGGCCGAGCAGCGCGGGGAGCCCGCCCGCGTAGTAGAAGTCCTCCATCAGGTATGCGCCGCTGGGCCGGATGTTCGCGAGCACCGGGACCCGCCGCGAGATGGCGTCGAAGTCGTCCAGGGTGAGCGGCACCCCGCACCGGCCAGCCATGGCGATAAGATGGATGGCCGCGTTGGTGGACCCGCCCAGCGCGAGCACAGTGGCGACCGCGTCCTGGAACGCTTCGTGGGTGAGCAGCTGGCTTATCGTTAGGTCATCCCAGATCATCTGAACGATCCGGCGGCCGCTCGCGGCCGCCATCCGGTAGTGCGCCGAGTCGACGGCGGGGATGGAAGCGGCGCCGGGCAGGGTGAGGCCGAGGGCCTCCGCGGCGGACGTCATGGTCGAGGCGGTGCCCATGGTCATGCAGTGACCGGGCGAGCGGGCGATGCCGCACTCCACCTCCGCCATCTCACAGTCACCGATCAGGCCTGCGCTCTTGTCGTCCCAGAACTTCCACAGGTCGGTGCCGCTGCCGAGGGTCGTGCCGCGGTAGTTCCCGCGGAGCATGGGCCCGGCCGGGACGAAGATGGCGGGCAGGCCCGCGCTGGCGGCCCCCATGACCAGCGCGGGCGTCGTCTTGTCGCAGCCGCCCATCAGCACCGCGCCGTCCACCGGGTAGGAGCGCAGCAGTTCCTCGGCCTCCATCGACAGCAGGTTGCGGTAAAGCATCGGGGTGGGCTTGCAGAACGTTTCCGACAGCGTGGCCACGCCAAATTCCACCGGGAAGCCGCCTGCCTGCCAGACCCCGCGCTTGACCTGCTCGGCCCGCTCGCGCAGGTGCATGTGGCAGGGGTTGATGTCCGACCAGGTGTTGAGGATCGCGATGACCGGCTTGCCGAGGTGCTCCTCCGCGCCCAGCCCCAACTGCCGCATCCGGGAACGGTGGCTGAACGCGCGCATGCCCTCGCCGCCGAACCACGCGGCACTGCGCAGCTCCCCGGGCGCCCTGGTCACAGCTGGGCCTCGGGGCCCGCTTCCATGCCCCAGTCCGCGAGGATCTCGGCGATCTGGGCTCGCACCGGGCCGGGCAGGCCGCGGCTGGGCGGGCGGACGTCACGGCGGCAGAGGCCGAGCTGGGCGAGTGCCTCCTTGACGACGCTGACGTTGTCCGCGGACGAATCCGCGGCCCGCAGTTCCTCGAACGGACGGCACAGGTCCCACACCTTCATCGCCGCGCCCAGGTCGTTGCCGCGCAACGCGTCGAGCATCCCGAGGGACAGCTGCGGCGCGACGTTGACGAGACCTGAGGTGAAGCCGCGCGCGCCGGAGGCCCAGCAGCTCGGCGCGGTCAGTTCCGCCAGCCCCGCCAGCCAGGTGAACCGGTCCAGGCCAGCGTCCCTGGCCACCGCCGCGAACTGCACGGCGTCACGCACCCCGTACTTGACCGCCACGACGTTGGGGCACAGCTCCCCGAGGCGGGCGATGTGCCGGCCGCCGATGCGGGCATCACGGACGTAGAGCACGACTCCCAGGTCGGCCACCGCGTCGGCGATGGCCTGGTGGTAGTCGACCCAGCCGTCCGCCGACATGTACGGGCTGACCGGCTGGTGAACCATGATCATGCGAGCGCCTGCCGCCCGCGCGTGCTCCGCTGCGGCGATCGCGGCCGGGATATCGTGGCCGACGCCCACCAGCACCTCCGCCCGGCCGCCGGTGGCGGCTATCGCCGACCGCGTCGCGGCGAGGGCCTCGCCCGCGGTCAGCGTGTAGAACTCGCCGGTGTTGCCATTCGGGGTGATCACGGTGATGCCGGCCTCGATCATGCGGCCGATCAGCCTGGCGTGGGCGTCGGTGTCGATCTCCCCGGCCGGGCCGAACGGGGTGACCGGGATGGCGGCCACCGTGGCCAGGATGCTGCGCATCCGCTCAGCGGTGGCGGGTTCAAGGCGCATCGGCACTCCCGGTGGTCACCGCGGCCAGCAGCTGGTTACCGCGTGCGAGGTACTTCCGCGGTGGAAATGACTTTAGGCTACGAGTACCGCGCTGCCGTCACCATGACCAGGGCCGGCCGGCCGGGTCTCCTAGGCGGCCGGAACGGTTACCAGGTCCTTCCCGCCTGCAGTTATCTCGAACCCGCGGACGTCGGAGGCAGGCAACGACGCTGAGGCCGGGTACCACACATCCTGGTGATCACGGGAAACGGTCCAGCTCCCCGCGGCGGTTTCCTGCCCGCGCGAGTTCACTACCCATACCTGGCAGGCGGTCCCGGCGGGAATCCCGCTGATATGCACATCCATCTTGGTTCCCCATGCCTGGGGCCCGTAGTCCACGGTCGCCCTAGCCAGCGTCACGTGGTTATGCGATGAGACCGTCTTCCAGGAGGCCTGGCTTGATTCCAAGGACCCGGCCGGGCTCAGCACCCGTTGCACGGCGACCGAGCCGCTGGCGACGATGGCGAGCGCGGCGGCGGCCACGGCCACGCCACGCCACCTCCGCTGGCTGCGGATCCTGACGGTCTGTTCAAGCAGCCGGGGCAATGACTCGGCGGGGAGACGGCCGTAGCTGTCCCATCCGGCCTCGTCCCTGGCCAGGCCCTCTGCCTCGGCGGCCGAGACCCGGCCGAGCAGGGCTGGCAGGCTGGCCAGCCCGGCCAGTTCCTCCCTGCAGTCACGGCACCAGGCCAGGTGCATGTCCACGAGCGCGCGTCCGGCCGGATCGATGGCGCCCAGCACGTAGACACCGAGCACGCGCCGGATCTCACCACAGACCCCCGCGCCCGTCATGGCGCAAGTCCCTGCTCGCCCAGTGCCGGCTTCGCCGCGCGCGGCGCATCGAGCGTCGGGGACTCCAATGTGGCCATACTTCTTACAACGTCCCGCCCTGGCCTGCGGGTTCATTGCCTGGGCTGCCTTGACCGGCTGTTCGTGAACGCCATCCGGAGCCAGCCGTGGTTCGCGGGCTTTCAGGAGGCCGCCAACGAGCCCGGTGCGGAATCGGTGTCGTCATCCCTGAAGGACGAACCCGGTGCGGAATCGGTGTCGTTGCGAGGCGTCCCGCGGAAACGCCGGCGCCGACCGCTGGCCCGCGTTAGTACATCTCGACGCAGTCGTAGCTGTAGCCGGGGCTCAGGTAGCCGCCGAGGCCGGCCGAACCGCTGATGACGGTGATGGTCATCGTGTTGGTTCCGGTGACGAAGGCGCTGGCCGGGACGTTGTAGGTGTACAGCGCGTTGTTGCCGCGGTAGGTGCCTATCGTCAGGCTGCGCGAGTTCGGCTGGGCGGAGGCGCCCGGCCCGGGCGAGGTCCCGTTGTTCACGGTGATCTGCGGCCGGCCGCCGGCGTAGGCCGCGGTGATCCCGATCCGCACCATCCGGGCGGCGATCTGGCCGGAACTCAGGGTGAACCTGACGGTGGTCGGATTGTTGATGGCCTTCCACTGGTAGGCGGGGAACTGGGCGGCGCTGCTGCCGACGGTGTAGGTGATCGGCCCCCAGTGGGCCATCCGCGTGTCGGAGGGGTGCATGAAGGTCAGGTTCGCCGAGTTCAGGAATCCACTCGGGGTGCCGTCCCAGGCGCCGATCCGGAAGATGGGGTTGGCCGGGGTAACCCACGCCGAGGCGATGTTCTGCCCGGACGTCGTGGAACCTGCGTTGACCGTCACCGTCCTGGCGGCCACGCCTAGCTCGCCCTGGTACAGCGTCTGGGTGTAGGTCCCCGGTTTCATGGCCGGGCTGGTGAAATTGCCATTGGTCGGCAGCGTCATCCAGTACTGCGCCTGGCTGTTCGCCCAGCCCACTGTGATGGGTACGCCGCCCGCGACGCCCGACGCGGTTCCGCTGACAAAGCCGCGCCCCGACGGGCCCACCGAGCCGGCGAAGCCGAGGTTGTACATGAAGCTCATGTCCGGCGCGGCTGGCGTTGATGTGCCGCCGACCATGAGTGCGTACGGGCCGTAGAGCACGCCGAGCCGCTGCGGTTCGGTGTCGTTGTGGCCCGACCACATGTAGTTGTAGACCTCCACCGAGGCACTGGTTCCCTGCTGCTCGATGTCGCGGAAGAAGGGGCCGCCCGAGCTGCTCTCCCTGGTGCCGTAGGCCATGTACACGCCGATACCGCTGCCAGTCACGCCGCGCGGCGACAGGTTCAACGCCTGGCGGTTGGAGTAGTACTTCGACCGGGTCTGGCCGTTGACCAAGTCGATGTCGGCGGACTCGATCACGGTGCCGCCTCTGACGTCCGACGGCGTGTTGATGTTGGTGAGGATGCTGCGATTCAGGTACTGGATCCAGCGCACTTCCCCCGCGGAGCCCACGTAGGTGGCCATGTAGACGTTGTTCTGCCCATTCACCGCCACGTAGTAGTGGTGGAGCGTGCCGCTGCCGTACCAGGTGCTCGTGGACGCGGTGATGATGATGTAGTTCCCGGTCTGCTGCGCGCTCACGGTGGGACTGGGCAGGCCGGACTCGACGTGCGACTCGTTGGTCCCGGACGGCTGCAGCTCGGTGCCGTTGAAGTTCAGCGATGTCATGCCGCCGGTGCTCTGATGGATCTTGAATACGAGACCGGCGCCGGTGGTGACCGTGTAGTACCCGCCGCTGCTCGTGTAGCCAAACGAAGCCGCGCTGGCTGCCGGGGCACGCTCGCCGACGGCGACCACGCCGATTCCGAGGGCCAGGCCGCCGACGCCAGCCCGGGTGAGGAACTCACGCCTGCCGAGCGGCCGCGGCTCAGGTGATATGCCGGGCTTGGTCATTGAGGTGTCCTTTCCGCTGGAATTGGGGAGGGTGGCCGGACCGCCGCCCTCCCGTTCGGCTGATTGGGGCTACAGGCCCGGGTAGCCGGGGAACGTGCAGGAGGGAACGCTGCCGCTGCCGCTGATGGCGGTGACCGTCACGTCCGTGCCCGACGGAGAGATGTTGGTGTTGAAGGTGCCGACGCTGGCGTACTCGGCGGAGGTGCTGGTCGCGTCGAGGCTGACGTTCTCCAGCGTCAGCCCGAGCAGATGGGTGGAGTTGTAGCCCTCGATCACGGACTGCGCACTGGACTGCGAGCTGACCGACTTGAGGCCGTTGACCACGATGTTCGTGTAGTAGGGCGTCGTCGAGCCATTGCCGGTTGAGTAGAACGGGTTGAACTCCATCGCGTGCTTGACCCCCGTCAGGCACGTGCCGTCGTAGGTCACCTTGCTGACCGTGCCGCCGTCGCTGGAGCTGGTCTTGATGCGGATCCCGTTGTTGTCGGTGCTCACGTTCCCTGCGCTGTCGACCCCGCTCACCGTGTTGTTGGTGACCAGGATGTTGCTGACTCCGTACTGGGTCTGACTGCCGATCGATATCCCGTGCGTGCCGTAGAAGTGGCTGTTCTCGATCGTCATGTTGGATGCGGCACCAGAGTTGGTCTTGATCGCTATCCCGTCGTCGCCGTCCTGGATGTAGGAATCGTTGACGGTGACGTTGGTGGCGCTGTCCGGGTCGATGCCATCGGTGTTCCGCGCGGTGGCCGGGGTCTTGATCCGGATTCCCCAGACGGTGAGCCCGTTGCCGCCCTCGAAGTAGAGGTGGAAGATGGGCGCGTTCACCAGGTCAACGTCGTAGGCGACCAGGTTGTTGACCCCGTGCGCCTCGATCAGGCGCGGGTTGTTCTGCTTCTGGCCCGCGGTCTTGGCGGCCTGCGCGAGATCCCACCAGGTGCCGCTGGTGCCGAGGATGGCCTGGTCGCCGCGGCCGTTGATGGCGCCTTGCCCGCCGCCCGAACCCCGTGTTCCCATGATCGCGGCGTTGGACCCGGTGACGGTGATGAACGGCGCGCAGCCGTTACCGGTGGAAGCGACAGTCCCGCAGGTCGCCTGGCCGGAGACCTGGTAGGTGGCGGGGTTGCGGGATGCATACAGCGTGGCGCCGTCGTCGACCAGCAGGGTGACGCTGGCGGGCAGGGTGAGCGGGCCGCTCAGGAAGGCATTGTTGCTGCCAGCCGGGGCGAGCACCACCGCGTGGCCGGAGCCGCTGCAGCTGTTGAGGGCGGCCTGGATTCTGGAGGTGTCCGGGGGCGACGACTCAGCACCGCTGCTGAACTGCTCATTGCTGGTGGCGAGTTGCGCGCTCAACGTCGTGCAGGCGGCCGGCACGCTCGGCTGGCTCACTGTGCGGCTGTCGCCGGTGGCCAGCGTCCCGCCGGGTGGGCCCTGCGTCTGCGTCGGGGTCGGGGTCGGGGTCGGGGTGACGGTCGGCGAGGCGCTCGGGGTG
>DASWFT010000424.1:0-1979 GCA_036394075.1 Streptosporangiaceae bacterium
CACCGGCATGAGCAGCTTCACGCTGGTCCCCTGGCTTCTCGTAACATCATTGCGTGCCGAGCCACTTCTATCACCTTGTCATTGACTGCCACGAACCCCGCGCTCTGGCCCGGTTCTGATCGGCCGCGCTGGACCAGCAGATCCTGTTCGGGGTCGCGGCACCATCCAGCGCCAAACAACGATTAGCATCACGGCCAGGTAACGGTCCGGTCTGCTACGGGCTACTACCTCGTAGCCGGTAGCGTCCCCCGACCAGCGGTCAGCGGCAGGGTGGCCAGGTCCCGGATCTCGTAGTGCCAGCGCCCGGCCCATCACGGGCTGGTCATGGCCGGCGGCGGCGGGCGGCGGGGTCGGTGGAGGCGACGTGGCGGGCGACGGCCTCGGGTCCGGGGCGGGCGTAGCGCTCGAGGGACCGGACGGAGACGTGCCGGGACCGGGCGAGCAGCATCGGGGTGCTGGTGCCGTCCTCGGTACTCGTGGGTGAGGAGGCTGTGCCGGAGCTGGTGGAGGGTCCAGCCGTGCAGCTCGCCTAGCTCGTCGTCGCCGACTCCGGGGTTGGCCAGCGGCCGGGTCGCGAGCTCGAACGACTCCTCGGCACGGCGATATGACAGCCGGGCGTGTACAGCAGCGTGTGGAGGTCATCGCGATCCCGCGCCTGGGCGTAGCTGCGGCGCCAGCGGCTGAGCATCGGCTCGAGTTCGTCCCAGTGGGCGTACTGCCGGGCCGAGAGGGTCTTGCCGACGCCCGGCTGGCCGTAGCACAGGCCGATGTAGCGGTCGTGCCTGCAGGCGTCGGCGAACTCGGTGAAGCGCCGGTGAGCTGTTGGACACGCCGACTTCTCAACACGTTTTCCGGGCAGTCGCCGCCTGCCGGAGGTCAGGATCGGGGCCCGTCCGGGCGGGTGCCTGAGAATCGTTCGATTTACAACAGGCGGAGCAGGCCCGGGGATCAGCCCAGATCGCTTGCTGCATGCTTCCTCCGGCTCTCCGGCATGCTGGCGGCCTCCCGGGGGCAGCACGAATGCCGAGCGGGGCACTACTAAGGGTGCTGCCGCGCCGCGGCGAGGTTGCCGCGCACGATCTTGGTGTGGGGGTGGTCGGCGCCCAGCACCCGCAGCCGGTCGGCCAGGGTCTGCTCGTACAGCGGGATGGCCCGGCCCAGGTCCCCCGGCGCCGGGCAGATCGAAGCGCCGAGCGCTCAGCTAGCTAGCGACGCTTGACCGCGTTGCTAGACCGTGCCGCAGAGCGTGACCCAGCTCGCTGAGGGTGATCGCCTTATCTGGCCTCCCCCAAGGTGCAGTGACGTTACGGATACCCAGCCGAAACTGCGCCGACCATCGTTGAAGTCATCGGCGGCCACGGTAGCCCCGCCATCACGCAGGGCCGACCTCAGCTGGCAGCTGTCCTGGCCGGCCAATGGATAAGGACACGACATGGAGAAGCCATCGGCAAGGAGCAGTTAATGACAAGTAAGACAACGCTCACCTATCAGGTCTACGTGGCGCCGATCATCGCGGCGTCGGTCGACCCGCTGGATTGGCATTTCATGAGGGGTACGCCGTACGTGGTCCGCGCGGCGGGGGGGCTGTCCCGGCCCAAGGCCAAGGGCCTTGGTGCTGACATGGCCGGGCAGGTGGAGGCGGTGGGCAAGGACGTCACCGAGTTCCGGCCGGGGGACGAGGTCTTCGGCAGCCGCAGCGGCACGTTCGCCGAGTACGTCAGCATCCCGGAAGTATGTCTTCGAGGATCGGCGGGCCGCGCCATGCACCACGGCGACGGACCGCGGTGTCGCACGTCAACAGTCAGTGAGGAAATGGCATGCCCATCATGTTCACGATGAAAGCTGCCGTGGCCGCAGCCGCGGTCGCCGTTGTTGCGGCGACGGCTGTCACGGCATCCGCGGCTACGGAACCGGTCTCGAACCCACGTATCCTGGTCCACTACGACTTGGCCGCAGGCCAGCAGCCGGAGAACGTCGCG
>DASWFT010000425.1:0-10918 GCA_036394075.1 Streptosporangiaceae bacterium
CCGGAAGGATTCCGACTGGATCACGATACGGACGGGAGACGGCCAGGAGATCGCGTTCCAGCTGGCTGCGGACCATGTCGCGCCCCAGTGGCCCGGGCAGGAGCACCCGCAGCAGTTCCACCTCGACCTGCTGGTCGACGGGTACCAGGCGGCGGCCGAGCGGGCCATCGGCCTCGGCGCCACCCGGCTGGCCGACGGCCCGACCTGGGTCACACTGGCCGACCCGGCCGGCCACCCGTTCGACCTATGCCAGAAGGACGGCGTCGGCCCGGTGATGGGGCTGTTCGCGGTGACGATCGACGCGCCTGACGCGCTGGCGCTGGCCCGCTTCTACGCCGGCCTCCTGGGCATGGAGGTCACGTACGAGGGTCCCGAGGGCGCGCTCATCGCCGGTGACGGCAAGAGCGTGATGTTCCAGCAGGTGAGCGGGTACAACCCGCCCCAGTGGCCGGACCCAGCGCACCCGCAGCAGGCGCACCTCGACATTATCGTCGACGACCTCGACGCCGGCGAGGCGCGGGCTCGGGAGCTGGGCGCGTCGCGGCTGAACGGGGGTGGGGAGCGGTTCCGGGTCTTCGCCGACCCCGCCGGGCACCCGTTCTGCCTGACCCTGTAGAGCAACTCAGCCTGACCGGCAACTCGGCCTGACCAGTGGCTCGGCCTGACCGGTCGGCGTATGGCCTAGCCGACGTACCGGTCCGGCGTCATCGTCTCAGACGTTCCACCGTGACCGCTTTCCGAAGGTACCCGGCTTCCGCTCATGGCTCGTAGCCGCTGGCCGCGCGTTCGGCAACGTGCAATCGTGAACGCGGAAGGTGCCCGACAGCCTGACTGTGCAACGCGCGGGCCACCGCGTTGGCCACAGCGCGGTGGCCAACCAGGCGGCGGCTAGGATCACAACGTGATCACTGGCATGCATGCAATCGTGTTCTCGCCTGAAGCTGAGAAGGTTCGTGCGTTCTTCGGGAACGTGCTCGGCTTCTCGTCGGTCGACGCGGGCGGAGGCTGGCTCATTTTCGCTATGCCCCCCGCCGAGCTTGCTGTCCATCCAGCTGACGGTGACGGCCGCCATGAGCTTTACCTGATGTGTGATGACATTCACGCTACGCTCGCCGAATTGAGGGACAAAGGAGTCGAAGTGGCGCGGGATGTCGCCGATCAGGGCTGGGGGCTACTGGCCGCAATCCGCTTGCCGGACGGCTCAGAGTTCCCCATCTATGAGCCCCGGCACCCGTCGCCCCTGCAACCCTGACCAGGTGGGCTCTGGCCGCGTGGAAGGCGGCGGATCTGAGTCGCTCATCCCGGTCCAGGGGAGGAGCCGGCTGGTCCGCGACCGCTGCTTGGATGCGCCGGGCCATGGCCGCGGCGCGCTGGCCGTCCCGGCGCAAGGCCGCCCCGAGTTCGGCCATCGAGCGGGCGCGCTCAAGCAGCGCCGGAGAGTCGTCAAGCGCGGCCACCGATTCACGAAGCAGCGCAAGGCCTTCCTGCCCGCCGCGTGCCAGCCCGGCGGCCCGCAGCGCGATCCCGAGCGCGCGCGGCGCGCCGAACACCCGCACGTCAGCGAGTTCGGCGTCGGCCAGCTGACACGCATGCTGGCGCTGGCCCAGCCGCAACAGCGCGAGCGCCGTGCCCGAGCGCGCATGCACGTAACCCGTCTCGCGGATTGGCATGCCCCACACCTCGGCGCCGAACAGCGCCCCCGCAGGCCTGAAAGTCGGCAAGTGCGTCGGCGGGCCGCCCCTGAGCCAGTCGCAAACGTCCGCGGGCGGCCGGGATGAGCACCGTCCCGACACCCGCGGGCCACCCCTGCTGAGGGAGCAGGCCAAGCAGCATTTGCCCCTCGTCAAGCTCACCCGCCTCGACAGCGATATCGGAAGGACGGTCGCGGCGAAACCGAGCCCCGGCGCGAAGTCACCTTCCTGCAGCACCCGCAACGCCACCCGGGCCGCCGCGTCGGCCTCAGGCAGAGCGCCAAGCCGCAGCTTGAGCAGGCCAAGGTGGAGTAAGCGGCCACAAAGCCACGCGCCGAACCGCAGCGGTGAACCTGGGTTCAATTAATAGATCACAGAATGGTAAGAGTAGCTGAGAACTTGCTCTGGAAGTCGCTGATGGCCTCAATGCACCCGGCACGCTCCTTTACCTGTGCGTGCTCGTCCTGCCGTATCCGTTCGAGGTCCCCGCGCTGTAGTCGCGGCCCAACATCGCCCTTCATGAGGCTGTAGGCCCGCAGCACCTCCCGGTAGGTCTCCAGAGCCATCAGGGCGGATTTGTAGAAGAAAATGAACTCGTCCTTCTGCTCCTGGTAAGCCTCCCACAGATCGTTGTCTACTCGGAGAGGACTATTCTCGGCATATACACGAGTCTTCATGATCCGGTAAACCTTGGTAATCGTCGTCTCAATATCCGAAGCGTGATCAGGGGTGTTTAGCACATCACCATCGATAACGCTCGGCTTCTCTTGATACGCATCGACCATAGCCTGCAGCCGCTCATCAAACTCACGAAGATCGTCATGCAGCCTGCGGCGCGCATCTGCCTTAGTTGCAGCGACGCCGCCACCGGGATTGGCCGTCCGGGCCATCTCCTCGTACCTTCCCTTGATCTCTGACCTCTTGTCATGATTAGTTCTTGGCGACTGGAGCGTCCTTTAGCTCTCACCCAGTTCTGCGGGGGGCCGTTGAGTGATCAAGTGCCGGATCTCGCTGAGCACCTTCAATAGCTCGGACCTGTTGGAAGCAAATATTTCAGTCCCCCGGGCGCGCTCCGCGAGCGAGGTCTCCATACGCTGCAGCGTATGGAGACACACGTCGATGTCATACAGCCTTCGCTCGGCCTCAAGGCAGGCATCGTTGAGCTCAAGTGCCCAGCGGGCACCGTCTTGCTCGCCAAGAAGACCGCTACTGACGAGGTCATCCAGCCTCTTGCGTGCGCCGGTGAGCCGCATCCGGAAAGGGGTGGACGCGATCATGCACCGCTGCGCCGACCAGCTCAAGTGCGGCGAGAGCTGCTGCAAACGGCAACCCAGTTCATCAAGCTGTCCGACGGTGGCTCGCAGGGCCTCGACGCGCGCTGGCTGCCTCTTGCCTGCCCCTCCTCGGCCAGAAAGCACAACCACGTTGTCAGAACGACCGACCATACCCTCGTCACCTCCTTGCCCGGGTAGCCTGAACTGGTGCTAACTCAAGCGCTCACCTAGAGATGGATAGCGAACAGTTGTTCGAACACTACCACTTGACCCTGCCGAGGTTCCAGTACACGCTGAGACTCAAGGCTCGTGTGGCCCGTCAAGTGAGGACAGACCAGGTGCGCTCACCTTGTCCCTGCCCCGCGGGTCGGCACCACCAGGATGGCGAAGCCCTACCGGCCTGACTCGCAGGTCCGCTACAGCGAGCCAACGCAGCGCGGTAGCGTTCGCATTGTGCAAGACGCCGAGACGAAGGCCCAAGCTTACGCGTGGAACTGGTTCGCGCTGCACGCTGGCCAGCGTCTTCAGCTCGTAAACTTCTGGTTGGTTGCAGTCGCTTTCTTGGCGTCAGCCTACGTCCAAGCTAGCTCAAATCACATGCCGGCGATCGCCTTCGGCGTCTCTGTTACCGGAGTCGTGTCCAGCCTCGCCTTTATAAGACTCGATGTTCGAACACGGCAACTGGTTCAGGTAGCGGAGAACGCTCTCAGATACTTTGAAGCAAGCGGCGTAGCTGCGGGGCTGGGCGAAGTTACCGAACTGGTGAAAGCTTCTCATCAGGTGCGCCGATCACGCTTGGATTCCTATCGAGTGATTATCCAGGGACTCCAGCTATCGGTTGCCTGCATGTTCGTTCTCGCGGCCGTCTTCTCCTTGACCTCCGCTTAGCCGGCTTATCCCGTCCTGCACCCGGGCACGCAGCCCCGTTCCTGTAGTACACCCTTCGCCGCAGCGCCCTCCACCTGCGACACGATGAAGCCAGCGTCCCCCGGCCAAGGACCAGCCACGAGCCTCTTGCCTAAGGCGTTCACACACCATCACACTTGGCAGAAGCGGGAGCGCGAGCTGCAGGAGGCGGTCAGTCAACCGCCGCGAAGGGGGGTGAGCTCGGTATGACCAACAACGACACGCCCGAGCGTGCCGACTTCGCGGTGGTATGTGCCCTAGAGGTGGAACGCGAGGCGGTCTGCCGGGCCTTCCAGCTAAAGGATCGCGACCGTGAACTGCGCGGGGAACGGCGTTACTGGCGTGGTCGGCTCCGAGTGGGCAGCAAGACGTTCGGGGTGGTCGTCACGCAACTTCCAGAGATGGCGAACGTTCACGCGGCCATCCGGACCAACGTGGTCCTTCAGCAATGGAATCCTCAGGCTCTTCTGCTCGTGGGCATTGCGGCTGCTGCGCTTGAATCCCAGCGGCTGGGCGACGTTGTAGTTGGCAGGAGCGTGTACTACTACGAGCTGAGCAAGGTTAGCCCCGATGGGCCGCTTCCCCAACCGGACATGATCCATGCCGATCCCGTACTGCATGACGCGGCGGTCACCGCGCGCAAATGGCCTGGGTCCGTCCGGATTCCACGGCCTGATGGGGCCGAAATCCGCCCCGAGCGCTCGTTCGGAGACATTGCGTCAGGAGAAAAAGTCATCGGCGACCCTCGCTTTCGAAAGGAGGTGACCAATCCCAATCGGAAGATACGAGCTCTGGAGATGGAAGGCTACGGTTTCAGCGTCGCCGCATTGCAGGCTGAAGGGAATGTAAGGCATCTCGTCATCCGTGGCCTCTGCGACTATGCCGATCAAACCAAGGGAGATGAGTGGCACGCCTATGCATCCGCGTCAGCGGCCGCATATGCTCGCCACCTGCTAAGGGACTGGCCATTTGAACCTCTGGACAAAGGAGATGAGCGCGAGGCATCTGTCACGCCCATCTGGGGTAGCTCCGCGACCAGCGAAGCCAAGACGGTGGATGACGTGGCGTCCGCAAGGACCGCTGTGATCGAACTGACCTCCCTCGCAGCGGAGATCGTCGATGGTACTGTCGAGGCCATGATGGGGCGGAAAACGGCGCCCGCCCTAGGAGCTACCTTGGCTCTTCCCCGGTATCGCTTGGAGCGAGCCCAGGAGATCGTTCAGACCTTGCACGATCTGCCGCGCAGTTGGCCGGACGAAGGGGCGTGGCGCTTCCGTTACACCGATCTCGTGGAGGCAATTCAGGAGATCCTCGACATGCTCACCTCGGTCTTCGATTCTCTTGTAAGTTCTGACCAGGGCGGGTCACATGAAGATCCGGTGACGCTCGCAAGGGAGATTCAGACGAATGTCATCGAACTGCAGGCGCTACTGAACAACCCCGCCGTGTAGGCGCCTCATGCCTGCTCGGCGGCGAGCCCCAACCGTCACCAACTGGACGCGGGAACTCCAAAATGCTGGGAGTGGTGGCGGGCTCGAGCCGTTGGCACTCGCTGAAATCCTTCGAAAAGCCGATGGGCGGCTGGATGAGATGTGGGGCTACTTGCGGGAGGTTGACGCCACTTCGGCGGAGAATCTGAAGGGATTCGAAGCATTCCTCGAACTTGTCTATCGCTTGATCAGGTCTGGCGTTCCTACCTGGCCTTCGGCCCGAGAGGCCGTGGTTGACGCCGCGAATCGAACCCTGACCCAGATCGACGCGACCAAGACAGCATCGCGAGTGTTGCGGCGTGTCGCCGAAGCGTCCCGGGTGTTGCGGCGCGCCGCCGAATCAGCGGCGGCACACCCGGGTACGGACATAAGCCCCTTGTCACGTCTGGGGGCTGACGAGGATGAGCTGACAATGCGGCAACACGCCGTTATCACTAGCATCGACTCTCTCCGCATCCAGGTGGCGGTGACTGCCAAGCTCTTTGAAAAAGAGGCAGAAAGGGGCCTTGGAACCGGCTCTAAGGGCAGCTCATCCACGAATACACCACGTCAGCGACACCATCACCAACCATGGAGCATCGCAGGCTGATGGTGCGCCGCTCGTGCGCCGTCAGCGCGAATCAGGTGGGCGGGCGGTAGATCCAGGACGCGAACACTACCTTTCGCGCGAGTTCACGGCCTCCTCGTCGCTGACCTGAGCGAAGCGGCCGGTGGCGGCAGGCCCTGGCTTGGTCAGAGATGTGATGCTTGTAACAGCGGTCATGATTCTGCGCCGCTGTCGACGGCCGCGAATAGCTTTGGGTTCTTTGCCTCGCATGAATGGGCCCAGCGGGTGGGCTGCCGTTGCCGTCGTCCACACTCTGCTTGGTGTGATCGTGCGCCTCCTAACCGGAGGCGATGAGCGGCAGCCCACCCGTCTGTAAGCTGCCTAGCAGCCGTCGTATGGCGCCCAGTTGGACTGGCCGCCTTGTGCGATGGCGTTGGCGAACACCTGGTCTTGCTGGGCCGGGCTGGCGTTCCCATAGGCGGCCGGGTTGCCGCCGTACGCTGCCCATGTGCTGGCGCTGAACTGGTACGCGCCGTAGTAGCCGCCCGCATTCGTCGCCTGGTAGTTGCCCCCAGACTCGCGGGCCCGCACGCACGCGCCGAACGAGCCGCCCGGTGCGCTGCCCTGATACGCCGCCGGTGCGGTGACTGCCGCGGGAGCGGTAGTGACCGGCGCAGTCGCCGCTGGAGCCTGCTGGACCGCGATCACCTGGCCGGTCTCGCCGTGTGGCGCGAGCTTCACCGTGAGCCGCTCACCTGGAGTGATCTGGTCTGGGTAAGCTCCGACGACCTTGATATTGGCGGCGTAGAACCTCGGCCACAGACCAGGGTTACCGAACAGCCGGCCCGAGATGCCTGATAGCGAGTCGCCCGGCTTGACCGTATAGGCAGCGGGCCGGTCGTTGACCCGCTTATGTGCCATCGAGAACCTCGCGTGGTCGTTGTGAACTGTCGCAATGAGCTCGACCGGTGCGTGGGCGCCGATGCTGTGGCGCGCGGTGGTGGTAGCTGGCCCGGTTGCGCCGGCTGCCGTGGTCGCGCTGGCCACTGCGCCTGAGGCGATGGCGGCCACGGCGATGGCACTGCCTGCTGATGCGGTGAGTGTGGAGAACTTGCGGACGTGTGTCCTCTTGCTGGACAACATGACCCTTCGGTCGTGCACGTAGTGTGCTCGGCTTCCACCCATGGACATGCCCGCCGCCGGCTAAACGGGCGGCATTAGGGCATCGGCGTGCGCACGTGTCGCGGGTCAGGGCGACGGGTCACTGTGGCAACCTCGCGCACGCAGGGTGCTGGAAGCTGCCACCATGCCAAAATTCAGCCCAGAAAAGACTCAAAACCCCGAATAAGACGCTGTGATCTAAATCGTACTGATTATGACTCCCTGCCCGGATTTCGCTTCTACCTGCGAGTTTGCTATCCGGAGCAGGGCGTGACCGCCGAATGTTAAATATGTCACAATATTACAAAATCGACCCAATGTGTCTACTCTGTGTAGTCATTGTCTGCGACGCACTGTGACGGAATGATCACATAAGGAGCAGCGAGGTCAGGCCCGAAACGGCAGCCGGCCCGCATCAGATGACAGCGATGGCGTCGATCTCGACGAGGAACTGTGGGTTGGCCAGCCCCGAGACGATGTAGACGCTGATGGCAGGCGGGTCGGCGGCACCGCCCCATGCCTCCCGGAAGGCGGCGAAGCCCTCCATGGCGGGCTGGCCCTCGACGATGGCCACGGTCCAGCGAACCACATCCTTCAGTGTCGCCCCCGCGGCGGCGAGCGCCGCCTGCACGTTGAGCAGTGCCTGGCGGGCCTGCTCGGCCAGTGTGCCGCCGACGATCGTGCCGTCGGGCCGCACCGCGTTCTGCCCGCCGACGTAGATGGTTTTCGCCTGCCCTTCGACGACAACGGCCTGCGTGAAGGCGGGATTGCGGACCAGCGACTCAGGGTTGAGATAGGTCTTCATGTAACCATCTAAGATGGTTACATGGCCAAGCTGCAAGGCCTCACCCCGGACGAGGCCCGCCGCTTCCGCACCGGACGTCCCTGCCTTGACCTGGCGCACACCGGCGGTGACGGGCCCTACGCCGTGTTCGAGCTTGTCTACGAGCCCGGCGACGTGTCCCGTTGGCTGGGCGTGATCACCGGCCTCGACGCCATCGAGGCCGCCGAGCCGGACGTCCATGACACGCGCGCTCTGCGCCGGGCAGTCTGGAACGCCGCCCACAGGGCGATCGCTGAGCGTCCGCCCGCTGGCCCAGACAGGACGGCCATCAACCGGGCGGCCGCGCGCCGGCCGCCAGTTCCGCTGCTTGAGGTGTCGGGCGGATCCACGGTGGGCCGACCGCTCACCGCGTCGCAGGTGCTGTCGATGCTCGCCCGGGACGCTGTGGACCTGTTCGCCGGGACACTGGCCAGCCGGATCCGGGTCTGCGCCGCGGCGGACTGCGGCCTGCTGTACCTCGATCAGTCACGCACCGGCAACCGGCAATGGTGCTCGATGCAGCGCTGCGGCACGCGGGCCAAGGTTCGGATGCACCGCGAGCGCAGTCGCGGCCGCGATGGCCACCCTCAATAAGGCGATTTACCCACAGCCCGCCGGCCGCCTCGGGGCCTCGTCTACGGTGGGCCGTTACGTGCTGGTTTATTTGCCTTACCGATTCAGCAGCGTTACTTTCCGATGGCACGCCTGAAATCCTCGTCAGGGAGCGGCAGAGTGATCATGGTCAACCGCCAGGTGCGGCTTGCTGCCCGCCCGTCCGGGCTGCCCAGGGCCTCTGACTGGGAGGTAACGAGTGAGCCGGTGCCGGCCGCCGGCCCCGGGCAATTCGTCGTAGCGGTCTCGCATCTGTCCATCGACCCGGCGATGCGGGGATGGATGAACGCCAGCGCCTCCTACATCCCGCCGGTCGAGGTTGGCGCGGTCATGCGTGCTGGCGCGATCGGACTCGTCACGGCGTCCGGGCATCCTGGCTTCGCCGCAGGTGATTACGTCTACGGCGCCTTCGGCGTCCAGGAATACGCCTTGTCCGGCGGCGAGGGCGTCATCAAGCTTGACACCTCACTGGCGGAGCCGACGACCTACCTGGGTGCGCTCGGGATGACCGGGCTCACCGCCTACTTCGCTCTTCTTGACGTAGGGCGGATCCGGGAGGGGGACACGGTCGTCATCTCCGGTGCTGCCGGGGCCGTAGGTAGCGTCGCGGGCCAGATCGCGAAGCTCAAAGGCTGCCGGGTCATCGGTATCGCGGGCGGCCAGGATAAGTGCGGCACGCTGCTAGAGGAGTTCGGCTTCGACGCCGCGATCGACTACAAGAGTGAGAACCTGCCTGCAGCATTGCGGGAGCACGCGCCCGGCGGCGTCGACGTCTATTTCGATAACGTGGGCGGAGATGTCCTCGACGCTGTCCTGACCCGCCTGGCCCGCGGAGCCGTAGGTGAGGAACATCCCAGCGAATTGGGAGGCCGGGCCTTTAGCGAGCCAGTCTTGAAACTGCGGCGAGGACGAAGAGACGTGATTGACGATCATGTCGGCCATGACCCGGTACTCGGCGGATAGCGCAGAGAGGTCATCCCAGGAGCCAAGACGAGCGTCGACCTCGGTGTGGTCCTGGGGATCGAGCCCGCGTCAGCTCCGTCGAAGGGGCGGTAGAACGGGAGGACGTGAACTCCGCCGAACAATCCCTGGAGCGGCCCGCTGAGCAAAGCGCGCAATCCAGCCAGGTCGCCGCCGAAACGGTCCGCGTAAGCGATCAGCTCGGCCTTGGAACGCATACCTCTCCTCATCGCCGCCTGGACCATATCTTCCCAGCGCCGTGCAAACGGACGCGTATCCGCCTCGTGGCTGCAAAAGAGCCGAGGGGTGTTGTATACACCAGGCCGTGGGTCGCGGACTTGATCTTGGATCTTGCCGGGTACCGGGCTGATGAGGATCTTGCGGCGCGGTACGCGGTGGAGCCGTCGGCGGGTGAGGGCGCGTTCTTGGTGCCGATGGTCCGGCGGCTGCTGGCGTCCCTGACGGTCCATGGGCGGAAGCTTTCAGATGCGCGGGAGTCGATTCACGCCTATGAGCTGGACGCTGATTCGGCAGCCCGGGCCGCGCAGCTCGTGGGGCGGGAACTCCGCGAGCATGGTGCGAGCATGCTGGAGGCCCGGGAAGTGGCTGAAGGCTGGGTGAGCGTCGGTGATTACCTGCTGGCGTCCCCGCCGGATCGGCGGGCGGATCTGGTCGTGGGCAATCCGCCGTATATGCGGTATGACGACCTTCCCGCCCAGGCATTGTCGGCCTACCGGCGCCTGTACCCGGCGATGGTCGGCCGGTGTGACATTTACGTGGGGTTCATCGAGGCCGGGCTGCGTCAGCTGAAGGACGGCGGGGTGCTGGGGCTCATCTGCGCAGACCGGTGGATGCGGTCGGCCTACGGTGCTGAGCTGCGGCGCATGATCACGAGCGCGTTCGGGGTGGAGGCGGTCATTGAGATGCATGACGCGCCCGCGTTCGAGGATGTGGTGGCCGCGTACCCAGCGGTGATCGTGATCCGCCGGGCCCCGCAGCGGACGGTGACCGTCGCGAGCGCGGGCCCTGGGGGCCGGGCCGCTGCCCGACGGCGGGAGCCTGGCCGACAGGGTCGCGAGGCTGGCCCGTGGCCGGGTGGACGCTGTGCCGGGATTCGCCGCGACCATGGTGGACCGGTGGTTCCGCGGGACCGCGCCGTGGCCGTCGCTGCAGCCGCGGCAGCTTGGGCTGCTGCAGCGGCTGGAGGCCCGGTTCGGCCCGCTGGAAGACGACCTGACGGGCACGAAGGTCGGCATCGGGGTTGCCACGGGCGCGGACCGCGTGTACATCACCACAGACCCGGAGGTGGCCGAACCCGACCGGGTCCTGCCGCTCGCGATGACCGCAGACACGCGGCACGGCGCGCTCCAGTGGTCCGGGCATTACCTCGTGGACCCGTGGGAGAGGGGCGGTGGCCTGGTCAATCTCGCCGATTACCCCCGGCTGCGTTCTTA
>DASWFT010000426.1:0-14008 GCA_036394075.1 Streptosporangiaceae bacterium
GCTGCCCATGCTGCTCGACGAGTGCGTGCGGCGCGGTCTTTCTGTGGGCACCGTGGCGGAGCACAGGCGGTAGCGAGCTGCTACGGGTGCGATGGCGGCGGCCCGTCGGCTGCACTGGCGCCTGGCGCGTAGATCTGCCACCGCTGATCCGCGTCACGGCGGTTGAACGATTGCCGAGCGGGCAGCGCGGTCCTCACCGGAGACCAGGAACACTCAGGCTGCATTCAGCTTGCGTCCAGGCAGGTAGTGCTGACTGAGAGGGCCAGGAACAAGCCGGGGCGCAGGCCCGGTGCCAACCACGGCCAGCCCGGGAACGTAGCCTGTTTCCGGGGCGAAGGGTGATAGACATGCAGGAAGGTCACAACGGCAGTGGCGACCAGCCGGCTGAATATGTCGGCCCGTGGTCACCGCTTCCGGACGGGGAGGACAGGCCGGCCCAGGCCGCGGCGGATACCCCGCCAGCCCAGGGCCCAGGGGCAACCCCGGTCCAGAGCGGCGCGGGGGCTGGTCCCGTCCAGGGCGCGGCAGGTCCCGTCCAGGGCGCGGGAAGTCCCGTCCAGGGCGCAGCGGCCAGTCCCGCAGATGGGGGCCAGGCTGCGCTGCCGACTCATGACACGCGGGTGATGCCCACCCTGGGCGGGCAGCAGCCACCGGGGCACGATGCCGGGGCGCCTACCGCGGTTCAGGGAAGCCCATGGACTCCCCTGCCTGCCGACATCTCCGCCGGGTCAAACCGGCCGGGTGGTTACGCCCAGCCGGGTGGTTACGCCCAGCCGGGTGGTAATGCCCAGCCGGGTGGTTACGCCCAGTCAGAACAGCCCGGATATGGCCAGCCCGGATACGGCCAGCCCGGATACGGGCAGCCCGGGTACGGGCAGCCCGGGTACGGGCAGCCCGGGTACGGCCAGCCGAGGTACGGCGAGCCGGGGTTCGGCCAGCCGGGGTATGGGCAGCCCGAGTACGGGCACGTGGGTGGCCAGGGGCCGTGGGGGCCGCCGCCGGGCGGAGGCGACCCCGCCAGCCAGCCCGGGTACGGCGGGCAGCCGCCGCCGCGGCGCCGCGGCGGACGCGCGCTCGTTTACGTCGTGGTGGCGGCGCTGGCCGCGGGCGTCGGCGCTGGCACTGTGATCGCCCTGCATCACAACTCCTCGCCGTCGGCGAACTCGAGCATCAACTCGCAGCAGATCCCGTCGCCGAACCGCAACAACGGCAACAACACCACCGCTCTCAATGTGCAGTCCGTCGCGAACAAGGTGGAGCCGGGGATCGTGGATATCAACTCGACCCTCAAGTATGCGAACGGGAGTGCCGCCGGGACCGGCATGGTGCTGTCCTCGACCGGCCTGGTGCTGACCAACAACCACGTGGTCGCCCAGTCGACTCATCTCACCGCGACCGCGGTGCTGAGCGGCCGCACCTACACGGCCACGGTGGTCGGCACCGACGCGACCGACGACATCGCCCTGATCAAGCTCCAGGGCGCGACCGGGTTGAAGACCATCCAAGTCGGGGACTCGTCAAAAGTCACACTCGGCACCACCGTCGTCGCCATCGGCAACGAGGGCGGGACTGGCGGGCGGCCGACTGTCTCCAGCCCAGGCACTATCACCGCGCTGAACCGGACGATCACGGCGAGCGACCAGGGCAGCCCGAACAGCGAGACCCTGCACGGGATGCTGCAGACCAACGCGCCGATCGCGGCAGGTGACTCAGGCGGCGCGCTGGCCAACGCGGCCGGCCAGGTGATCGGCATGAACACCGCGGCGAACGGCCAGACCCTCGGCGGCCAGGGCACCGACATGGGCTTCGCGATCCCCATCAACTCGGCTCTGTCCGTCGCCAGGCAGATCGCCGCGGGCCAGTCCAGCTCGAAGATCCAGATCGGTCCTAGCGGGTTCATGGGCGTGGGAGTGCAGGACATCAGCGCCGCCAGCCAGTGCCTGTCTTCCGGCGGCGTGGGCTACACCCCGCCGGTCAACTCGGGCGCACTGGTCTGCAACGTGTTCCCCAGCACTCCGGCCGCCTCGGTCGGCGTGACCGCAGGCGACATCATCACCGCCGTCAACGGCCAGTCGGTGGGTTCCTCGAACGCGCTGACCGCCATCATGGGCAAGTTCCACCCCGGCACGGCGGTCTCGCTGACCTGGGTGGACACCAACGGCCAGAAGCACACCGCGTCAATCACCCTGATCGCGGGCCCGGCTAAGTAACCGGAACTCCTCCCGGACCACAGCGGCGGGGACAGCGGGCAATTCAAGCCCCGTTGCCCCCGCCGCTCGGCTGAAGCCCGCTCTCCAACGACACCAAAGCCCACTCCGGTGCCGTCCCAACGCGTCCCAACGACACCAAAGCCCACTCCGGTGCCGTTAGACGTGCGGGTGGGAGCTTCCCGGTACCGGTCAGTGCAGCCAGGCCAGCATCCGGGCCTCGCACTCGGCGATCTGCGGGATCTTGACGTGCTCGTTTCTGGTGTGCGCGAGTTCGGGATCACCGGGGCCGTAGTTGACGGCCGGCATGCCGAGCGCGGCGAACCTGGCCACGTCGGTCCAGCCGAGTTTGGCCCGCGGTATCCCGCCGACCACATTCAGCAGCGACGCCGCGGCGGGATCGGCCAACCCCGGCCGGGCGCCCGCGGCCCCGTCGGTGAAGGTCACCTCCCAGCCATCGAACACCGCGCGCACATGGTCCTGCGCCTGCTCGATGCTCCGGTCCGGCGCGAACCGGAAGTTCACCGTGACCACGCACTCGTCGGGGATCACGTTGCCCGCCACTCCCCCGCTCACGAACACGGCGTTGAGGCCCTCGTGGTAGGTCAGCCCGTCCACCTCGGGCTGGCGCGCCACGTAGCTGCGCAGCACGTCCAGGATCCCGCCGGCCTCGTGGATGGCGTTGCGTCCCCGCCAGGACCGTGCGCTGTGCGCGCGCTCGCCGCGCGCCCTGACCTCGGCCCGGAGCGTGCCCTGGCAGCCGCCCTCGATCACGCCGTCGGTCGGTTCCAGCAGGATCGCCAGGTCCCCGGCCAGCAACTCCGGGCTGTTCCGGGACAGCCGAAGCAGGCCGTTACGGCTCTCCTCGACCTCCTCGCAGTCGTAGAACACGTAGGTCACGTCGCGGCTTGGCTCGCTCATCAGCGCGGCAAGGCGCAGTTGGACCGCCACTCCCGACTTCATGTCACAGGAGCCACAGCCGTACAGAAGGTTGCGTTCGGTATAAGAAGGGAGGTTTCCCGCGATGGGCACAGTATCGATATGGCCAGCCAGCACCACACGCTCGGGGCGCCCGAGGCTGGTCCGCGCGATCACCGCGTTGCCGTCCCGGTGCACGGCGAGATGCGGCAGCGCCTGCACGGCACCGGCGATCGCGTCGGCCAGCGGTTCCTCGGCGCCACTGACCGAGGCCACGTCCACCAGGCACGCGGTGAGCGCGGCCGCATCTTGGGCAAGATCTAGTTCCACGCCCGGCAGCCTAACCGGGGCCGTGAGATAACTGACAGGCAACAGCCATGCCAAACGGCCCGATACCAAATGTGGGGTGCCATGTTCGGAGTCGATTCTGAGGTCGGGCGTCTGCGCCAGGTTGTCCTGCACCGTCCTGACCTGGAGCTCAAGCGACTCACACCGGACAACGCCGCGGAGCTTCTCTTCGACGACCTGCTCTGGGTGGCCGAGGCGCAAGCCGAGCACGACGCGTTTGCCGACGCGCTCCGCGGCCGGGGTGTGGTGGTGCACTACTACGCCGACTTGCTGGCCCGGATCCTGGAGATCACTGAGGCCCGCGACTACATCCTGGACCGGACATTCGACCCCCGCCTGCACGGGCCGCTCGCCTGCGCCGCACTGCGCGGCGCCCTGGACGGGCTCGGCCCTGCCGACCTGGCTACGTACCTGATCGGCGGGATCACCAAACGGGAGATCCTGGAGCTGACGCCCGAGCCGAAGAGCATCGCGTTCCACTCGCTGGACATCGACGGCTTCGTGCTCACCCCGCTGCCCAACCTGCTCTACCAGCGTGACACCTCGTGCTGGATCTACGGCGGGGTGTCCATCAACGCCATGGCCATGCCGGCCCGCATGCGGGAGACCGTCTACGACGAGGCCATCTACCGTTGGCATCCCATGTTCGCCGGCGGCGGTTTCGAGGTCTGGTATCACGGCGAGAAGGCCGCCCCAGCGACCATCGAGGGCGGTGACATCCTGGTCCTCGGTAACGGTGCGGTGCTGGCCGGGATGAGTGAGCGGACCACGCCGCAGGCCGTCGAGATGCTCGCGCACCGGCTGTTCTCCGCCGGCGCGGCCCGCCGCATAGTGGCCCTCGACATGCCGAAAGCCCGGACATTCATGCACCTCGACACGGTGCTGACCATGGTGGACAACGGGACCTTCAACAAGTACGTGGGACTGGGCATGCTGCCCGCGTACACGATCGAGCCGGGCGCCAGGGCAGATGAGCTCAAGGTCACCGACCACGAGCCCGAGGACATGCACGCGGCCATGGCCGCTGCCCTGGACCTGCCCAGCATCACGGTGCTGACCGCCACCCAGGACATACGCGCTGCGCAGCGGGAGCAGTGGGACGACGCCTGCAACGTGCTGGCCGTCGAGCCCGGCGTGGTGGTGGCCTACGAGCGCAACGTGACCACCAACTCCTACCTGCGGGAGAACGGCATCGAGGTGATCCCGGTGCGGGGCAGCGAGCTGGGCCGGGGCCGCGGCGGCCCCCGCTGCATGAGCTGCCCACTCGAACGCGACCCCTGAGCGGTCTCGGCGCGGCACGTGGGGGTCAGGTGCGGGCGCCGCCGCTGCGGCCGGGCAGGTGCTTGGCGCCGTCGTGCAGCGCGGTCAGGATGACGGCCACGGAAGGACGGCGGACACTGGCCGCCCGCGCCACCGCATAGACCTCGCGCGCCGGGCTGCCCTCCGGCAATTCGCGCACGACGACCCGCGCCTCCCCGGCGGCCAGGGCCAGCCGGGGCACGGCGGCGATGCCGATGCCCCTGGCTACGAGGCTGAGGATGGTGCCGAGGCCCTCGAACTCCCACGGCACGGGCGGAGCGCCGCCTGCCCTGGCGAGCAGCCGGTCCACGGCCTGCCGGGACGGTTCCCCGGCCGGGGCCGCCATCCACCGGCTCGTCTCCCGCAACTGCCGCAGGTCCACCGGCTCCGCCGGATCAGCCAGCCGGTGCCCCCGCGGCACCACGAGCACCAGCGGATCACGGACCAGCGGGTAGAACCGCAGCAGGCTCGGCTCGGTGTCGGCCAGCCCGCCCGACCAGTCGTCGACCAGGGCCACATCTACCTCGGCCGAACTGACCTGCCGCAGGCCCTCCACGCGCGGGGTCTGCCTGAGTAGCAAGGTCAGCCCGGGATGCACCCGGAGGCTGCGCGCCAGGGCCGGGGCGAAGGCCGCGGCGGCGCTGGGGAACGCGGCGACCGACACCCGCCCGGAGGGCTCCCGGGCCTGCACGGACAGATCCGCCTCCGCCTCCTCAACCGCCGCAAGGATATTTTCGGCGTGCTCGGCCAACCGGAGACCGGCGTCGGTCAGCTCGGCTGACCGGGCGGTCCGGTCCAGCAGCGCCGTACCCGCCTCGCGTTCCAGCGCGGCGAGCTGTTGTGACACAGCCGACGGCGTATAGCCGAGGGCAGCGGCGGTGGCCGTGATGGTGCCCCGCTCGGCGAACTCCTTCAAGAGGCGCAGCCGGCGCAAGTCAAGCATTAGGTCAGCTTAACCTCAACAACAGGAATAGAAGCTTGTGCTAACGCATCGGTCAGGGCAAGCTGGTCAGAGTGGCCGGAGGCGCTCTCCGATCCCCCGCCACTCCCACGGCGCAGTGCGGCGCCCTAGCCCCCGCAGCAAGGAGCTATGGCCATGCCCATGGCTGATACAGCCATGCCGACCGTCAGCCCGCACCAGCAGCCACTCAGGACCCGGGCATGACAATCGCCACACATCCCGCAGTGACCGCCAGTCCGGCCCGCACGCCGACCGTCGAGCAGGCGCCTCCCGCACCGGCGCCGGTCCCGCCGGCGCTCGCCGCAGCGATCCCGGTCTCGGCCACCCTGGCCGCCAACGAAGCGCTCGCCATCAGACGGCTCAGCGGTGAGACGGTGCTCCCGCTCGCCTTCGGCGAGGCCGGCCTGCCCGCCCATCCGATGCTCCGCGACGCACTGGCCGCGGCCAGCGGCGGCAACTCCTACAGCCCCGTGGCCGGGCTGGCCACCCTGCGCCAGGCGGCGGCGGGCTACTGGGCCAGGCGCGGCCTGCCCACCAGCGCCGACTCGGTGATCTGCGGGCCAGGCAGCAAGCCGCTGCTGTTCGGCCTGCTGCTCGCCATCGGCGCGGACGTCGCCGTGGCCCGGCCAAGCTGGGTCAGCTACGCCGCCCAGGCCAGCATGATCGGTGTCCGCGCGCATTTCGTGCCCACACCGCCCGGGCAGGGCGGCATCAGCGACCCGGACGGGCTCGCCCGGGCCGTCGAGGCGGCGCGCCAGGACGGCAGGCGGATCGGCTCGGTGGTCGTCACGCTGCCCGACAACCCGACCGGGCGGCTCGCCCGCCCGGGCACCGTGCGCGAACTCTGCGACGTCGCCGCGGCCTACGACCTGATCATCATCTCCGACGAGATCTACCGCGACCTGGTGCACGACCCCGGCGCACCGTTCCCGAGCCCGACAGCCTTCGCGCCGGAGCGGACGGTGGTCACGACCTCGCTCAGCAAGAGCCTCGCCCTCGGCGGCTGGCGGATCGGCGTGGCCCGGCTGCCCGACAGCCCGGCCGGGCACGGCCTGCGCGACCGACTGCTGGGCATCGGCAGCGAGATCTGGTCCGCCCCGTCGGTACCCGTCCAGCACGCGGCGGCTGTTGGCTTCAATGAACCCCCAGATATCACCGAACGAATAGCCCGCAGCCGCTCCCTCCATGCGACCGTGGCGCACGCTGTTGCGGGTCGCTTTGCCGCCGCAAGACTGCTGGTGCCGACGCCCGAGGCAGCGTTCTACCTCTACCCGGACTTCGCACCATGGCGCGAGCACCTGCGCGGCCGCTTCGGGATCGCCACGGGGGCGGCCCTGGCCCGCCACCTGCTCGACAGGTACGGAGTTGGTGTGCTGCCCGCGAGCACGTTCGGGGAGGACGCGGGCGCGCTGAGGGTGCGGGTGGCCACCAGCCTGCTCTACGGAGAAACCGTGGAGCAGCGTGAATGCGCGCTGGCCGCCGCGCAGCCGCTGGCGCTGCCGTGGATTTCCGCCGCGCTGGCGCGGATCGACGAAGTCCTGGCCGACCTGGCGCCGTAGCCGCCGCCACGTCACGAACCTCCGCCACGTCACGGGGCGCCCCCACGTCACGGGACGCCGCCACGTCACGGGGCGCTGCAGGCTCCTCGTGGTCGGCGGCCGGGTTTAGGGCGTGTCCCTACCAGTCGCGTTTCCGAACGTCGCCGGGTGGTGGCTGGTCTACCAGATATCGGCGTCTTGCCGGGCGCTCTGAGCGGTGCCGTCGAGGTGAGCGCGCTCGCTCTCCAGCGCCGCCAGCTCAGCTCGCAATGCGCGCTCGGCCTTGCTGACCGGCGGCTGCCTACCCTTCTTCGCCGCCGCCGCGCGGGCGCGGTCGTATTCGCTTTGCCGTTGCCGAAGCTCGGCCTCGCGCCGGGTGACCTGTTCAAGCAGGATCTTGCGTTCCCGAGCCAGAGCGCTCATCTCGGCGCGCATCCGCCGTTCTAGGTCACTGACCGGACGTTTCTGCCCGCGTTCGCTGGCGGCGCGGGCGCGCCGCCGGTCAAAGTCGCCTTGCCACTGGCGCAGCTCAGCCTCACGGGACGCGATCTCGGCCGCCCGCTGTTTCCGTCGCGTCATCACCGGGTGCGACGTGGTGCCCATAAGCGCATCGTGACATTCGACTGGGGCATTGTCATGGGGCATCCTTCAGTATCCGGGCGACGGCCTCGGGATTCTTGTTACTCGTTCACCGGGTGGCTACTGGATCTGCCCGATCTCTGCTCCGGCGAGCTCGGCATAGATCAGGAACCGGAACGGGTCGAGCTGCTGGGTCCGCTCCATGAGCCGGTGCAATGCGGTGCGTCGCAGTCCGGCCAGGTCGGCGCTGGAGGGGTGGCGCAGCAGCCCGGGCTCGATGATCTCCAGGGCTAGGGCGTGATCGCCCTGGCCGATCAGGGTGCGGGCCGCGGCGGTGTACGCCGCCTCGCGGCCCCCGGCGAGCAGGTCCAGCGCGGCGGCCCGCTGCTCAGCGGTCATGGGCTCCAGACCGTGCCCGTCTGGCTTCCAGTAGCCGGTGCGCTGGTGGTAGAGCCGGGCGATGAAATTGTCACGGATCACGATGTAGGGAAGGACTGCCTTCGGATGGTCGCGCAGGACGTCGGGCAACTGGTTGCCGTCCAGGATGGCGGCCAGGGTCAGGCCCTGCCTGATCCCGTCCAGTACGCGGTCGCGTAGCGGCGCCAGCGCGGCCTCCAAGCCGGGTATCGCATCCACAGTGAACGCCTCGGTGAGCGGGGTGTGGCCCTGGATCAGCACCCGCGGCCGCAGGTCGCGGATAAAGGCCAGGGTTTCCAGTAGTCCTTCGGCGGAGCCTTCGGTGAAGAACGGGGCGCCGAGGTAGGGCATCATCACGTCGCCGGTGAACAGCAGGCCGCTGGCCGGCAGGTAGACCATCAGCGCGTCGCCGGTCTCGCCGCCTGGGGTGGGATAGAGCACGAGTTCGGTGCCGCCGATCGTCAGTGTCGTCGGCTCGGTGATGAGCTGGTCGGGCACGATGTCGTCTCCCGTGCTGCCGTCGTTGCCGGTGAAGTAGCGGAACGGGAGCGCGTTGCTGCGCTGGTGTTTCAGCTCGGCGGGGAAGGCGGCCTGGGTGATCACCTGGGTACCGGGGCCGCGCAGCGCGCCGATGCCGCCAACGTGATCGAAGTGCGCATGGGTGAGGATCAGGTGGCTGATCGCGTGGCCGGCCGGAAGGTCAAGCTCGCCGAGCGCGGCCTTCACCCGCGCCGGCGCGGTTCCCGCATCGATGGCGACGACGCCGTCACTGGTGGTGATGAAGGCGAAGTCGCCGAAATCGAAGCCCTGGGCCACCTGAACATCTGGCTCGGGCCGCCAGATCCTGGGCGAGGTGAAATGAAAGCCGTCCTCGGCGGTGACCCAGTAGCTGCCGAACTGCAGCTGGGAGCCGGCGGGGAGGGAGCCGAGCCCGGACCGTCTGGATGCCTCGGCGGCGAGGTCGTCTTTCCCCAGAACGGCGTAGGCGGCGGCGAGGGCGTGGTGCACGGCCCGCAGCAGGGCCAGCGGGAATTGGTCGCGAACCGCCAGCACGAACTCCAGGTCCGCCAGCGCTCGCTCGGCCCGCCGCGGGTCGGGCGGAAGGGCGGCGAGGGCGAGCCCGCGGAAGTACTGTGGCAGGCCGAGGTCCGCGTCAGCTGCCTTGTCCAGCTTGGCCATCGCCGCCTCCACGTCACCGCCGAGGCGGGCCTGGAAGAACCCGACCAGCGCGAGCAGCAGCACCTGATCGGGATGGGCGTCGGCTTCCTGCTGGAAGTAGGCGTATCCGTCCGCGTCCGCGCCGGCCGCAGCGAGCCTGGTGGCGAAGGTGACGACGGTTGCCTGGTCCGCACCGGGCCAGCGGGCGGCCGTCTTCAGCGATTCGAGGTCACGGCGGGCCTTGTTCCCCCTCATCGCGGCGCTGCTTCACTGGGGCGACACCTGGGCTCCCTCCCCCGGCGGCCCACCGGTCGTGTTCATCCATGACACTTGCGGGAATGTCACCCAGCCGATGCTGACCTGCCCGCACTGCCACGGCGAGGTCACTACCGCCAACACCCGCAGTGTGCCGGGCCCGGGAAGCCGGCCCGCGCCCGAACCGGCACGCCAATGACCAGCGCGTAACCGCTGGGCCAGATCAGCCGCGCTGGTCAGGAGGCGTCGGCGGCCTCCCGCCGGGCGCCGGGCACCGGCAGCAGTTCGGGCCGCTTGGGCAGCACGTCGTCCCCGGAGGATACGCCGCGCAGCCGTCGGCTCACCCAGGGCGCGGCGTGTACCCGCGCCCAGCGCGCGTCCATCCGGCGCGCCGCCAGCCAGCCTGCGTAGCGGGAGGCGGTGACGCCCTGGGCCGGCCAGGGCTCCCGCCAGTCCTCATCCACCGGGACGCCCATGACCTCGCACGCCCGCAGGGCCACCCGGCGGTGGCCATCCGGCGCGAGATGCAGCCGGTCCGCGCTCCAGGCGCGAGGATCGCGCAGCGCGCTCATGGACCACAGGTCCACCACGTGGCACTGGTGGCGGTCGGCGATCGCCCGCAGGTGCATGTTGTAGGCGGCGACCTTGCCGCGGATCAGCCGCAGCACCGGGAAGCGGGGATCGAACCCGGTGAACATGAGCACTGGGCAGCCCGCCATGAGCAGCGTCCGGACGGCCTCGTCAAGGGTTTCCGCGAGAGCATCCGGGTCGGCCCGCGGCCGGAGCATGTCATTGCCGCCCGCGGCGATGCTGACCAGGTCCGGTGCCATCGCGATGGCCTGCGGTATCTGCTCCGTGGCGACTTCGCTGAGCAGTTTCCCCCGCACAGCCAGGTTCGCGTAACGCAGCCCGGGACGCTGCGCGGCCAGACGCTGCGCGAAGCGGTCGGCCCAGCCGAGGTATCCGCTGAGGTCAGCGGCAAGATCGTCCAGTCCCTCGGTAAAGCTGTCCCCGAGCGCGACGAAGGAGTCAATCTCCATGGTCACGTCGCATGCCTCCATATTCCCCGTCATTGCCCCTAACTATTCTGCGCGATGCCCTTCGTCCTTCTTCCCCGGGACAACTGCAGCCTACGCGTGCGGCCGCTGACCAGCAGGAACGGGAGAATCAGCCGCCTGGGATCCGGCTTGCCCGGTGGTGGCCTGCCCGGTGGTGGCCTGCCCGGTGGTGGCCTGCCCCGTGGTGGCCTGCCCCGTGGTGGCCTGCCCCGCGGTGGCCTCCCCCGTCGTGGCCTGCTCAGCGGCGACCAGGAACTTGTGCCCGCTAGCCAGGACGGCGATCCCGACCAGCACAGCGGCCGCGCCCACATAGAACGGCACGTGCACACCAAAGCTGGCCGCCATCCGGCCGGCCGCGTAGGGCGCCAGGCCCGCGCCGATGAAGCGGATGAAGCCGTAAGCCGCCGAGGCCACCGGCCGTTCCACCGGCGCGACCGTCATGACCGCCTGCGTGGTGACGGTGTTGTTGATGCCGATGAACACGCCAGAGACGATCACCGCGACGATCAAGGTCGCCTTCGACGAGATCCCGACGGCGATGACCAGGACGTCGGCGGCGAACAGGGAGAGGTTGATGTAGAGCGTCCGGGCGACGCCGAGCCTGCGTTCCAGCCGGGGCGCGAGGAACATCGCGCCGAGGGCCACCAGGGCACCCCAGCCGGTGAAGACGTACCCGAGTTGATGGGTGTTCAGGTTCATCGGGAACGGGGCGTAGCCGAGGACGGTGAAGAAGGCCCAGTTGTAGCAGAGCGCGGTGAGCCCCATGGTCAGCAGCCCACGGTGACGCAGCGCCCTCAGCGGGTCGAGCAACGACTCGCGGTGGGCCGGCCGCGGCGTCTTGCCGACCAGCACCAGCGTCGCGATCAGCGAGATCGACATGAGGACCGTCACGCCGAAGAACGGACCACGCCAGCTGATGGCGCCAAGTTCGCCGCCGAGCAACGGGCCAAGCGCGATGCCGACGCCGAGAGCCGTTTCATATAGGACAATCGCCCCGGCGAAGCCGCCGCTGGCCGAGGCCACGATGACCGCGAGCGAGGTGGCGATGAACAGCGCGTTGCCCAGGCCCCAGCCCGCCCGGAACCACACGATCTGGCTGATCCCGCCCGAGTTCCCGGCCAGGGCGCTGAACACGACGATCAGCGCCAGGCCGGAGAGCAGAGTCCGTTTCGCGCCGATGCGCGTGGAGACCCAGCCGGTCACCAGCATCGCGACGGCGGTGACCACCAGGTAGCTGGTGAACAGCAGCTCGACCTGGCTCGGGGTCGCGTGCAGTTTGACCCGCAGCGCGGGCAGGATCGGGTCGACGAGCCCGATGCCCATGAAGGAGATCACGCAGGCGAACGCGACCGCCCAGACCGCCTTGGGCTGGCGGAACGGGTTCGGGGTAACTCCGGCCCGGGTGACCCTGGCCCGGGTGACCCCGGCCCGGGTGACCCCGGCCTGGGTGATCTCGGCCTGGGTGATCTCGGCCGACTCGCTCATGGCTGGCTCCAGGAATAGCGAAGGGATGTGTAGGGCGGGCTGGGCTTATTACTGAGGGCTGACGCCGGTGTCAGCGAGGAGCTGCAGTGCGGGCAGGGCGCTGGTCAGCGCCGCCTGATGGTCAGCGGGCAGCATCGCGAAGACCTCCGCGAACCGGGCCGCCCGCGCGGCCCGCCTGCGTGCGATCAGTTCCTCGCCCTGGGCGGTCACGGCGACGTTGACCACGCGAGCGTCGCCAGGCTCGCTGCCGCGCTCGGCCAGCCCTTGGCCTTCCAGCCGCGAGACGAGCTGGGTCATGGCTGGCTGCGACACCTTCTCGTGGGCGGCCAGCTCGGTCAGCCTGCATGGCCCGTCACGGGACAACCGGGCCAGGGTGAACGCCGCGGTCGAGCTGAGCTCGCCGGGGACCGCAAGCCGCCGCCACATGGACAGCAGCCGCTCCAGCGCGGCGGCCAGCTCCTCGCACTCGGCGCCAGGGCCGGTGGCTGAACCAGCGGCGGCAGGGCCGGTGGCTGAACCAGCGGCGGCAGGGCCGGTGGCTGAACCAGCGGCGGCAGGGCCGGCGGCTGAATCGGCAGTCGGGCCCGTGATTGAACCAGCGGCGGTACCAAGGGCCGTTTCGGTGCTCGGAGTAGTGATCACTGCAAAACTGTATCATGCACTTATATACGCTGCCTATGCTTCGTCCTCGGCCCCTCCTGGGCGTCCGCCTCGGGCAGACTGATCCCCGTGCGTACATCCCGTATCGCATTCCTCAGTTGCGTCCTGATTGTGCTCGCAGTGGTCGGATGCGGCTCCGGGGACGGCCAGACCGAGTCATCCTCGCCGCCGTCCCCCATCATCGCTACCGCCTCGACGACGCCGGGCTCTGCCCCGACGTCATCCGGTGCCCAGGACTGGCTGGCCTATCACCGCACCAGCGCGCGGACCGGAGTGGCCACGGGATCCCCGGCCGCCGGAACGCTCTCCATCGCCTGGACCCAGCGGCTGGATGGCGCGGTGTACGGGCAGCCTCTGGTGCTTGGAGACCTCGTTATCGCGGCCACCGAGGGCGACACGGTCTACGGGCTGGACCGGGCCACCGGCCATGTCCGCTGGCACCTGCACGTCGGCACCCCGGTGCCCCTGGCCGACCTGCCGTGCGGCAGCATCGACCCGCTCGGCATCACCGGCACCATGGTCTACGACCCAGCCAACGGCCTGGTGTACGCGGTCGCGGAGACCACTGGGTACTATCACGTGCTGGTCGGCGTGGACGTGGCCGACGGGACGCTGCGGGTCCGCCGCAACATTCCCACTCCCGACGGCAACCCCCGGTATAACCAGCAACGGGCCGCGCTCACCCTGCAGGACGGACGCGTTTATGTCGCGTTCGGCGGGCTCAATGGGGATTGCGGCCCCTACCAGGGCTCAGTCGTGTCTGTCCCGGCGTCGGGGCAGGGCGCGCTGGCCTCCTACCGCGTGCCGACTGCGCGGAAAGGCGGCATCTGGGCACCAGGCGGTCCGGTTGCCGGGCCGGATGGCACGCTCTACGTGGGCGTCGGCAACGGGGCTTCTACCGGCCCGCCGTTTGACCACAGCGACTCGGTCACGGCGCTGTCGCCCGGCCTGCGTCGCACCGGCTTCTTCGCTCCCACCACATGGCCGGACGACAACGACAACGCCAACGATCTCGACCTCGGCTCCATGTCCCCCGCCCTGCTGAGCGACGGGATGATACTGGCGGTCGGCAAGCGGGGAACCGGATACCTGCTCCGCGCCTCGGACCTGGGCGGCGTGGGCGGG
>DASWFT010000427.1:0-1795 GCA_036394075.1 Streptosporangiaceae bacterium
CAAGATCTTGGTCCCCGAAGGGCCGGCCCGCAGGATGCGGGGCGGCCGGGAAGGACGGTGCCGCGATGACCAGCGCGGCGATCTACGCCCGGGTGTCCAGCGCCCGGCAGAAGGAGCAGGAGACGATCGTCTCGCAGACCGAGGCGCTGCGCGCCCACGCCGGGCAGCTGGGGCTTGACGTCCCCGAGGAATGGGTGTTCGAGGATGACGGGTACTCGGGCGCGTCGCTGGTGCGCCCGGCCCTGGATGCGCTGCGGGACCTGGTGGCCCAGGTGCCGGTGGACGTGGTGCTGTGCCACTCCCCGGACCGGCTGGCCCGCAAGTACGCTTATCAGGCGCTGCTGATGGAGGAGCTGGCCAGGGCGGGCACCTCGGTGGTGTTCGTCAAGGCTCCCTCGGGCGATTCTCCCGAGGACGCGCTGCTGGTCCAGTTCCAGGGCATGATCGCCGAGTATGAGCGGGCGCAGATCATGGAACGGACCCGCCGCGGCAAGAACCAGCGGGCCCGCTCCGGCAGCGTGAACGTGCTGTCGGGGGCCCCGTTCGGGTACCGGTACGTGCGCAAGAGCGATCACGCCGCCGCCCGGTATGAGGTCGTGCCGCACGAGGCCGCCATCGTCGCCGCGCTGTTCCGCCGCTACGCCGACGAGGGCGTGGCCATCGCTGAGCTGGCCCGGTGGCTGGGCAGCACCGGCGTCACCACCCGCACCGGCAAGGCCCGCTGGGACCGCTCCACGATCTGGGGCATGCTCCGCAACCCCGCCTACGCCGGCCGGGCCTGCTTCGGCAAGACCGGCCGCCTCAGCCAGCAGGCCGGCCGCAACCGGGTCGCCCGGCTGGCCGGGCGCGCGACCGGTACCGCCTGCACCACCGTGGACCGCCCCCGCGGCGACTGGCTCGAGATCGACGTCCCGGCCCTGGTCGACGAGGCGACCTTTGACCGGGTGGCCCGCCGCCTGGCCGGCAACAAGAAATTCGCCTCCCGCGCCAGCAAGACCCCGTCCCTGCTGCAGGGCCTGGCCGCCTGCGCGGGCTGCGGGTACGCCTGCTACCGCGGGCACACCACCACCAGCGCCGGCAACAAGATCTTCTACTACCGGTGCATCGGCAGCGACAACTACCGGTTCGAGCACGGCAAGGTCTGTGACAGCAAGCCCGTCCGCGCCGACTACCTCGACCAGGTCGTCTGGGACCACATCACGCACCTGCTCACCGACCCGTCCTTGATCCGCGACGAGATCGGCACGCGCCTGGCCCAGATCCGCACCGCCGACCCGGCCACCGCCCAGCGCAAGCGCCTGGACGACGCCCTCGCCAAAACCACCAGCGCGATCACCAGGCTGATCGGCGCCTACCAGGAAGACCTCCTCTCCCTCGACGAGCTCCGTGCCCGGATGCCCGACCTGCGCGCCCGCCAGACCAGCCTGCGCCACCAGGCCCAGGCCCTGGACGCCCAGCTCGCCGACCGCGAGGTCTACCTCAAGCTCGCCGACAACCTCGAGGGCTTCCTGGCCACCCTCCGCAAATCCGCGGTCACCGCAACCGCCGGGGACCGCCAGCGCGTCCTGCGCCTGCTCGTGAAGGAAGTCCTGGTCGGCCCCGGCAAGATCGTGATCCGTCACTCCATCCCCGCACGAGGCGACACGCCCGCACCCGCCACCGTCAGCACGGACAGTGACGACGACGCGGAGCCTGCCCCAGGTTCGCACTTGCGTTGGAGGAGTCATCAGCCCGTGCCTGCTGAACGTTGCGCTGCACGGGCTGGAGGAGGCCGCCGGGGTCTGTTATGAGACCT
>DASWFT010000428.1:0-3118 GCA_036394075.1 Streptosporangiaceae bacterium
ATGATAGGCCGGCCCAGCCGCGTCCCCGGTGCTGGCTGTGCTGGCCCGGGGGGACGACTCCCCGGAGCCCCCCGCCAAGCTGCCCGGCCAGGGCGCGATCATGATTGAATCCCCGCCGGTCAGCGCCACCCAGAGCTCCTCGGTGACGAACGGGATCACCGGGTGGAGCAACTTCAGCAGCCGGTCGAGCACATAGCCCAGCACATCGCGGGTCGTGCGGGCAGCGGCGCTATCACCACTGGACAGCGGCAGCTTGGCCAGTTCCAGGTACCAGTCACAGACCTCGTCCCAGGCGAAGTGGTACAGCGCCTCGCACAACTTGGCGAACTCGAACTGCTCGAACAGCGCGTCGGCATCGGCGGTGACCGCGGCGAGCCGGGACAGAATCCACCGGTCGGCCACGGACAGCGCCTCGCGCGGCGGCCGGGCGGCGGGCACGCGGGCCCCGTTCAGCAACGCGAACCGGGTCGCGTTCCAGAGCTTGTTGCAGAAGTTCCTGGCCCCGGTGACCCATTCCTCGCTGATCGCCACGTCGCTGCCCGGGCTGGCGCCGCGGGCCAGGGTGAACCGGGTGGCATCGGCGCCGAACCGGTCGATCCAGTCCAGCGGGTCCACGGTGTTGCCACGGGACTTGGACATCTTCTTGCCGTGAGCGTCACGCACCAGGCCGTGCAGGGCGACGACGCGGAACGGGACGGCGTCAATGGGACCACGGTCGGCCATCGCGTACAGGCCGAACATCATCATCCTGGCCACCCAGAAGAACAAGATGTCGTACCCGGTGACCAGGACGCTGGTCGGATAGAAGACACGCAGGTCATCGGTGTCGTCTGGCCAGCCGAGCGTGGAGAAGGGCCACAGCGCCGAGGAGAACCAGGTGTCGAGCACGTCAGGGTCCTGGTACCAGCCCTCCCCCGGCGGATCCTCCCCCGGACCGACGGAGCTGACCTGGCCGTCGGGCCCGTACCAGACCGGGATTCGGTGCCCCCACCAGAGCTGGCGGCTGATGCACCAGTCGTGCATGTCGTCGACCCAGTCGAAGTAGCGGGCGGCCATGTCCGTCGGGTGGATGCGGACCCGGCCGTCACGGACCGCGTCGCCGGCCACCTTGGCCAGCGGGCCGACCTTGACGAACCACTGCAGCGACAGCCGGGGCTCCACCACCGTGCCGCACCGCATGCAGTGCCCGACCGCGTGCACGTAGGGGCGGACCTCCGCGACGATGCGGCCCTGCTCGCGCAAGGCCGCCACGACCGCTGGCCGCGCCTCGAACCGGTCCAGGCCCTCGAACGGGCCCTTGGCGGTGATGACGCCACGCTCGTTCAGGATGGTGCGGCTGGGCAGGCCGTGCCGGCGGCCGATCTCGAAGTCGTCCGGGTCGTGTGCCGGGGTCACCTTGACCGCCCCGGTGCCGAACTGCGGGTCGACGTGCGGATCAGCCACCACCGGGATGCGGCGGCCCGACAGCGGCAGTTCGATCTCCCGGCCGACCAGGTGGCTGTACCTCGGGTCGTCGGGATGGACGGCCACCGCGGTGTCGCCGAGCATCGTTTCCGCCCGGGTCGTGGCGACCACGATGGAATCCTCGGCCTCCCCGTAGCGGATGGAGACGAGTTCGCCGTCCTCGTCGCTGTGGTCGACCTCGATGTCGGAGAGCGCCGTGAGGCAGCGCGGGCACCAGTTGATGATCCGCTCGGCGCGGTAGATGAGACCGTCGTCGAAGAGCCGCTTGAAGATCGTCTGCACCGCGCGGGACAGGCCCTCGTCCATCGTGAAGCGCTCGCGGGACCAGTCCACGCTGTCGCCGAGCCGGCGCATCTGGCCGAGGATCTTGCCGCCAGACTCGGCCTTCCACTGCCAGACCCGTTCCACGAACTTCTCACGGCCGAGGTCGTGCCGGCTCAGGCCCTCGTTGGCGAGTTCGCGCTCCACCACGTTCTGGGTCGCGATGCCCGCATGGTCCATACCCGGCAGCCAGAGCGCGTTATAGCCCTGCATCCGCCGCCGCCGCACAAGCGCGTCGATCAGCGTGTGATCGAGCGCGTGGCCAATATGCAGCGAGCCAGTCACGTTGGGCGGCGGAATGACAATGCAGAACGGCGGCTTGCTCGCCTTCGCGTCCGCCGTGAACAGCCCGCTGGACTCCCAGCGGTCGTAGAGGCGCGGCTCCACATTCCCCGGCGCATACTGGGGCGGAAGCTGGGCCTGGTCTTCTCCGGTCACGACAGCCGAGTCTAGTGGGCATCCGCACAGTGAACCGCCGGCTGGCATGGGCAGGTGACACGTCCGCCCGTAGTGCCCGAGACGCGTTGACGGGTGGTTCCGGCCGCAACGGTTACGCCTGCGGTTCACCGCACGGACGCCCTAGCACGGAGGTCGGGATAGTTACGGCCGTTGGAGCGACGCGGCCATCGTGCTAGGCGTCCGCCCGGTGCCCCGACGGCGTAGCCGTTGCCAAGAGAACCGTCGCCCTAGGCGCCTCGGACACCAAAAACGGATGCCCCGCCAACCTGGGTCAGCCGACGGGGCACTGGGCGGACGCCGGCCCGCTGGTGTCGATGAGGGCGCCGAGGCCGTCGAGGACGCGCTGCAGGCCGAAGGTGTAGGCGTGGTCGGGGTCATAGGCTGCGCCGTGGGCGGCGCCTGCGGCGGCGCCCACGCGGGCGGCCGTGGGGTACTTCGTCTCGTCGAAGACCCGGGCGAGCAGGGGGGCGTTGGCGGCCCACCATTGCTCCTCGCTCATTGCGCTGTCTTGCCGGGCGGCGGCCGCCTCGGCGGCCGAGCGTGCGGCGGCCTGGACGAAGCCGAGCAGGAAGGTCAGGGCGGCGTCCATCTCGACGTCGTCGAGCCCGAGGCCCTCGAACGCCTGAAGCTCGTGCTCGTATTTGGCCATGAGCCCGGGGCCGAGCGGGGGCCGGCTGGTGGAGATCCCGGCGATCCAGGGGTGCAGGGTGAACAGGTCCCGGTTTTCTTGGGCGACGGCGGCCAGGCGCTCGCGCCACGGCAGGCCGGACAGGTCGCCGCGGGGCATCTGGCGGTAGACCGTGTCGAGCATCAGGTCGAGTAGTTCGGCCTTGCCGGGCACGTAGGTGTACAGCGACATCGGCACCACGCCGAG
>DASWFT010000429.1:0-4116 GCA_036394075.1 Streptosporangiaceae bacterium
TCGCTGTACTTCTCGTGTGCCAGGACTTCGAGGGTGTCCAGGAGCTCGGTGCCCGTGTACTGGCCGAAGGGGAGGCGCATACCGCGACCGAGGGTCTGCTCGGTCATCACCTCCGAGACCGAGGCGCGCATGGAGGCGATCACGTAGACGTTCTTGACGTCCCAGCCTTCCTTAAGCATGCCGACGCTGATGATGATACGGACAGGCGATTCGGGGCTTTCCACGGCCTGAAGATCTGAGAGCGCCCTCTCCTTCTCATCGCCCAATGCCACTTAGCTTATTTTTGATCATGCTGCGGTTCTGATGTTTTGCCTGGTCATGATGGGGTTGGCGAGTTGGATGGTGGCGGGGGCGTCGTGGCGGGTGCCGCGCTGGCCGGGTTTCTTGACGGGGTAGTGGTTGTGGCGGGCGCGCTTGACGACGCGGGGGTAGCTGCGCTCGCGCCGTTTGTTGAGCTTCGCCGGGCTGGTGATGTCGGCCATGACGCGGTCGAGGATGCGCTGCTGCCGGTCAGGGGGGAAAAGCCGGGCCCGGGGCCCGGCGCCGGATGATGCGGACCGTTCTCTTGAACTTGACCCGGTCCGGGTCGATGCCGGCCGCGGTGGCCGCGGTGCAGATCAGGGCGCTGATCGCGTAGTGGGTGAGCAGGTAGCCCCAGATCTCCTGCCGGACCATGTCCGGCGATTCCGGCCTGAGGATTTTCCCCGGGCCGCGCAGGTAGGTCTTGAGCTGCCTGTTCCCGGTCTCGTGTTCCCATCTGTCGTGGTACGCCTGCGCGAGGACGGCGGCGGGGGCGTCCGGGAACTCGGTGATGGTGGTGATCAGGGCGATGAGCTCGTCTTTCCCGTCGCCCTCGCGGTCGGGGACCTCGTACTCGATCACCCGCGCGTAGCGGGCTTTCTCCGGGTCAAGGTCCTCCCCGCCGCGGGCGGCCTGAAGGATCTTGTCCCTGGCCTTGCCCCTGACCTTGGGGTTGACCAGGACGGACCGGTAGGAGCCGTCCGGGCAGAACTCCAGCGGCGGCAGCGTCAGGTCCGCTTTGACCCGCCACAGCAGCGCCGCCCCGGTGTCCGCGGCCGTGCACCAGTCCTGCCAGTTATAGAAATTCCGGTCGGCGATCAGCAGCCAGTCCGGCTTCAGCCGCGGGTAGAGCTCGCGGGCCAGGGACTGCTCGCCGCTGCCCTTGGACGTGCACGGGCCGATCGCCGCCAGCACCGGCGCGTGCGAGGCGCACTCGCCAATCGTCACCGCCCTGGCCTTGGGAAACGCCGCCGGGGCAGCGTCCTCGGCGGTGCCGGGGAACCCGAACGCGGCGATGTTCGGCCCCGTGGCCGGGACATCCCATTCCAGCCCGTCCATGCTCATCTTCCGCCACGGCCCGAGGAACGCCCCCGGCGTGTCCTCGGTCGCGGGCGGCACCGCGACCTGCGCGAACACCTCCTTCACCGGCTCGTGCCCGAGCCGCTGCCGCGCCTGCGTCAGCCCGCCCGTCGTCACCGTGCCCTGCGACGGGTCCCAGCAGCCCCAGTCCGCCAGGGTCTCCGACAGCCGGACCCAGACTTCCTCATAGTCCTCCCCGGCGAAAAGAGCCAGCGCCATCGCGAAGTACACCATCACGTGCGGCGGGAGCTTACCGCCCTTGCGCTTCGCGCCCTTGCCCGCCGCCTCGACCGCGTCATCGACCGCATCGCGCGGCACCCAGGACGCCAGCACGCCCAGGGAGATCCAGTCGCTCAGCCGGCCCTCGGCCACACTGCCAGTCTGCGTCATAACCCGCGATCATGCCGGCAACCAGGCATAACACCCGGCAACGACACGCCGGACAAATCAAGATCAACTTAAGCTGACCGGAAATAGAGACCTTCAGCGGGCAGGCGGCAGCGGACCCTGGCCGTCATCGGCGGGCAAGGGTTTGCAGGTGCGGTACAGGTCAGGCGGCGGCTGCTCCGGCGGGGGTGAGGGCGACGGTGTGGCCGAGGGCTTCGAGCTGGCGGATCAGGTTGCGGGTCTTGCGCTGGGCGTCGATCTGGGTGTCGTACCAGCCGGGGCCGAGGTCGGTGAAGCGGGCGGTGCGGTCGGCGAGCAGGTGGAAGATGATGACCAGGATGGAGCGGGCGATCGCGGCCAGCGCTTTGCGCTTGCCGCGGCGGCGGGCGATCCGCCGGTAGCGTTCGCCGAGGAAGGTGTCCGTGCGGGAGGCGGACGCGGCGATCTCGCCGAGCATCCCGTTCAGGTACGGGTTGCCCTTGCCGGCCCTGCCGGTGGTGGTTTTCTTGCCGGACTGGCGGGTCTGCGGGCTGCGCCTGGCCCAGGAGACCAGCCGGCCCGAGGTGCCGAACACGGTCATGTCCAGGCCGATCTCGGCGATGATGGCGTGAGCGGCGATGATCCCGCAGCCGGTGATCTCATCCAGGCGGGCCACCGCCGGCAAGATCACGGCGTCCGGGCCGGCGCCGGCCTGCGGGCCGGTGACCCCGTCGGCGTCCACGCCCCAGGCGGCGGGGATCTGATCGATCAGCTCGCTCACCCGGTCAGTGAGCGCGTCGATCTGGGCGGTGAGGGCGTCGATCTGGTCCAGCAGGATGCGGGCCAGCTCACCGTGGTGCGGCTGCCAGTCACCATCCAGCGCCTCGGCCAGCTCGGCCCGCTTGCTGCGTGCCTTGCCGATCGCCAGCTCCGCCAGGACCTTCGGGTTGCGCTGCCCGTCGATCAGCGCCTCGATCATCGCCCGCGCCGTGTCGGTGGTCAGCTTGGACAGCACCGCGGAGATCTTGATCAGCGCCCGTTCCAGCAGCTTCTCCAGCCGCGCCCAGTACCGGGTCCGCTCGCGCACCAGGTCAGTGCGCAGCCGGGTGAACTCGCGCAGCCGCCGGATCTCCGGCGGCGGCACGAACGACGGCTGCAGCAGGCCCCGCTCGGTCAGCTTGGCCAGCCACACCGCGTCCTTCTTGTCCGTCTTAGCCCGGCCCGGCACGTTCTTGACATGACGCGCGTTGACCAGCTGCACCTTCAGTCCGGCCGCCTCCAGCACCACCCACCAGATCCGCCAGTAATCCGACGTGGACTCCAGCGTGACGATCTGGACCTGCAAGCCGCGCAGGTGATCAGCCAGCTCGATGACCGCCTGCTTGGTCGCCTTCACCGTCCAGACATGAGTACGGCGCCGGCCCGGCCGGTCCTCACCGGGCACCCTCGTGCACACCACCCCGGACCCCTTCGCCACATCGATCGCGGCGACCCGTTCCCAGGTCCGCTCGTACTCCTCGTCCTCGATCTCTTGCGGCTGCTCCACGACAGCTCGCCTCCCTTATGCTCATACCTGCAGGATGCGGGCTGCCCGGGGATCCCGGTCGGAGAGGAAAAGCTGACCGGCGTGCTCGTAGCGACAATGCGTGACCCATCAAGGTCAGGATCCCAGCGCCAGACTAAGCGACGGCCTTGAATGCCAAGCGGAAGCCGGCTTTACGGACGGGCAGCCCGCCCCCAGTCTCCCGCCCCCGCGGGAGCCGCACACCCAGTTCAGCCTGACCGTGACAGCCATCAGCGCGCGGCAGCAGCCCTCCGCCACCCACCCCGCCGCACCACCGCCAAATTTCGCGTCTGCGCGACGCCCCACCCGGGAACGCACGACTAGGCGGCAAAGACCACTACCCGGCCGACCGGCGGGCAGGCGAGGCATGCGCCCAGCCGTATCCCGGCATGTCCAGCCTGGCCCGCTCGTGCCGGTACTTCACCGCCCGCCTGGTCCGCTTCCTGGCCGCCGAGGCGGGAATCCACCAGTTCCTGGACATCGGCGCCGGACTGCCGTTGCAGGACAGCACCCACGACATCGCCGAGGCCGCCGCGCCGGGCTGCCGCGTGGTCTACGCTGACAGCGACCCGATGGTGATGGCGTACGCGCGGGCGCTGCTGACCGCCCGCCCGCCCGGAAGCACCGCTCACATCCACGCCGACCTGAACGACCCCGGCGCTCTCCTTGACGTAGCACGGGCAGCGCTCGATTTCACCCGGCCGGTCGCAGTGCTGCTGATGCAGGTTCTGGGCCATATCGGTGACCCCCGCGACGGCGACCATACGGCGCTGGCAGTCGCCGGCCAGATCAAGGACGCTCTGCCG
>DASWFT010000430.1:0-39398 GCA_036394075.1 Streptosporangiaceae bacterium
AACGGGGCCGCCCGCGCGGCTGCCCCGCGCACCGCCGCAGGCTCGTGCGCACCGCTCCCCGACGTGTTTCCCCAGGCGACGGCCGCTAATGCGGGGACCCCCGGGCCCGCCTGGGTGCCCGGGGCGCCCTCGATCGCCTCCTACAACGCGCAGTTCCACTACAACCCGCAGTGGGGGCTGCTCGGGACGGCAGCAGGTCCCGGGCGGTGTGCGACCGCGGTGGGGCCGGGCGCCGCGCTGGCTCTTGCGAGCAAGACGGGGCAGGTGAGTTCCTACCTCCCGGCGGCGACCGGGCTGACCCGCCAGGACCTCGCGCGGTGCCCGCTGACCGTGGTCGACCTGGGCGCGCTGAGTTCCTCCGCAGGGTTCGCCGCTGGCGCACGGGCTGCGCAGGTCCGGGCCGATGACCGCGAGATCGGGCGGCTGAGCGCCGAACTCCCGCCCGGAACGATCCTCGTGGTCACCGCGCCCGGGGATGACTCAGCACCGCACCTGCGCCTGGTCATTGTCAGTGGCCCTGGCTACCGCTCGGGGCTGCTCGCCGCCGCCTCGACCCGCCAGCCGGGCATGGCGGTGATCACCGACCTGACGCCCAGCGTGCTGCGCTGGCGGGCCCAGCCAGTCCCTTCCGGTGTGGTGGGCTCGCCGCTGACCCGCGCCAGCCGCGGCAGCCTGGCGACCGCGGTCCGCGGGCTGATCGGCCAGGACGCCGGCGCCCAGGTCTACAAGGCCACGATGACCTGGTTCTTCGTGATCGTCGGATTCGGCTACGTGGCGGTCTTTGTCCTGATCTGGGTGCTGCCGTGGGGCCGGCGGGCCAGCCGGCAGCGCCGCCGCCGGGCCATCGCCAGGGTGGCAGGCGTCTACGCCGCCTCCGTCCCCGCGGGCACCTTCCTGGCCAGCCTCGTGCCCTGGTGGTTGCTCGGGCACCCGGCGGTGCTGCTGTACGCGATGGCCGCCGGGTGGGCGGCCGTGATCGCTGCGATCGCGCTGAACGGGCCGTGGCGGCGCGATCCCCTCGGGCCGCCGGGTGTGGTGGGTGCCGTGACAGTGGGCGTCATCGCGCTGGATGTGATGACCGGCTCCCGGCTGCAGGTGAGCACGCCGTTCGGGCTCTCCGTGCTGGTGGCAGGCCGGTACTACGGCATCGGCAACAACGCCGTGGAAATCTACGGCGCATCGGGCATCCTCTGCGCGGCCTGGGTCGGCGCGACCGCGTTGCGGCAAGGCTCGCGCAGCCGGGCCGTGATCGCGGCCGGAGCGGTGGCCCTGTTCGCCGTGGTCGCGGCGGGCTGGCCGGGGTTCGGCGCCAAGGTGGGCGGGACGATCGCTATGGTCCCCGGCTTCCTGCTGCTGCTGGCCGCGCTGGCCGGCGTGAAGATGAATGCCAGGCGGGCGGTGATCGTCGCAGTCAGCGGAGTCGCGCTGGTGACGTTGTTCGCGGTGGTCAATTACTTCGCCCCGGCCACCGGGCCGTCCGATGTCGGGAGTTTCGTCGGAAAGGTGCTGCATGGCGGGGCCGGCGGCATCCTGCAGCGGAAGGTCGGCTCCAACGTCGGCTCGCTGACCGTCAGCATGTGGAGCCTGGTGATCCCGGTCATCATTGTCGCGGCCGGCCTGGCTGTCGCCTGGCCGGCCAGGTTCCACGCCGGGCTGCTGGTCCGCGCGTACCAGAGCATCCCGCTGCTGCGGACGGTCTTCGGCGCGATCTGGCTGATGGCCGTGCTCGGCTGGTTCGCGGAGGACTCCGGCGTGACGGTCGCCGCCGCCGAACTGCCGCTGGTACTGCCCCTGGCCGTGGCGATCCTGTCCGCCCTTCCGCCGCCGCCGCATCCCGGAGCGGTGACCAAGGCTATCTTTGACCTGCCGTCGAGGTTCGCACCACGGGGAGGGATCGGTTGAAGTACCAGGTCTCACGAGTTCTGGCCGGCCCATTACTGCATCTGCTGTGGCGGCCGGAGGTCGAGGGCGGCGAGCACATCCCGCGCACCGGTGGCGCCATCATCGCCTCCAATCACCTGTCGATCGTGGACTCGGTCTTCCTCCCCCTGGTTCTCGACCGGCCGCTCACCTTCGCCGCCAAGTCGGAGTACTTCACCGGCACCCGGCCTGCCCAGCGGTTCGCCGGCGCCTACCTCCGCGCGACCAAGCAACTCAGGGTGGACCGGGCCGAGGCACGCGCGGCACAGGACATGCTGGACGCGGCGCTCGGGCTGCTGCGCGGCGGCGAATTGTTCGGCATCTATCCGGAGGGCACCAGGTCACCGGACGGGCGCCTGTACCGCGGCCGGACGGGGGTCGGCTGGCTGGCCCTCAACTCGGGCCTTCCGGTGATCCCCGTCGCCATGATCGGCACGGACCGGGTGCTCCCGCCCGGCCATACTGTTCCGCGGCTGCACCGGATCCGAATCCGGATCGGCGCGCCGCTGACCTTCGCCGAACACGACGGGCAGGGCACCGGGGCTAAGGCGCGCCGCGCGGTGGCCGACGAGGTCATGGGGGCGATTCAGGCCCTCTCCGGCCAGGAGTTCGTGCCGATGTACGCCTCGGCGCACAAGGAACAACTGAACGGCGGGCGCCCAGCGGCCTGAAGATCCCCAGACCCTCGCTCCGGGAGATCTCCGCACAGGGCTCGCCCGGACGAGCCTAAGTCCGCTCCGGGCTCGTTGCAGGAGTGCGATGGACGCGAGCCTCATTCTCGGGCCCGTCAAGGACACCGGGGTGAGCGTCCGCACCCTCGCCGAGACCGGCCTGACCGCGAGCACGGCGTTCTCCGTCAAACCTGAGCAGGTGGCCGCCGCGACACTGCGTGCCATCGACAAGCCCAGGGCCGAGATCGTCGTGAGCCTAGGCCCGGGCCGGATGCTGAAGGCGCTGATGGACTACTTCCCCGGCATGGGCCCGGCGCTCAACCGGCTCAGCGGGGCCGACAAGCTCATGGCCTCCGTCGCCGACCACCGCGAAGCCGCGCGCACCCAGCCAACGCCCCACAGCAACTCCCGGTCCGCATAGCCATGCCACGCCCGCATCCGCACAGGAGCAGGTCGCATCGCGCATGATCCCATCCCTTCCTGCCCAGGCCCAGTCCCACGCCCGGTAATCGTGGCTGGTGGTCTGTAAGGGGGGTCCTTTGAGCGAACGGCGCCTGGGCGACATACCGCCAAAGAAGACTCCCCTTACAGACCACTAACTGCGGCCGGACTCTCCTGACGGCGGCAGCTTGGGGAAGGACTCAGTGACCTCGGCGGGGTTCCACACGTAGATGGGCCGGCCGCCGTCATCGTCGATGTCGTCATCGCCGGCTGACCCGCCGCGGCCGCTCTGCGGGGCAGGCAATGGCATGCTGCCGGGCGTCCTGCCGCCCAGTTCCATCTTGTCCGGGATCATGCTCTCCGATCCCGGGCCGTCCGCAGCTGGCCCATCCAGGTCCGTGCCCCCCGGCGCGTTGCCGCCGGTGGCGGCTGTGCCGCTCTGGCCTATGCCGCGGCGCGTAGCCGGCCCCCAGGGCTGCACGCCGCCGGTAGGGGTGACCCGGCGTGGCCCGGCCGGCAGGCCGTGGGCTGAATTGGCCGGAGGCGTGGCCGCCCACGGAAGTTCCCCCTCCGGCTCTTGCGCCGGATCCCATGGCGGCCGGCCCGATATCCGGGGCGGCCGCACCACGCTTGGCCTCGGAGTCGGGGGCAGGACCCGTGCCGGGGGGCTGGCAGGGCCGCCAAGGGCGCCGTTGCCGGGCGCCGCGGGGGGGAACGGAGCGGCACCGGGGAACTCGCTGCCGGGGAGTTGAGCCGGTGCGACCTGGTCGCCGGGGAACGGTGCCGGCGCAGCGAGGTCGCCAGGGAATGGTGCTTTTGCCGCTTGGTCCCCGGGCAAGGGTGCCTGCGCCGCCTGGTCCCCGGGGAACGGTGCCGGTGCAGTGTCGCCTGGGAACGGTGCCGGTGCAGCGTCGCCTGGGAACGGCCCCGGTGCCCGCTGGGCCCCGGGGAACTGGCCGCCCGCCGCCGGGGAGCCCGCAAGTGGAGAGGCGCCGAGCTGAGACCCGGCGAGCTTCGATCCCGTGAACTGAGATCCCGCGAACTGAGAGCCCCCGAACTGAGACCCCGCGAACTGAGACCCAGCGAACTGGGAACCGGTGAACTGACCCGAGGCGGATGGGGGCGTGGACGAGAAGTCCGGCTGAGCGCGCACGGGGACCCGCGGAATGTTTCGCAGCGGTGCGAGCCGGGCGGCCCGGGCGCGGCGCCGGCGAACCCGGCCGAAGACGATAAATCCGAACAGGCCGAGCAGCAGGATGCCGGCCAGGATCAGCGCGCCGTATTGCAGCATGGCCCAGACGCTCATGCCCTGCGCACGAACCGCCGGGGACGACGGCGCAGCGACGGCGCCCCCCGAACCGGACGTGGGGACCGCCGCGTTGATGCGGGCCGCCGCGACCAGGGCGGCCTGGGCGTCTGCGGTTCCGTAGCCCGATCCGTTCAGCCTGCCGTTCCGCGGCCGGAATACCGTGCTCTGGGTGAGCGCGCTGGTCACCTGGGCCGGGGTGAGTGTGGGGAACTGCGCCCTGATCAGTGCCACCATGCCGGCCACTACCGCGCTGGCGGCACCGGTGCTGTGAAGCATGGCGTACCCGGACGGCGTCGCGGCGTCGACGCCGTCCCCGGCGGCGGTGAGCGTGACGTATGACTTGCGGCTGGAGAATGTGGCCTTGGTGAAGGCCTGGTCGAAGGCGCCCACCGAGATCACGCCGGGGTACGCCGCCGGATAGTTGACGGCTCCCGCGAATCCTCCGTCACCTCCGGGTGCGACCAGGACCACATTCTTGCTGAGGGCATACGCCACCGCGTCGCGTTCCGCGGTGCTGCCGCCCGGGGTGGCGCCCGCCAGTGCCGCCGGGTCCAGCGGCAGGTCGATGACGCCGACGCCCTGGGCGACCGCGTAGCGGATGCCTTTGGCGATAGCGCCAGGCAGGCCGGCCGCGATGCTCCCGTTCGCCAGCAGCGGGTCGCCGCTCTCCACGGTGACCCGCACGGAAAGGATCTTGGCCGCCGGAGCCACGCCGATGATGCCGTCCGCGTTGTTCGCCCCGTGCCCGTGACCCGCGATGAGGCTGGCGACGGCCGTGCCGCGGATCCCCCAGAAGGGCCCGCCAGCCTTCCGCCCGGATGCGGTGTAGTCGGGCCCGGTGGTCACCGAGCCGGCCAGGTCGGGTTGCGCCGGAGCGACACCGGTGTCCAGGACGGCGACCGTCACCCCGGAACCCTTGCTGGATTCCCAGGCCGTCCTCACGTGCAGTGCGCCGAGCCACCATTGCTGATCACGGACCTGATCGGCCAGGGCCGGCCCGGCCATGAGCGCGGCACATGCCACGGCCAGCCCGGCCGCCACCGCTGCCGTTGCTCGCCTGCGGAACCTCCGCGCCACGGCGTCCACCTTTCCGTGGTCGAACACCTCCGGCATTCTGCCACGTCCGGGATGGTTTGGGTGTCCGGAGTGTGACGCCTGGGCCGAGGAATTGCCCGAGAGGCGCGAGAGATCGGGACGGCGCGGCCACTGTTTAGGGCGGCGAGGCCGGTGTTCAGGGCGGCGAGGCCGGTGTTCAGGGCGGCGAGGCCGGTGTTCAGGACGGCGGGGCCCCGGACAGCCGAACGTGCGCGCCGGGCGGCAGCCCGAGTTGCTGCGCCGCGTCGCCCGCGTTGACGGCCAGCGAGATGAGCCCGGCGCTGTCGGTGAACGCGACGATCTCGCCGGGGGCCACCGCGGCGAACGTTTCCAGATACGGAACCGTCAGCTGGCGTCGCCCGCAGCGCACGACCATCGGCGATCCGAAGCCGATGCCCAGCCGGTCGGCGTCGGAGGCGGCGATGGACAGCTGCACGTTGCCGAACCGGTCCACCGACATGACCTCGCCCTCGGCCTCGCCGTCATGCACCCTGCTGGTCGGCGCGGGCAGCGTCACCAGGTCCGCGACATCGATCTTGGTCCCCGCCGAGGCCAGGTCGCCGCCCGCCGCCAGGTGCGCGGCGACCGGCGTGAAGATGTCCCGGCCGTGGAACGTGGGCGATACCGGGTGCAGCCACAGCTCGCCGTTGGTGAGCTGGTACGCACTGGTCGCCCCGCCCTGCGCGGCGACCGCCCAGGACAGCAGCCCGTTGTCCGGGCCGACCAGGATGCAGTCCCCGGCCGCCACGGCAACGCCGCGGCGCGCGGTGCCGACACCCGGATCCACGACCGCGACATGGACGGCAGGCGGCAGATAGGGCAGGGTTTGGGCGAGGACGGCCGCGCCACGGCGGACATCCCCTGGCGGCACAAGGTGCGTGATATCGATGAGCCGGATCCCGGGCGAGATGCGGGCGGCGACACCGTGGCAGGCGGCGACGAACCCGTCCTCAACGCCGTAGTCGGTAAGAAACGTCAGGCAGTCATAAGTGGCCACGAAGGGTGAGCGTACGACGTCGGAGGCGTTCCGTATAGACCGGCCCTACGATAGGTTTTGCCGCCGTGCGTGCCGGCCCCTGACGATGGCCCCAGCACGCCCGTGCCGGGCGGAGGGGAGGCCTGATGGCGGCGCTGTCTGAGCAGGAGATGCGCATCCTGGCCTTCGAGCGGAGCTGGTGGCGCTCGCCCGGTGCCAAGGAGCAGGAAATCCTGGACGCGCTCGGGATGACCGCGACGCGGTATTACCAGGTGCTGAACGAGCTCATCGATCGTCAGGAGGCGCTCGTGTTCGACCCGGCGCTCGTGACCCGGCTGCGCAGGCAGCGCGCCAAACGAAACCGGCTGCGCTCGGCCCACGCCGACCGGCGGGACGTCGGCTCCTGATGACCGGACCGCTGCCCCGGCCGCGCACCCCGGAGGGCCGGGCGGGCCTGGCGGCGCTGCTCCGCGAGCCCGCCAGGGCACTGATCGCGCTCGATTTCGATGGCACGCTGTCCCCGATCGTCGCCGACCCGGCGGCGGCGCGGGCGCACCCGGGCGCCGCCGCGGCGCTGCGCAGGCTCGGCGCGGTCACCGGGACCCTCGCGGTGATCACCGGCAGGCCCGCGGCCGTCGCGGTGGAACTGGGCGGCTTCGCTGACGTCCCGGGCCTGATCGTGCTCGGCCACTACGGCTGGGAACGCTGGCACGACGGCAAGCTGAGCTCACCCCCGTCCCCGCCGGGGGTGACAGCGGCCCGCGCGGAACTGCCCGCCGTCCTGGCCGGTGCCGGCGCCCCCCCGGGCACCTGGACGGAGGACAAGGGAAACGCGGTGGCCGTGCACACCCGCCGGGCCGCGGATCCGCAGGGCGCACTGGAGGCGTTGCGCGGCCCGCTCACCGCGCTGGCCACGCGGACCGGCCTGACCGTCGAGCCGGGCCGGCTGGTGATCGAACTGCGGCCACGCGGTACGGACAAGGGCATCGCCCTGAAAACTCTCATTACCGAACGATCCCCGCGCTCGGTCATGTTCTGCGGTGACGATCTCGGGGACGCGCCCGCCTTCGCCGTGGTGCGCGCGCAGCGCGCTTCCGGCGTCCCGGGGCTGACCGTGTGCAGTGGCTCGGCGGAGACGGCCGCCGAACTGACCGCCGCGGCGGATCTCGTGGTGGACGGCCCGGACGGGGTCATCGCCCTGCTTGACGGGCTGGCCGACGCGATTACTGGCAGTGGTCCGTAAGGGGGGCCACTGGGCCGCGATTACTGGCTGGGCCGCCAGCGGCCGCCCCGCGCGCGGATGGCCCGCCAGCCACCGCCCCCCCGGCCAGCTGGCCTCCGGCCGCGCGCCTGCCCGTCGTGGGCCCCACGCCGGGCAGGTTCCCCGTCTGGCGACATCGGCGCCTGGTCGAGGCCGTCGAGCTGGGCCTGGAACCAGGCGGTGGGCGGCAGCGCGGACCCGGCCTGGGCGAGGGCCGCGCTGCGGGCTTTTCGTTCGGTATCTGGCATGGTGAGCGCTTCGTGCAGGGCGTGCGCGGTGGCCGTCACGTCGAACGGGTTGACCAGCAGCGCGTGGGCGCCGAGTTCCGCCGCGGCGCCGGCCTCCGTGGACAGGACCAGCGCACAGTTGCGTTCGGACAGGATAGGGCCTTCCTTCGCGACGAGATTCATGCCGTCCCGGATCGGATTGACCAGCAGCACATCGGCCAGCCGGTAGGCGGCGAGGGAGCGCGGGTAGTCGTCGTTCACCGCCAGCAGGAGCGGATCCCAGTCGTCGGCGCCGAACTCGTTCTCGATCTCGCTGGCCAGCCGCTGCACGCTGGCCGTGTACTCGCGGTATTCGGGCAGGTCGTGCCGGGACGGGTAGGCGAGCGCGACATGTGTTACCCGGCCCCGCCACTCGGGGTAGGTGATCAGCAACTCACGGTAGGCAAGCAGGCCGCGGACGATGTTCTTGGACAGTTCGGTCCGGTCCACCCGGACGATCAGCTTCCGGTCCCCGCAGACGGCGGTGAGCGCGGCGACCTGAGCCTGCACGTCGGCGGCGGCGGCGCGCTGGCGCAGGTCGTCGGCATCCACCCCGAGGGCATGCACGCCGACGCTGGTGACGTGGCCGCGGTGGGTGACCGTCCGCGCCACCGGGTCGATGTCCGCGCCCAGAAACTCCCGGCAGCAGTCCACGAAGGCGTCGGCCCAGCGCTGGGCGAGGAACCCGGCGTGGTCCGCGCCCAGGATGCCCTCGAGCACCTCCCGGCCTACGCTCTCCGGCAGCAGCTTGAAGTAGTCGGGAGGCGCCCACGGGGTGTGCGAGAAGTGCGCGATCCTGATGTCGGAGCGCAGGTCGGCGAGCATCCGCGGGACCAGCGTGAGGTGGTAGTCCTGCACCATGGCCCGCACGCCGCCGCCCGGGTCACCCGCGCCCTCCGCAAGTGCCGCCGCGAAGGTGGCGTTGTAGCCGCGGAAGGACTCCCATTCCCGGCGGAACGTGAGACCGAAGTTCGGCCGGTTTGGCGTGTCGTAGAGCATGTGGTGCACGAACCACAGGGTCGAGTTGGCCACGCTGTTGTACGCGCGGTGGAATGTGGTGGCCGGGATGTCGAGCATGCGGACGCCCGTGCTGGCGTCGGCGCCGCTGGCGCCCGCAAGGCCGTCGCCGTCGTCGGCCCCGGCGTCGATGCGGCCATCCGGGGCGGCCCGGGCCGCGGCCCGGTCGGCGTCGCTCAGGGCGGCGCATACCCAGAGCACATGGGCTCGGTCTGCGACGGTTGACAGCCCTGAGACCAGCCCGCCAGCGCCCCGGTGCCGGGTCAGGTTCCCGTCTTCGCCACGTGTGAACGAGACCGGCCCCCGGTTCGAGGCGATGAGGATCCTGCCACCGCCCGGTTCAGCGTTCATGAAGCAGAGGCTAGCGGGAGCAGCGGGGAGGGCGCGGAAGCCGGATCAGTTACAGTAGGCAACACAACTGAATAACGCTCATCCAGAGGGGTGGAGGGATCGGCCCTGCGAAGCCCCGGCAACCATCACGGTGACATGCGTCCGCGCGAGGTCTCCCGTGACAGGTGCCAAGTCCGGCCCGCGGCTGATTCCGGTCGTTGGGACAGATGAGGGAGAAAGGCCTCGCCTCGTGAACACAACCTCGATCGCCACCCCATCCCGTTTCGGCTACGCCAGCGGCCTCGCCTGCCGCGAGTGCGGGCACACCACCGAACTCGGCGCGCACCACGCCTGCACCGAGTGTTTCGGGCCGCTGGAGGTGATCTATGACCTCCCGCGGCTCACCAGGGCAGACATCGAGGCGGGGCCGACCAGCATCTGGCGGTACGCCAGCCTGCTGCCAGTTCCCCCGGATGTCGCCGCCACGCCCAACACGGAGCCGGGCTGGACCCGCCTGGTCCGGGCCGATCAACTGGCCCGCGAACTCGGCCTGCAGACCCTGTGGATAAAGGATGAGCGCGGCAACCCGACTCACTCGTTCAAGGACCGCGTCGTCGCCGTCGCCCTCGCGGCCGCGGTCGAGATGGGCTACAAGTTGCTGGCCTGCCCGTCCACCGGCAACCTGGCGAACGCGGTGGCCGCGGCGGCGGCCCGTGCGGGCATCCGCTCCGTGGTGCTGATCCCGGCCAACCTGGAGCCGCAGAAGATCATCGCCTCGGCCGTGTACGGCGGCACGCTGGTCGCCGTCGATGGTAGCTACGACGACGTGAACCGGCTCGCGTCCGAACTGGCCGACGAGCGCGAGGACTGGGCCTTCGTCAACGTCAACGTCCGGCCCTACTACGCCGAGGGCTCCAAGACCATCGGCTACGAGATCGCCGAGCAATTGGGCTGGCGGCTGCCGGCCCAGATCGTCGTCCCCGTAGCGTCCGGTGCGCAGCTCGTTAAGATCGATAAGGCTTTTCGTGAGCTGATCGCTCTCGGGCTGGTCGACGACAGTCCGTACCGGGTGTTCGGCGCGCAGGCCACCGGCTGCTCCCCGGTCGCCGCCGCGTTCCGGCAGGGGCACGACGTGGTCCAGCCGGTGCGGCCAGCCACCATCGCCAAGTCGCTGGCGATCGGCAACCCCGCCGACGGTCCCTATGTGCTCGACGTGGTCCGCCGCACCGGCGGGGCCGTGGCCGACGTGGACGACGCCGCCGTCGTGTCCGCGATGCGGCTGCTGGCCACCAGCGAGGGCATCTTCGGCGAGACCGCGGGGGGCGTCACCCTGGGCGTGCTGCGCAGCCTGCTCGCCGCGGGCCAGATCGACCCCGGGGCGGAAACTGTCATCATCAACTCAGGTGACGGCCTGAAGACGCTGGACGCCGTGGCCGGGCCGGCGGGCGGCCTGCCGGCGATACGCCCGACGCTGGCCGCGTTCGAGGCCTTCGAGTCGTCGCTTCCCGGCCACCCCGCATCATGAGAGCTGCGCGCCGATCACCTGGAGAGGCAGGCCTAGCATGACCGTGTCCGTCCGTATCCCCACCATCCTGCGTACGTTCACGGGCGGGGCCGCCGAGGTCACCGCGACGGCGGGAACGCTGCGCGAGGTCATCGCAGGCCTGGACGCCGCCTACCCGGGCATCGCCGGGCGGATCGTTGACGACACCGGCAAGCTGCGCCGTTTCGTCAACGTCTACGTGGGTGAGGAGGACGTGAGGTTCGCCCAGGGACTGGACACGCCCGTCCCGGCGGGGACCCACGTGTCGGTGATCCCGGCCGTGGCGGGGGGCTGACCGCCCCTGCGGGGTCGGGGCACGTCCCAGACCGTTCGTCGCTGGACTCGGCGCGCTGCCAGCGAAGTATGCCGGTCGGGGCGCTGGGGTCCCCCGGCCGGGAAACTCGGGTAGCCGGATTCGGGGAGTTACTGGTCCCGAACGCTCATGGCACGAGGTAAGGTCGTGTCCGGTCGCTGTCGGTCGCCGCGAGCGGCAAGCTCGGCTTGCTCAACGCTAACCCGCTCCGCGATCGACGGGTTCTGCGTTGCAAGGGCAGGGCCCGAGGCCCGAGCGCAGTTAGGGAGTTGTTGGGTAATGGCTCAGGGCACCGTCAAGTGGTTCAACGCGGACAAGGGCTACGGCTTCATCGCGGTCGACGGTGGCAGGGACGTGTTCGTGCACTTCTCCGCTATCCAGATGGATGGCTACCGCAGCCTCGAAGAGGGGCAGCGGGTCGAATTCGAGATCACGCAGAGCGACCGTGGCCCGCAGGCGGAGGCCGTGCGCGCTGTGTGAGCCTGTGCTGGCAAGGCCGGCCGATGGCCCGGCGCCCCCCGCGTGGGTGTCGGGCCATCGGGTCCGCTGCCACCGGGAACTCTGAACAATAATTCCAACGGGTGCCACCGGCGCCGCCTCCGCGCGGTCCGGCCTTCAGGCTGCCCGGACTCCGCGCCCCGCCCGTGGCCTCGGTGACTCCGCACGCCCCCGGCTTGCACTCTCATGCGGAGAGTGCTAAACAGGTCGTTGGCACTCTCGGCATGAGAGTGACAACGCCAGGGCGGGATCGGGGCGATGAGGCGTCACCGGCGGCAGGATGTGACTGTCCGCTGGGGAGGCCGTCCGTCGCGGGCGTCGACTCGATTCACACACAAGCCACAAAGTTCCGGGAGGATCTGGAGCCTATGGCAGCCAAGATGATCGCGTTCGATGAGGAAGCCAGGCGCGGCCTCGAGCGCGGCATGAATCAGCTGGCCGACGCCGTGAAAGTAACCCTCGGCCCGAAGGGCCGGAACGTCGTTCTCGAGAAGAAGTGGGGAGCCCCCACGATCACCAACGATGGCGTGTCCATCGCCAAGGAGATCGAGCTCGAGGACCCGTGGGAGAAGATCGGCGCCGAGCTGGTCAAGGAAGTAGCTAAGAAGACCGACGACGTCGCGGGCGACGGCACCACCACGGCTACCGTGCTGGCGCAGGCGCTGGTCCGTGAGGGCCTGCGTAACGTGGCCGCGGGTGCCAACCCGATGTCCCTCAAGCGGGGCATCGAGGCGGCGGTCGAGCGGGTGAGCGAGGAACTGTCCAAGCTCGCCAAGGATGTGGAGACCAAGGAGCAGATTGCTTCGACGGCATCCATCTCCGCTGCGGACCCGGCGATCGGCGAGATGATCGCCGAGGCAATGGACAAGGTCGGCAAGGAAGGCGTCATCACTGTCGAGGAAAGCAACACCTTCGGCCTTGAGCTTGAGCTCACCGAGGGTATGCGCTTCGACAAGGGTTACATCTCGCCCTACTTCGCCACCGACCCGGAGCGGATGGAGGCAGTCCTTGAGGACCCCTACATCCTGATCGTCAACTCCAAGGTCTCCGCCAACAAGGACCTGCTGCCGCTGCTTGACAAGGTTGTGCAGTCGGGCAAGCCGCTGGTCATCATCGCCGAGGACGTCGAGGGCGAAGCCCTCGCGACCCTGGTCGTCAACAAGATCCGCGGCCTGTTCAAGTCCGTCGCGGTGAAGGCGCCAGGCTTCGGCGACCGGCGCAAGGCCATGCTCGGCGACATCGCCATCCTCACCGGCGGTCAGGTCATCAGCGAGGAAGTCGGGCTCAAGCTGGAGTCCGCCGACCTCGACCTGCTCGGCCGGGCGCGGAAGGTCGTCGTTAACAAGGACGAGACGACGATCGTGGACGGCGCGGGCGACGCGGAGCAGATCTCCGGGCGGGTCAACCAGATCCGGGCCGAGATCGAGAACACCGACTCCGACTACGACCGCGAGAAGCTGCAGGAGCGGCTGGCCAAGCTGGCCGGCGGCGTTGCCGTCATCAAGGCGGGCGCGGCTACCGAGGTCGAACTGAAGGAGCGCAAGCACCGCATCGAAGACGCGGTGCGCAACGCGAAGGCAGCCGTCGAGGAGGGCGTCGTCCCCGGTGGGGGCGTGGCTCTGCTCCAGGCGGGTGCCGCCGCCTTCAAGAAGCTGGATCTGTCGGGCGACGAGGCGACCGGCGCGACCATCGTGCGCCGTGCCGTCGAAGAGCCGCTCAAGCAGATCGCGGTGAACGCTGGCCTTGAGGGCGGCGTGGTAGTCGAGAAGGTGAAGACGCTTCCCGTTGGGCACGGCTTGGACGCCGCGACCGGCGAGTACGTCGACATGTTCAAGGCTGGGATCATCGACCCGGCTAAGGTCACCAGGTCCGCGCTTCAGAACGCGGCGTCCATTGCCGGTCTGTTCCTCACGACCGAGGCAGTGATCGCCGAGAAGCCGGAGAAGGACAAGGCGCCTGCTGCCCCTGGTGGCGGCGGCGACATGGACTTCTAGCAGCGGCCGGGGGCTTGCCCCCGGATCAGCGCGGCCAGGACGCGAAAGGGCGGTCCCGGGAAAGCCGGGACCGCCCTTTCGCGTGTTCGGGGCAGGGCGGAGCCGCCCTTTCGCGTTGCTCCCGGGGAGCGCCGGGACTGCCCTTTCGCGTTGTTCCCGGGAGCTGGGACCGCCTGTTCGCGTTGTTCCCGGGAGCCGGGACCGCCCCTTTAGTGGGTTCGGGGCCGGGCCGGGACCGCCCTTTCGTGGGTTGTCGTCCGGTTTATCCTTGGCTTGGCTGGCGCGTGAGACTCCACATTCGGGCCCTTCGGGGGGATTATCAAGGCATGCGCCGCTCTGCGAATCTTTCCGCCGAGAAGCTCGTCCTTGATTACCTCGGCCGGGTGTCCAGCGCGGCGCAGCGCGTCCTGCCCAAGGGTGACCGGTTGCTGTTCGTGGGGCGTACCCGGGCCGCGATCGAGAAGAGGTGCGGCCCGCTGGCCAAGGCCGATCCGGCGAAGGTTATGGAGATGCTCGCCGAACTCGGGGATCCGCTGACGATGGTCAAAGCGGAACGTGAACGGCTGGAGACTGCGCACCGCGGCGGGGCCCCGCCGCCACCCGTGGTGATCTGGAAGCCCGCTAAGGAGGGCTGGAAGCCCAGCGGGGATGACTGGAGTCCCGGTGACGAAGACTGGAAGCCCGTCAGGGATGACACGGAGCCCATCCCGCGCCAGCCCGCGGCACATCGTCCTGGGGCGCCGCCTGCTGAGTCACCCCCGGCTGGGTCATCCCCTCCTGGTTCACCTCCTCCTGGTCCACCTCCTCCTGGGCCGCCGCTGCCTGTGCAGGCTCCGGATCTGGCCGGCGGGCCGCCTTCGCCGGTGGCCCCCGCCCCGCCCCGGCCGAGCCTGCAGGCGCTGGCCCGCAGCCACCCGCTGGAGACCATCGCCGTGCTGCTGCTCGGCGTCGGCGGGCTGATCCTGCCGCCCCTGTGGCTGGCCGGGGGCCTGGTCGCGGCGGTGTCCCGGATCTGGGACGCGCGGGACAAGTGGCTCGCGTTGCTGGGTCCGCCGTTGTTCGTGCTCGCCGGGCTGCTGCTAGCTGGCCTGGGCGGCGGGCATCACGGTTTCTTCGGTGGTTTCAGGCACGCGTTCGACGCATACCGCGACTACCTGATCCGGGGCGGGGCCGTCTTCACCGCCGGGTACCTGGCCTGGCGGATCCGCCGTGGCCCGCGGATGCGGTCACTCCCTCCGTGGCAGCGCCCGCGCCGCGGTCCCATCCGATAGTTGGCGCCGTTTCACATGATTACCGGCTTTGAGCCGGGGTATATCCGCCGTGCGATTCTGCTGCCCGCGGGGAACGGCAGCATGCGCATCATCCCTGCTTCCCGGCCGCGCACGTGATCCCGTCCCAGCATCCCATCGTGCGAGGCCGTGGGGGACGTGACCTCGGCCGGTCCAGCCGGGGTCACGTCGCTGCATACGTGCGGGCTACGAACCTGCCGCAGACGGCGCGGGACCGATAGCCTGGACGCCCGCGCCTACGGCGCGCCCTGCCCGCTCCTACTCCGCGTGAGGTCTGACCCCGTGCCCACAGGCAAGGTCAAGTGGTATGACGCCGAAAAGGGTTTCGGCTTTCTCACCCGCGATGACGGGGGTGAGGTGTTCGTGCATTCGTCGGCCCTCCCGGCGGGCAGCGCCGCCGGGCTGCGCGCAGGCCAGCGGGTCGAGTTCGGCGTCGTCGAGGGGCGACGCGGGGTGCAGGCGCTGCAGGTGCGGCTGCTTGAGCCGCCGCCGACGGTGGCTAAAACGAGCCGCAAGAGCCCGGACGAGATGGTCCTGCTTGTCGAGGACCTCATCAAGCTCCTGGATGGGCTGTCGGCCGCCTACCGGCGGGGCCGGCACGCCGACCCCCGCGACGCGAAGAAGATCGCGGCCGTGCTGCGCGCCGTCGCCGACGACGTAGAGGCCTGACCGCCGTCCTTGTTCAGCCCGGCTCGGCGGTTGGCGCGCCGACGTTGTCCCGCGCCCACCTGCACGTGCTGGGCCGTGGGAGGTGCCCTGAGGCCGTCGCGGCGTAGCGCCCGTGTTACCTGCGGCGGCGTAGAACTCCCTGTGTCAGGCCGGCGTGCCCGGGCTTCTGGCGAGCTTCACCGGCCGGTTTGGCGGACCTTACCGGGCCGGCTGGGGGGCCATCCGCTGCCGCGCGGCGAGGATCCGGCGCCTGCGGCTGGCCAGCAGGAAGACGGTGGCCGCGGCGAGGCCGGTGGCCGCCACGGTCAGTCCCGCGATCCCGCTGGCGGTGATGGACATGGCCAGGCCCGCCAGGCCGCCCGCCACCCAGGACACCTGATGGACGGTTTCCGAGGCAGCGAGCGTGGAGGACCGGACCTCTTCCCTGATTTCGCGCTGGACGATCGAGTCGAGCGCCAGCTTGGCCAGTACCTGGCTGAACGCCGAGACCAGGGCCACGGCGAGAGCCGCCCACAAGCCGAAGAACACCGCGCAGACGGCAGTGATCACGGTTGACAGGCCGAGCATCACGAACATGATCAGGTGCGGCGTGCGCGAGCCAAGCGCGGCGCCGATGGCCGTCCCGATAAATCCGCCCACGACCACCGCCGCGCCCATCTCCGCGAGCGCGACCTTGTCGTTCACGCCGTGGAAATGCTCGATGCGCAGCAGGAAGGCCAGGAAGAACACCATGAAACCGGAGAAGGCACGCAGGGCCGCGTTGGCGCGCATCGCCTCGCTGACGACCGGCCCCACGTTGCGTAGCGCCGCCCACGACACGCGCTTGGACGTCCGTCGCGGCATGGGTCTGGTCCCCCCCGGCCCGGCTCTCGCCTGATGCGCCGCCCGGCCCGGGGCATTGCGGCCCGCGCCCGGGGCCCCGGCCAGATCCTCCGCAGGGTGGGCGGGCCTCGGCGGGCGCCCGGCCGCCGGCCCGGCGGCCGCCTGTGAACGGGGCTGGTCGACCCGGTCGGGCAGCCGGATGCCGAGTGCGATCGCGGCGAAGTACACCACCATGCCCGCGCGCAGCACCCAGGTAGCGCCCCCGGTCCCGCCGCCGGCGATCACGTCGATGCCCACCGCCGCGCCCGCGCCGACGGTGGATGCGATGAGCGCGGCCAGGGCGGTTCGTGCATTCGCGGACACCAGCGTGATCTGGGCCGGCAGCAGCCGGGGAGTGACCGCGCTGCGCGTCACGCCATAGGCCTTCTGCAGCACCAGCACGCCGAACGCCGCCGGGAGCAGCGTGAGCGCGTCATTGTGCTGTACCGCACTCGCCATCCCCCAGCACAGCAGGCCCCGCGCCAGCAGCGTGCCGATAAGGATGTACCGGCGTCCCTGCCGTACCCGGTCCAGCATCGGCCCGATGAGCGGGGCGAGCACGGCGAAGGGGGCCATGGTGACGAGCAGGGCCAGCGCTACCCGGCCACGCGCCTGGTTCACCGATGCGCTGAAGAACAGCGTCCCGGCCAGCGACACGGCGACGAACGCGTCGGCCGCGCTGCCCGCGGCGGTGAGTTCCATGAGCCGGTCCAGGCCGGTCCGGCCGGCACCGGACGCCTGAGTCATCCGGTGGATGAGGCGGGTGGTGCCGCGGGCGCCGGCGGCACCGACCCGGGCCCCGGCGGCACCGGCCCGGGCCCCGGTCTGCGCGGCCGAGGCCAGGCCGCGGTTCACCCGCCTCGCCCGCAGCCTCGCGCCGGACAGTCCCATGACCCCAGTATTCTGCGTTGTGGGGAAGCAATCACCTAACCGGCCCGCCCAGTTGCGGCCGGTGGTCCTTTCCGAAGCGGGCATGTGCCCGGATGGAGGACAATTACTCACCGTGAGCCAAGTCCGTGTACGAGCCAAGGAGCCGGATGAGGCCTGTGCGCAGGCCACCGATCTGGCGCGCGGCGCTGCCGAGGAGGTGGCGGGCACCGGGCAGGTAGGCGCGCATGCCGGCCTCCAGGCGGACGGCGACCGAGTGGTCACCCACCTGTTCAACTGCCTCGACCTCGCCTACCAGGGGTGGCATTGGGCCGTCACCGTCGCCCGGGCGTCGTGGTCAAAGACGGTGACCGTGAGCGAGAGCGTTCTGCTCCCGGGCCCCGACGCCATCCTCGCTCCGGATTGGGTCCCCTGGCGGGAACGGCTGCGCCCGGGCGATCTGGGGGTGGGAGACATCCTGCCCGCCCCGCCCGACGACGAGCGGCTTGTTCCGGTGGCCGCGCTCGAAGGCGACGACGGTGTGGCTGACTGGGGGGAGGCTACCTGGGCCGCGGTCGCCTTCACCGAGCCAGTAGCGCCAGGCGCCGGTGATGACCTGGCCGGGGAGGGCCCGGCCGGGGAGGCTGCCGCCGGGCAGCCAGCCGCTGGGGACCTGCCCGCCGGGGCGCCCGCCGCCCGGGAGTTCGCCGCCGGGGACACCCTGCCCGCCCGGCCACGTGTCCTTTCCGCGATCGGGCGGGACACCACCGCGGCCCGCTGGTACGCCAGCGAGCACGGGCCGAAGACGCCGCTCGCGCACGCCGCCCCGGGTCCCTGCGCGGGTTGTGGTTTCTTCGTCCGGCTGGGCGGTCCGCTCGGGCAGGTGTTCGGCGTGTGCGCGAATGCGTACGCGCCCGACGACGGCCGGGTGGTCTCGGTGGACCACGGATGCGGTGCGCACTCGGAGTCCGTGTTCCCCCCCGGCGTCGACCAGCCGCTGCGGCCGGTCATCGACGAACTGGGTTATGACCTCGTCGATCTGCCCGGAATCTCGGTGGACGAGACGCTCTTCGAGCCGCTCGATCACGGCTGAGCACAGCCCTGGGCGTGGGGGACCCGCCAGGTCCTTTCGTTAGGTAAGGTTCAGGTCTTGCCGGTGCTCCCGGGCGTCCGGCGCTCCGCAGCGCGGGCGCGGGCCCGCTTCATCCGGGGCACGTACCACAGCCCGAAGATTCCCAGGCCCAGGCCCGCCACGCAGGTCCAGAGCCACCACCGCTCGGCTGCGGGAAGGCTGTCGCGCAGCACCAGCACGACAATCAGGGCGACCGCCCACGCAGCGGTGACAACGGCGGTGACCAGCCGGTCGTTGGCCTCGAGGGGCGGCGGCGCGGGTCGGCGTGGGCTGCTCACATGATCAGGCTAACCGGCCGCTTCCATGGTGTACTTGCGGTATGCCCGCGGGGGCGTCCACCTGTTCGCGTCGCTAACGTTTTGACGGAATGCCGTGCACCTGTCTATCGTTAGCAAAAGTAATGACTCAGGCTAACGATAATGACATCAGCACAGACCAGGTCGGACGCCGGCCTGGCCAGCAGTCTCCGGATTTCGGTGGGCAGGCTGGCCCGGCGGCTGCGGGTCGAACGGACCGTGCCGGGGACCGCGGAGCCCTTGCTGTCCGACACCCAGTTCGCCGCGCTGGCGAAACTGGAGAAGCACGGCCCGATGAGCCCAGGGGAGCTGGCCGAGTACGAAAAGGTGCAGCCGCCCTCCATGACGCGCGTTATCGCCACGCTGGAGGAATATCGACTCGTCACGCGGGCGGCGCACGCCTCGGACAAGCGTCAGGTGGTGCTCACCGTGACAGCGGCGGGCCGGGACCTGGTGATCAAGTCCCGGCGGCGCAGGGACGCGTGGCTGGCGAGACGGCTGGCCGAGCTGACCCCGCAGGAGCGGGCGACGCTGCGGGCCGCCGCGCCGATCCTGGAGAAGCTCAGCCAGTCCTGACCGGTGCCGGCGACGGGCCTCAGCCGCACCGTCCGGGACTGTCCCGGCTGCGGACGTTCCACTCGCTGGGCACGCGCAACTACCGGCTCTTCGCGACTGGCCAGGTGATCTCCAACAGCGGCACCTGGATGCAGCGGGTCGCGCAGGACTGGCTGGTCCTCGAATTGACCCACGGGAGCGGCACCGCGCTTGGCATCGCCACCGGCCTGCAGTTCCTGCCCCTGCTGCTGTTCAGCCTCTGGGGCGGCGCGATCGCCGACCGGTACTCCAAGCGCCGCATCCTCATGATCACCCAGAGTGTCATGGGCGCGCTGGCCCTCATCCTCGGCGTGCTGGCGGTGACCGGCGCCGTGCGGATCTGGCAGGTGTACGCGCTCGCGTTCGCCCTGGGGCTGGCTACCGCGGTGGACAACCCGACCAGGCAGACGTTCGTGGTCGAGATGGTCGGCCGCGCTGACTTGCCGAACGCGATCGCGCTGAACAGCGCGATCTTCAACCTGGCGCGGATCGCGGGCCCGGCCATCGCCGGACTGGTCATCGGTGCCGTGGGCACCCCGGTCGCGTTCTTCGTCAACGCCGCCTCGTTCGGTGCCGTGCTGGCCGGCCTGAAGCTGATGCGCCCCGCCGAGCTGCACCCGGCCGAACCGGTGCCCAGGGGCCGGGGGCAGCTGCGTGAGGCGCTCCGTTACGTGAAGGATCGCCCCAGCCTGTCCATGCCGATGGTGCTGATCTTCTTCGTGGCCACGTTCGGGATGAACTTCCAGGTGACGAACGCCCTGATGTCCCGTCAGGTCTTCCACACCGGGGCGACCGCGTTCGGCCTCGCGTCCGCGGTGTTCGCGGCCGGGGCCCTGGCCGGGGCGCTGCTCGCGGCCCGTCGTGGCCGGCCCGGCGCCCGGCTGCTCGTGACGGCCGCCTTCGCGTTCGGAATCCTGGAGGTTGTGACCGGCCTGATGCCATCGTTCTGGTCATTCCTGGCCCTGCTGGTGCCGACCGGGCTCGCCCTGCTGACTTTCAGCACCGCGGCTAACTCCGCGACGCAGCTGCGTACCTCGCCGGAGATGCGCGGCCGGGTGATGGGGCTCTACATGCTGGTCTTCCTCGGCGGTGCGCCGCTCGGATCACCCCTGGTCGGCTGGGTGGCGGAGGCCTTCGGGCCGCGGATGAGCCTGGTCGCCGGCGGCGCCATCTCGGCCGTGGCCGCGGCGGTCATCGGGCTGCTGCTGGCCCACCGGCGCGGCGTGCGCACCCGCGAGTACCTGCGCCCGGCCGCGCTGGCCCGCATGGTGGCCTGAGGCCCAGCCGCTGGCCGGCGGCGGGAGTGGACCGACGGCAGCGCAGGCAGCTGAATCGGGAACCGCGTGTATGAGACCGGAACTGACCTGTGACCTGCTCCTTGGTGCTACCAATGACTTATGAGGTTGTTTGTCGCGGTGACAGTGCCAGACAAGATCACCGGCGAGCTGGAGGCCGCGGTGGCACCGCTCCGCTCCTCGTGGCCGAGCCTGCGCTGGACCGGCCGCGACGCCTGGCACCTGACGCTTGCCTTTCTCGGCGAGGTCAACGAGGTCGCTGCCGCCAAGCTGGGCCGGCGGATGGAGCTGGCCACCTCACACCACTCGCACCTTGCCCTGTCCCTCGCCGGGTCAGGCGCGTTCCCCGAGGCGGACCGGGCCCGGGTTTTGTGGACAGGAGTGCAGGGGCAGCGGCAGGAACTACGCAAACTGGCCGATTCGGTGGCCGCGGGGGCGCGGCGCGCGGGAGCGCCACCAGCGGAGGAGGGCAGGCGCTTCCAGCCTCATCTGACACTGGCCAGATCCCGGGCGCCGGTGGACGTCCGCACCCTGGTGACCGAGCTGTCGGACTACGCGGGAGACCCGTGGACGGCCGAGGAGATCTACCTGATCCGCAGCCGCCCCCAGTCGCGGCCACGCTACGAGACGCTGGGCACCTGGCCCCTGCGCAAGTGAGCGGATGGTGGCGCGAATTCAGCACGTAAGAGCGCCCGGCAATAGGACTGCTGGGCTCGCGGCGCCCAGACGACGACCGGCGGCGTTCTCACTCGCCCGCATAGCTCCGCTATGCGGGCTCGCTCGGCCTTGCCGGACCGCCGCCTGGATCGCCGTTCCCTGATCCAGCGCCCTATTGCCGGACGCTCTAAGCTGCGTGTTGTGAACCGCACGACCCGGTGGCTGCTGCCCGTGGTGCTCGCGATCCTCGTGGTGGGCGCCATCGTCGGGGCCGCTGTCCACTGATCAAGCGTCCGGATGCGGCCTGGCCCCGGATGCTGGATCTGTGGCCAGATGCTAGAGCCGCTCGATGACGTAGTCGATGCAGACGGTCAGCGCTTCCACGTCGTCCGGGTCCACCGCCGGGAACATGCCGATGCGCAGCTGGTTGCGCCCGAGCTTGCGGTACGGCTCGGTGTCGAGGATCCCGTTGGCGCGCAGCACCGCCGCGACTGCGGCCGCGTCGACCGCGTCCGCGAAGTCGATCGTGCCCACGACATGCGAGCGCTGCCCGGGGTCGGCCACGAAGGGGCTGGCGTACGGCACCTTCTCGGCCCAGGTGTACAGCCGCGCCGAGGAGTCGGCTGTCCGCTCGGTGGTCCAGGCCAGGCCGCCCTGGCCGAGCATCCACTCCAGCTGGTCGGCGAGCATCAGCAGGGTCGCCACCGAGGGCGTGTTGTAGGTCTGCTGTTTGGCCGAGTTGTCGATCGCGACGGGCAGCGAGAAGAACTCCGGGATGTAGCGGCCGCTGGCGGCGATCTCCGCCGCCCGTCCCAGGGCGGCGGGCGACATCAACGCGAGCCATAGCCCGCCGTCCGAGCCGAAGCACTTCTGCGGTGCGAAGTAATACACGTCACACTCGCTGACCGCCACCGGCAGGCCGCCCGCGGCGCTGGTCGCGTCGACGATGACCAGGGCACCGGAGTCGGCGCCTGCCACCCGGCGGATCGGCATGGCGACACCTGTGGAGGTCTCGTTGTGCGTCAGCGCGTAGGTGTCCACACCCGGCTCCGCCTGGGACACCGGATGGCTGCCGGGCTCGGCGCTGATCACCGTGGGCGCCTCCAGCCACGGGGCGGCCTCGGTGACCTTGCCGAACTTCGACGAGAACTCGCCGAACGCCAGGTGCTGTGACTTCTGCCGCACCAGGCCGAACGCCGCGACCTCCCAGAACGCGGTGGTGCCGCCGTTGCCGAGCACGACCTGATAGCCGTCGGGCACGGTGAACAGCTCCGCCAGGCCCTCGCGGACGCGGCGGACGAGTGAGCGGACGGGTGCCTGGCGGTGGGAGGTGCCCAGGTAACTGCTCCCCGATGCGGCCAGGGCAGCGAGCTGGGCGGGGCGGACCTTGGAGGGGCCACTGCCGAACCGGCCATCGACGGGCTTGATCGCGGGAGGAAGGATGATGTCGGCCACGGTGCCAAGACTAACCGGCGGTCCGCACTGGGCCGCCCGGCCGGCCTTCGGATCGCGGCCGGGCCCAGGGCCAGGTCAGACCTCGTCCAGCACCTCGTCTGCACCGGCCACGGTGCTGACCGAGCGGGCCGGGGGACCGACGTAGCGGGCACTCGGCCGGACCAGCCGGCCGGTGCGCTTCTGCTCGAGGATGTGCGCGGCCCAGCCCGCGGTCCTGGCGCAGGTGAACATCGAGGTGAACATGTGCGCCGGCACCTGCGCGAAATCCAGCATGATGGCCGCCCAGAACTCGACGTTCGTCGCGAGCACCCGGTCCGGCCTGCGGGCGTGCAGCTCCGCCAGGGCCGCCTCCTCCAGGGCCACGGCCACCTCGTACCGGGGGGCGCCGAGATCCCGCGCGGTTCTGCGCAGCACCCGGGCGCGCGGGTCCTCGGCCCGGTACACCCGGTGCCCGAAGCCCATCAGCCGGTCACCGCGGTCGAGTGCGGCCTTGACGTACTGCGCGGCGTCCTGGCTCCGCTCGACTTCCTCGATCATGGTCAGCACGCGGGCGGGCGCGCCGCCGTGCAGCGGCCCGGACATCGCGCCCACCGCGCCGGACAGTGCGGCCGCGACGTCGGCGCCGGTGGACGCGATCACCCGGGCGGTGAAGGTCGAGGCGTTCATGCCGTGCTCGGCGGCCGAGGTCCAGTAGGCGTCGATCGCCTTCACGTGCCGTGGATCGGGGTCGCCACGCCAGCGGATCATGAATCGCTCGACGATGTTCTCCGCCTCGTCCACCCGCTCCTGCGGGATCACCGGCAGCCCGGGCCCGCGAGCCGACTGCGCGACGAAGGACAGGGCCATCACCGAGGCGCGGGCCAGGTCGTCGCGCGCCTGCTCGTCGCTGATGTCCAGAAGCTGGCGCATCCCCCAGGCCGGCGCCAGCATGGCCAGGGCGCTCTGCACGTCCACCCGGATATCGCCGGAGTGCACGGGGATCGGATAGGACTGGGCGGGGGGCAGCCCGGGCGCGAACTCGTTGTCGACCAGCAGGCCCCAGACGTGACCGTATGAGACGTGCCCGACGAGTTCCTCGATGTCCACCCCCCGGTATCGCAGTGACCCGCCTTCCCGGTCGGGTTCGGCGATCGCCGTCTCGAACGCCACGACGCCTTCGAGCCCGGGCTTGAAGTCGGACATCCTGTGCATCCTCCGTCTCCCTGTGAGCGGCCTGACATGCGCCAAGGGGACAACTGGGCGAAACCCCGTGGGCGACGTTCACCCCACAGCCGGGTCAATTCAACCGCGCCGGACCTGGTTTCGGTAGCCGTGCGATCCGTGACAAGGGCCACCCGCCAGCCTGGCTGGCCGCCGTGGCTCCGGCTGCGAGAGGATCATTCCCGTGGATGCGACCCGTCACCCGCCAGGAAGGCCAGGGAGACCACCAACGGCAATGCCGGCCGGTCTTGACGAAGCCGTCACCCCGGCCGACCCACTGGCCCTCTTCGGCCGCTGGATGGCCGACGTGATCGCCGCCGGGCTGCCAGAGCCGAACGCCATGGTGCTGGCCACGGTGTCCGCCGCTGGCTGGCCGCGGGCCCGGACGGTGCTGCTCAAGCAGTACGGCCCCGGGGGGTTCACGTTCTACACCAACCGCACCTCCACCAAGGCCCAGGAACTGGCCGCGAACCCGCGCGCGTGCCTGCTCTTCCCATGGCACGCGCTGCACCGGCAGGTGATCGTCCAGGGCGCAGTCACGGCGCTGTCCACCGACGAGAGCGAGCCGTACTTCCACTCCCGCCCGCACGGTTCACAGCTCGGGGCCTGGGCCAGCCGGCAGTCGTCAGTCCTCAGTTCCCGCCGCGAGCTGGACGAGCGATACGAGACGCTGGAAAGACGCTGGCCCGAGGGGGTCACCGTGCCCATGCCGGAATTCTGGGGCGGCTACCGGGTCGCCGCGGAGACGGTCGAATTCTGGCAGGGGCGGGTGAACCGGCTGCACGACCGCCTCCGGTACCGCCGGGACGGCCAGCACTGGATCATCGAGCGCCTGGCGCCCTGATCCCGCGCCGGGCCGCCCGGCCAGCCCTCCCGGCGTCCGGCGGATATTCGCCAGATCGCGGTAGTGGCGCGCCGGTCATAACATCAGGTGAGAAGGGAGGACCGTTGACGGCGCACGGGCTTATCGACACGACAGAGATGTATCTCCGGACAGTTTTCGAGCTCGAGGAAGAGGGCATTGTCCCGCTCCGGGCCCGCATCGCCGAACGGCTGTCCCAGAGCGGGCCGACCGTCAGCCAGACCGTGGCGAGGATGGAGCGCGACGGGCTGCTGCGAGTGGAGGGTGACCGCCAGCTGTCCCTGACCGTGGCGGGCCGCGCCCTGGCCGTGGGGGTCATGCGCAAGCACCGGCTAGCCGAGTGCCTGCTGGTCGGCGTCATCGGGCTGCCCTGGGAAGAGGTCCACATCGAGGCCTGCCGCTGGGAACACGTAATCTCCGAGCAGGTCGAGCGCCGGCTGGTGGAGCTGCTCGACTACCCGGTGCGCTGCCCGCACGGCAACCTGATTCCGGGGCTCGACGAACTCGGGCTGCCCGCCGATGCCAAGCAGCGTGCGCTCGCCGCCGAGGGGGAGCAGGCCGAGGCCATGACCCAGGTGGCGTCCGACCTGGCCGAGCGGGTCATCGTCTGCCGGATCAGCGAACAAGTCCAAAGCGATGCCTCTTTGATGCTTAAACTCAAGCGCATTGGGATACAACCGGGACGCGAGGTCACGCTCGCGGCGAGCGACGATGGTGTGCGGGTGACCAGTGAGGACAAAGCCGGCGGTACTACGGCGGAATTGCCCCGCCTGGTTGCTGCGCACCTCTTCGTCACCCGGCCATGAGCTGCGGCCCGGGAACCCGGCGTACCGCCGTCGCCAGGCTTGCGCCCTGAGCCACGCCGGGGGTAGCGGCCGGGGGCACGGCCGATGACACCGTGGGGTAATGCGGCGTATGGGGCATACCTGCCGGCGGAGACCGTTCTCGGGCAGATAGCCGCCGCGGTGGTGGTGACGGACCGGCTCAGCAATCTGCTGTACGCCAATGCCTTCGCGGTGCGGCTGTTCGACTTCCCCGAGGACCCAGCGCAGCTCGTCGGCCGGCCCATCCTTTCGCTCGGATTCGATGAAGGCGATGTCGGGAAGGCAACGGAGCTGGCCAAGCAGGTGCTGCGCGGCCGGGCGTGGGATGGGACCTTCGCAACTGTCCGGGAGGACGGGTCCCGCATCTTGCTCCGCGCCCAGGCGGTGCCGTTGCGCCATCCATCAGGCGCCATCGACGGCATCGTCATCATCGCGCGCGAGGCCGTCAGGCGCAGCAGCCAGCGTGAACGGGATCAGATCGGGCTGCTGGAGCGCATTGGGGAACGGCTCGCGGGGTCGCTTGAGCTCAGCCTGACCCTGCGGCACGTGGCCGAGACGCTGGTGCCGTACTTCGCCGATCATTGCGTGATCGACTTGTTCCATGGCGAGAAGCTGATGCGGCGGGTGCAGATGAACGCCAACGGCTGGACACCGCCCCCGGAGAGCTGGGCCAGGGTTGGCGACCCGGTTGACTACCCGGAAGGCCACTTCTGCCAGCAGGCCATGGCGCGCCTGGATGCCGTGCTCGTGGAGAACCTGCGGGACGAGCCCCCGCGGGCGCCTACCCAGGGGAGCCTGGAGGCCGCCAGGAGCGTGGGCCTGGCATCGGTCATCGCGGCGCCGCTCCTGGTCCGCGGTCAGCTGCTCGGCGTGATGAGCCTGGCCATGTCCAACCTGACCGAGCGGGAGGACCAGCGTTACGAGGCTGACGACCGCGACTTCCTCAGCGTCATCGCGAGCAGGGTGGCCGTCGCCATCGACAACGCGCTGCTCTTCGAGGAGGAGCGGCGGACGGCCCTGGCGTTCCAGACCAGCCTGCTGCCCCAGAACCTGCCGACGCTCGACGGGCTCGAGGTGGCGTGCCGCTATGTGCCGGCCAAGCCGCTGGAGACCCATGGCCAGGGGATCCAGACTCAGGTGGGCGGCGACTGGTACGACATCATCCCGCTGTCCGCCGGCCGGGTGGGCATCGTCATCGGCGACGTGGAAGGGCGCGGCGCCCGCGCTGCCGCCATCATGGGCCAGCTGCGGGCCGCATTGCGCGCGTTCGCGCAGGACGACAAGCCACCCGCCGAGATCTTGCGCAAGCTCGATGACTGGTGCCGCACCCTGGCCCCGCCGAAGAAGGGCGCCGACCCGCCCGACCCGCCGATCGTCAGCTGCACCTACCTCGTCTATGACGCCTGGTCACGCACCTTGTCGTTCGCCAATGCCGGGCATGACGCGCCGCTGCTCATCACCGATGGCCAGGTCGGCGAGCTGGAGGTGGAGCACAAGGGCCTGCTGCTCGGCGCGCGGGGCAGGAACATGCCCGGTGCCCCCACCTATCGTGAGGAGACCCGCCACCTACCCGCGGGCTCCGCGCTGGTGCTGTACACCGACGGGCTGACCGACCGCAGGCAGCGAGCCGACGGGACCGGCCACTACACCGAGGCCGAGGCACTGGAGATGCTCCAGCAGTCGGTCGGCCGGGTAGCCACGGGCCACGTCGAGGCGATCGCGCAGGCTGCGGAGGAGGCGGTGCCCGGGGACATCGACGACGACATGGCGATCCTCGTCGTCCGCACGTCGCCGGTGGACCTGGCCTGGTGGGAGTGCTCGTTCCCGGCTGAGCCGATCAGGGTCTCCGAGGCCCGCAGGCTGGCGCAGGCGACCTTCCTCAGCTGGGGCATGGATCCGGAGCAGACCAACCTGACCTGCCTGCTCGTGTCGGAGGTGGTCACCAACGTCGTGCTGCACACCGCCACGTCGCGCACGCCACGGCATGAGTTCGCCCTCGAGTCCGCTGGCGCGGCCCCGCCGGTGGCCCCGGTACTGGTCGGTGGCTGGGACACAGCTCCGTTCAGTGATGGTTTTGCCGGATCAGCCAGCAAGGAGTTCACGCTCCGGTTGCGGCGCGGGGCGGAAACGGTGTGGGTCGAGGTATTCGACACCGATCTGCGGCTGCCGCGGATCCGCAGCGCGGGGGAGAACGATGAGGGGGGGCGGGGGCTCTACCTGGTCGACCAGCTGGCGAGCCGGTGGGGGTCCCGGCCGACCAGGGACGGCAAGGCGGTCTGGTTCGAGATGCCCCTCCGGGAGGGTTCGGGAGGCGGCTGAGCCCGGTCAGCCGTGCGTGGAAGCTGCCCACATGGCCAGGACAATCAGGCAAAACCCCACAATTACCAGAACGAAATGGCGACCGGTCACGCTCAGCCCCAGGCGACGCCGGACCCGGGTCCAGCCGAAAGCCACCAGAACGGCGAGAAATACCAGCAGTATCGCGCCTGCAGCCACCGCGGCCTCCGTGGATCGCTCACGCTACGTCTCCCGCTCGCCTACGGGGCCCCACCCACCTCCCCATCCCTCTCACTGCGGCGCCTTCCCTCGTCGCTCCTCCGTCGCTCCTCAGTCCAGGCACCGCCGCGCCCCTCCGGCTCGCTCCCTGGTACTGAGCATAAGGCCGGGCGCGGGTAAGGGTGCGGGCTAATGTTCGGCGTGCCATTCGAGTGGAACCGGTCCCGGGGTCAGCCCGTCCGGGCGCCGGACCGAATCGCGGAGCTTGCGCAGCACGGCCACCTGCCTGTCGAGCGCCTGGATCCGGTCCTCGACGAGTTGCGCGGCCCTGGCCCGCTGGCCTGGGCTGACGGCCCGGCCCAGGGCCAGCCTGGCCAGCGGCTTGACTTCCTCCAGCCGGAATCCGAGGTCTTTGAGCGCGAGCGCGGTCTCGATGTAGCCGCTGTACTCGCGAGGATACTTCCGGGTGCCGCCGCTGGTGCGGCGCGGTTCGGGCAGGATGCCGAGTTCCTCGTAGTAGCGGATCGTGCGGCTGCTCACCCCCGCTGCCTTGGCGAGCTGGCCGATGCTCACCAGTCCCGAGGCCTCCTCGATGGTCTCCATCACAGTCCCCGTATCCCCCCGTGTCCGTGTGCGTTGTCCCCGGTGGTATCGACGGCCGGTCCAGCAGGTGCTCTGACCTGCGCGTAGTCGTATACCAATCACGGATAGTAGTCGAATTGAGAATCTTGGATGTAGTGATCCGCTCGTCTGGCCCATGGCCGCCGGCGAGCTGCGCGGTAGCCTCAAAGTGAGCTATTACACCAGGCCGGGGTGATTCGCCCGGGCACACCCAGCGGAGGGCAACGTGGCACACGCTTACATCGTCGGTGCGGTCCGCACTCCCGTGGGCAGGCGAAACGGAGGATTGGCCGGGGTTCACCCCGTTGACCTGGCGGCGCACGTGCTCACCGAGCTGATGAACCGGACCGGCGCCGACCCGGCCGCGGTCGAGGACGTGATCATGGGCTGCGTCTCGCAGATCGGGCCGCAGTCCATCGACATCGCCCGGAACGCCTGGCTGTCCGCTGGGCTGCCGGAGAACGTGCCCGGCGTGACCATCGACCGTCAGTGCGGGTCGTCACAGCAGGCGGTGCATTTTGCCGCGCAGGGTGTGCTGTCCGGCACCCAGGACCTGGTCGTCGCGGCGGGCGTGGAGAGCATGAGCATGGTCCCCATGGGCTCGACGGTGTCGCTGGCGATGGAGAAGGGGATGCCGCTGCCGTTCGGGCCGGGCTGGCTCGCCCGGTACGGCGACCAGGAGATCTCGCAGTTCCGGGGGGCGCAGCTGATCTGCGAGAAGTGGGGCCTCACCCGGCGGCAGCTGGAGGAGTTCGCGCTGGAGAGCCACCAGCGGGCGATCCGGGCGATCGACGAGGGACGGTTCGAGCGGGAGATCGCCCCGGTGGCCGGGGTGACCGCCGATGAGGGGCCGCGCCGGGACACGTCGCTGGGGAAGATGGCGACCCTGGCGCCGCTGCGTGAGGGCTGGGAGCTCACCGCGGCCACCGCGTCGCAGATCTCCGATGGCGCCGCGGCGCTGCTCATCGCGTCCGAGGCGGCGATCGAGCGGCACGGGCTGACGCCGCGGGCGCGGATCATGGCGCTGGCGGTGACCGGCGCTGACCCGGTGTTCATGCTTACCGCGCCGATGCCAGCAACCGAGCAGGCGCTGGCCAGGGCGGGCCTGAAGGTGGGTGACATCGACGTGTTCGAGGTCAACGAGGCGTTCGCCCCCGTGCTGCTGGTCTGGTCGGCGGAGACTGGTGCGTCGCTGGAGAAGACCAACCCCAACGGCGGGGCGATCGCCCTGGGACACCCGCTCGGCGCGACCGGCGCGGTCCTGGCCACCAAGCTGCTGCACGAACTGGAGCGGACGGGCGGCCGGTACGGGCTGCAGACCATGTGCGAGGGCGGCGGCCAGGCGAACGCCACCATCATCGAGCGCGTTGCCTGAAGCGCCGTCGAACGGGCCAGGGCGCGTCCCGTAGAAGTGGTCAATGTGCCATCGAGCACCCTAGAGGGGACTCGATGTCACATCGACCACTCCGGAATGATCGCATCGACCACCTCCGGACCACCGCTCGCGACAGCCAAGATCCACGGGACACGCCCTGACGGAGTACGGCGGACCTTACGTTCGGCTGTGAATTGAGGAAATATACAAGTCAAGTCGCAGGTTTACTCCAAGTGATAGACCATAGAACCTGGATCTGTGGATCCTAGTATCACCTGGAGGGTGAACCGCAGTGGTGCTTACAACCTTTGACCCGTTTGATCGCCTCACCCAGCGCGCGTTTGGCTGGACGAACGGCGCAGCACCGTCGGTCATGCGCATGGACGCCATCCGGCGCGAGGATGACGTTCTGCTCCGCTTCGACGTGCCGGGCATCGACCCCGACAGCATCGAGGTGACGGTGGACCGCGGTGTTCTCACCGTTGGCGCGCGCCGCACCGAGGAGCTGGCCGAGGGCGAGAAGCCGTACATCCGGGAGCGCGCGACGGGGACCTTCTCCCGCCGCCTGCACCTGGGCGAGACGGCCGACGCTGACAACATCGAGGCCGACTACAACGACGGTGTGCTTACCGTCCGCGTACCGCTGGCCGAGAAGGCGCGGCCGCGTAGGGTCGAGATCCGCACCGGTGAGACGAAGCCGATCGCTGCCTGATTGACTACCTGAACGCAGGTGCGTTCGCCGGGCCCGGGTTGGCACTGCCACCCGGGCCCGGCCGCGCATGTATGGAGTGAGCCATGCCAACGTTGCCTTTCGACGACGAGAACCGGCCGATCTTCACGGTCGGGCAGGTGTCGGCCATGCTCGAAGTGCAGCAAGCGTTCTTGCGGCGGCTGGACCAGCTCGGCGTGGTGCGCCCGTCACGCTCAGATGGCCGCCAGCGCCGGTATACGCGCGGCGAGATCACCGTCATCCAGTACGTCGTCCAACTGGCTGACGAGGGGATGACGCTGGCGGCCATCCGCCGGGTGCTCGCCCTGGAGGCGCGGGTCCGTGAGCTTGAGCTCGAGTGTGATGCGCTGCGGGCGGTCATCGCCCAGCGGCGCAACCGCGACCGGTCCGAGCGAGGTGACCGGTCCGAGCGAGGTGACCGGTCCGAGTGGCCGGCTGGAGGGCAATAGGGCGTGTCTTCGCCCTAGGCCCGGGCTGGCTGCTCTTGCGGCGCAGCCAGCCATGGTCAGCCTTGATCAGCCATGCGGCTGGCGGTCAGGGCCGTTCGGCCGGTGCCTGATGACATCGAGAGTCACAAGATGGGCATGCCGGTCGTGGCTGGTAACCCGTATGTCCGCCGCCCAGCAGGCGGCCCGGAGGATGCTCACGGCGGCCCGGAAATCCTCAACGGATGTTCCGGCTGGGCACCACAGCCGTACGCGCTCGCCGAACGGCTCGCGTATGGTGCGGACGATGGTGGGGAGCCTTCCGTTTCTGGAGTGGATGCGCGCCTGGACGAGCCCGACCCGCAGCCGGTGTGGCGTGATGATCCGCCATGCCGTCGCGATGAATACCTTGTGCGTTGGAGGCCATGGCCCGACCGCGCCGATCATCGCGGACAGTCCGGCGGCGGCCCACCCGATGCCGACGGCCTGGACAAGCAGGGCCAAGCCGGACGTCACGCCGATGAGCAGCCCGAGTTCATAGCGCCACCACCATGCGAACCCGAACACGGTGGCGCGGCGGGCCGGCCGGAGCAGCGTTTCGAGGTCGGCCAGCAGGAACGCCTCGCTGCGCCGGCGAGCGCGTGTCCTAGGCATGTCGCGCACCACCCTGCACGCGGGCGGGCTGGTGCAGGGTTAGCCGTCCGGTGCCGCCACAGGGTCCGCAGGCCACGGCGTCCGAGCCGCCAATGCCCGCGCTGGAAGGGCATCTGACGAGGGAGTCGAACCTCGGGTCCCGGTAGCGGCGGCTGAGCCCGCCGTGACGCCGGGTGACTTGCCAGCCATGTTGCCGCGCCCGGGCGTCGGTGTCCGCGAACAGCCGGTCTCCGAAGTTGCGCAGAAGCCGGGACAGCCGGTCAACAAGTGAGGTCGGCGTCTTGTCTTCACTGGTAAGACTGCTAGCCTTGGTCAAAGCACTGATCCTTTCGCTTATGCACGCGTCGGGGATGGTGTCTGGCTGGGTCGATGTGACAGCATCGGCCCAGCTTTGCGTTTTTCGGCAGCGCAGGCAGATGCTGCGTGCCGCGTGATGGTTTGGCGTGGGTGCCGGTCGCATGTGCGAGCAGGCGGCAGGGAATGGCCGGTAAGGCCGGTGAGGGGGAATCCAGCAGCGCCTCCTCTCCGCCGCCCGGGCCCCCGTGGCCTGGCGACGATCTATGTGGCAGCCCTCTGGCCACCTATCGACCGCACTGTCGGCGAGTCGCTTGAGGATGCGTACTGCGTCTGATCTAATGGTCGCCTGGGCAAGAGCCGTTGGCAAGTGCCATTTTCGTTTTGCCTGAAGCAAGTGCCGTTGGCCAGGTCCGCGCCGATGCAGGTGATGCCAGATGGGAGAGGACGCGACTGGAGCGACGGGTGTGCGCAGCCCCACCGTCCGCCGTCGCGAGCTCGGGTCACTGCTGCGGGCACTCCGGACCGATGCTGGGCTGACCGTCGAACAGGTGGCTGAGCGTCTGCTCTGCTCGACCTCCAAGGTGAGTCGCATGGAGACCGGCCAGCGCGGCGCGAGCGCCCGGGACGTCCGGGATCTCTGTGACATCTACGGCATCGAGGATCCGGTGCGGCGCGAGCACCTGACAACTCTTGCCCGGGAGGGAAGGGGCCAGGCGTGGTGGCAGCCGTACGACCTGCCCTACGCCACCTACATCGGCTTGGAGTCCGAAGCCATCTCGATCGCCGACTTCGAGCCAGGGGTCTTCCCCGGCCTCCTCCAGACCCCGGCGTATGCGCGCGCCGTGCATGAGGGCACGCTGACCCGGCTCAGCCCGGGAGCCATCGATCAGCAACTTGAAGTGCGGCGAACCCGCCAGCAAATCCTGGTGCGCGAGAACCCGCCTCGGCTGGCGGCAGTCATCGATGAGGCTGTGCTGCATCGCGTGGTGGGCGGGCCGTCCGTCATGCGAGCTCAGTTGGAGCACATGGTCGCAGTATCCAAGCAGTCGAACATCACCGTTCAGGTCCTCCCCTACAGCATCGGCGCGCATCCTGCCCTGGACAGCACGTTCATCCTGTTGGAGCTCCCATCTCCTGTGCCTGGAGTGGTGTATGTTGAGGGTTTGGTCGGGCAGATCTATCTGGAGCGGCCGCAAGAGCTAAAGAAATATCAGCAGGTATTCCAGCGTTTGACTGCCTTGTCTTTGAGTCCGGCAGAATCAGTCGAGCTAATGGCCAAGGCGAGCTTGGAGTACAGGGCGGCTGAATGAACGCTGCGCATGGTTTGATTGCAGAGAAGGCTGAGAGGCTCCGAATCCTAGGTCCAGCCCCACAGAATAAATAGCCACAGAAAGAGTGTTTTTACACGAGGAGCCGCAATGCCTCCGACCGACTCAACGAGTCGCGATCTTCCCTGGCGCAAGGCGCGGAGCAGCGTCAACAACGGAGCCTGCCTCGAAGCGGCTCCTGTCAATGGCATGGTTGCCGTTCGTGATTCCAAGAACCCGAAGGGTCCGATCCTTACCTACACGGCCGCCGAGTGGCGGGCGTTCCTGGATGGGGCTAAAAGGGGCGAGTTCGACGACCTCTGCTAGTGGGCCGAGCGGTTTCCTGAGGTCAGCTTCCCGCTGACGTGTGGCTCGGCGACCCTGCGGATTTTGCGCTGTCCGCAGTCGGGTCGCTGCGCCTGGTTTGGCATGTGCTGTGCGCTTTGGCGGTCAGACTTTCGCGCGGTAGAAGTTGAGGTAGGACTTTGACGGGGTGGGCCCGCGCTGGTCCTGGTATCGCGAGCCGTAGACGGCCGACCCGTACGGATGCTCGGCTGGCGAACTGGTGCGGAACAGGCAGAGTTGACCGATCTTCATCCCTGGCCACAGCTTGATCGGCAGCGTGGCCACGTTGGATAGCTCCAGCGTGACGTGGCCGGAGAAACCCGGATCGATCCAGCCCGCGGTCGAGTGGGTCAGCAGCCCAAGCCGGCCGAGACTTGACTTGCCTTCCAGGCGCCCGGCTATGTCGTCAGGGAGCGTCACCACCTCGTAGGTGGACGCGAGCACGAACTCGCCGGGGTGCAGCACGAAGGGCTCGTCACCAGTGGTCTCCACCAGCCGGGTCAGGTCGGGCTGCTCGACCGCTGGGTCGATGTGCGGGTACCTGTGGTTCTCGAAGACCCGGAAATACCTGTCCAGCCGGACGTCGATGCTGGACGGCTGGATAAGCTCAGGCGAGTACGGGTCGACCCGGACCCGGCCGGACTCGATCTCGCCGCGGATGTCTCGGTCGGAGAGCAGCACGCTCGCAACCTACCGGTTCCGGTACGATGTCGTGGCGAAGGCAACGCGGCCCGAACCGGCCGCTCGGTCGTGCGGGTGTAGTTCAATGGCAGAACGTCAGCTTCCCAAGCTGATAGTGCGAGTTCGATTCTCGTCACCCGCTCCACGAAAGCCCAGGTCGATGCAGGTCAGGCCAGCTGCTAGCGATCTTGCGGAGCAAGCTACGAGCACTCCGGGCCATTAGCGTCTGCGGCAACGTCGACCTGTCCGCGGGGTCAGCCACCCTCTATCCAGTATCGCTGCAACCGGGCTATTGCCTCGTCCTTCGTTAGTGCCGCGATCTCAGAGTCGCTCAGCCGCACCCGCTCGCGCAGTAGGTAGGCCACTTCTGCGGGCAACGCTTCAGCGGGCGGTTCTGGGTCACCCCGCTTGGGGAGGGCCTCACCCCGGACGCAGGCCCAGAACACCGCAGCGTCAACATCCAGCTGATCGCGAAGGATGTGTGCCCACATGTCGGCCCCGTACCCGCTGCGGTTCACCGGATGCGAGATCCGGGTCCGCAGGATGCGGCCATCCGGCAGTTCCAGCTCATAGATGAAGTGGTCGCCCGTCGCGCCCCGGACGTTTTGCTGGAGTTTCCAGCCTTCCGCCTTGCAGAATGCCTCATGATCTTTGCGTGTCGGGGCTGGCCAACTCACTGGGGAACACCCTGGAGCCATGCCCTCAGCTCGTCGTCAGAGCTGAGTTCGACCAGCTGTACCAAGCCCCAGTTGTCGCGGTGGTTCGGCGCGTTCAGCAGCCGATCCTGCCAGTCGTGCGCGTACTCGCGGAGCGCTTCGATCATGTCCGTGACTGCGTCGTCCAATGTGTCCCCGTCAGCGGCGAGCGGTAGGCCGGGGATGAACACCGACCACCCCCCGGCCTCGGCCACAACCTTGGCCCGAGATGGGACCACTGCGGCCAGGAAATACCGTAGACGTGCAGCATCGAGCACTGCTGCGGTACCGGAATCACGGCGGACTGTGGCTACCTGCCCCTTACCTGCGGCGTCCAGCAGATCCTTGAAGTTTGCACGGGCAGCGCTAGAGCTGTCGTAGTGGACAGCGGGCATGGTCAGACCTTCCTTGTTCCTGATCGTTATCTGAATCGTGATCGTGATCCGCAGTTGTACCTAGTGTACATCATGTACATGCGATGACCTTGCACTATGCTCATCAGCCACCCCGGGGTGGTAGCGGGGCCACTCCCGGCGGCCGAGCAGCGAGCAGCCAGGTCGTCGCGAGCGAGATCGTCGGGCCATTAGCGGGCCATTAACCAGGGTCACGAGGGGTCAATCACGGCTACTCCAGGTCGCCCGACTGGCCTGGTCAGTGGCCCTAGCGGGGCGGATCGGTCAAATTCCCAAGCTGATAGTGCGAGTACGATTCTCGTCACCCGCTCCACGATGTAGCCGCAGGTCAGGTGAGGCTCCCTGGCTTGAGTCTCGATCATCCCTGGCCTCCTGGTGATCTTCCGTGCCATTAACGTGTCATTAGATCCAGTTACCATCGCCTCAAGCGCCCGCATCATTACCCACGCCATGATGAACAGCAAGCACTACAAGGCAGCAACTGACACGGCGAGCACGCTGGCGGCCAAGTTCGACCGGGACATGTCATCACACGATCCCGAGTCGCTGTCGGTGTACGGCTCACTTCTGTTGCGCGGGGCGATAGCAGCCGCCCAGCAGGACAACCGTCGTGGAGCCCACGAGTTGCTGGCCGAGGCCGAGGACGCCGCCGGACGCCTGGGGCGAAGACCGTAACCTGCGCTGGACGGCGTTCGGTCCGACCAATGCCAGCCTGCACCGGGTCAACATCGCCGTCACCCTCGGCGACGCCGGAACTGCGATCGACGTGGCGCGCACCGTAGACCTCGGCAAGATCGACGTGACCGAGCGCAAGGCGAGCTTCCTCATGGACACCGCCCGTGCGTTCCTGCAATGCGGCAGTCATGAAGGATTCGGCGCCTGCGAGGAAAACGGAGAGAATTAGGAGTTCCGGCACTTGGCCGTTCTTAGCCAGTCAGGGGGCCTGATGCGGATCAGCCTTGGTGACGTGAGTCTCTGGTTTGACGTATCCGGGCCGTCCGTCATTCCCCGCGGTGACACCACGGTGGAGCGGCCCACTCTGGTGGCTGTTCACGGTGGTCCTGGATTTGACCATATGACCGTCAAGGTGGCGCTGACACCTCTCGGTGAGCACATCCAAGTCGTCTATTACGACCAGCGCGGGCATGGCCGCAGCGATCACAGCACCCCCGAGTTCTGGAACCTGCGGACCTGGGCAGATGACCTGCGGCGGTTGTGTGACGCGCTCGGGCTGGCCAAGCCGGTCGTGCTCGGCAGCAGCTTCGGCGGTTTCGTCGCCCTCACCTATGCCGGGCTGTTCCCTGGCCACCCAGGCGGCATCATTCTGGCTAACACGACCGGAGGACGGCTGGACCATCAGCGCAGCGTCGAGATATTCCGCCGACTGGGTGGTGACGAGGTAGCCGCTGTCGCGGAACGCGATTTCACGGAGCTGACCGAAGAATCCGAGGCCGAGTTCGACCGCATCTGTCATCCGCTGTACAGCAGCAAGCCTGGGTACGCCGAAGAGTCCCGCCAGCGCAGCGCGAGAGCCATCCAGACCCTCGATGTCAACCTGCACTACTTCCGCCACGAAGCACCGCATTTCGACCCATGGAGCTTGCTACCGTCGATCATCTGCCCGGCGCTTATCCTCGCGGGGGAAGACGACCCGATGTGCCCGCTGCCGATCGTCGAGGACCTGGCCCGGCAGCTCCCCGCCAAAACCACCCGCCTCGTTCACCTCCCTCAAGCACGTCACGAGATCTTCCGCGACAGGCCAGATCTGGCCTTCCCCGCCATCGAAGAGTTCATCCAAAGCGTTAAGCGCGGCGAGTCGCTGGCATGAGTCGGGGCACTTGCCAGATCCGTGCCAGAACGGGCAGCCGTTGACGGTTGCAGCGGTCACTCACGGAGACCATCAAGCAGGGCCGAGCTGGCATGGAACAGGTCAGCGAGAGAGGCGAAACGATCTTCTAAGCAGCCGGTCGGAGGTTCGAGTCCTGCCAGTCGCGCCAGTCCTCCAACCCAGGTCAGGCACCCAGCACGCAATGCGAGTCTTGATCTACTAAGCTACCGTCCGACCCCGCCGTGTGGCCGCGCCGACTGCCAGGCAACGCGGAGGTCCTTGGCAGCGACTGCGCCCATGATTACAGTGTTACAGTTACCGAATGAGCGAGCCGCCGACGCTGTACGAGTGGGCCGAAGGTCGTCCAGCTATAGCTCGTCTGATCGATTGCTTCTACGACCGCGTCGAGCGCGATGAGCTGCTCAGCCCGCTCTTTCCCGGCGGCGTCAGCGAGCAGCACCGCGAGCATGTCACGACCTGGTGGTGCGAGGTGTTCGGCGGCCCCGCCGACTACACCAACCGGCTCGGCGGCTATCCCGCAATGCTCGCGCATCACCGCAACCTCAACATCACTACCGAGCAGCGCTTCCGATTCGCATCGCTGATGAGCCTGGCAGCTGACGACGCCAAACTGCCTGCCGACCCCGAGTTCCGCGCGGCATTCGTCGGTTACCTGGAGTGGGGCACCCGCCTGGCCATGCACAATTCGCAGCCCGGCGCGGATGTTGCCCAACAGGCTCCCGTCCCACACTGGGGATGGGGCATGGCCCCTCCATATCAGCCATAGACAACGATTCCCACATGGCCGCCGCCTTCTAAGCGTAGCGTTCTGGCTGCCACCAAGACCGCCGTGCCATTAACGTGCCATTAGCCAGGGTCACGAGGGGTCAACAACGGCTACCCAGGAACACCGGAGTCGGCAGCTCAGCGCCCCTAACAGCCGTGACCGCTGCACTTCCCAAGCTGATAGTGCGAGTTCGATTCTCGTCACCCGCTCCACGCAATGAGATCCCAGCTTAGCTGGCCCCTTGGCCTTGATCATTGGCTTCCCGTCGCGACCCTTGAGGCGTCCCCCGTGCCCGCTGCGTGCCCGATCGGCCCGGCTCCTCGGTGCTGGCCGACCCGTCTCATCTGGACGGCGACGGGGTGTCTCATGTCGCGAAATAGCGGTTCCGCGCTGCATCCTGCTCTGTCGGGCAACCGCCGGGAAATCCCGGAGTCCCTATGTCATCCGCTGCCCGGAAGCCCCGTGCTCGATGCTGGCAGCTCGCCGAGATCTCGGGGACACACCTCGTGCACCCAACGGCCGTCTGCTCGCAGTCGCGCATCCTGGCCTGCGGTGAGGACCGCTCCGCACCGCGCACAGACCTGGCCGGGAGCACGCGCCTCGTTGTCCTCAGGATCGAGGTACGCAAGCTCCCGATCCTCGCGGTCGTGCTCCTGTATCTCGCGTTCGGGCGCGTCCTCCCGATCTTGCGGCAGGACGCCCTCGGACTGCTGCCTGAGACCCTCGGACTGCTGCGTCATGCGCTCTTCCTCGCCGTATTCGGGCGTCAACGTCATCGTGCTCCCCGGTAAGTCCGCGATCGCAGGGCGATTCCCTGGCCTCCAGTCTGACACCGCCGCTAGCCAAGCTGCGAGCGATACCTCAGGGCCGTGGCCATGCATCGCCATCGCTGGTCCGCATCCGTGACAGCCAGGCAGTCCGGGGATCTGAAATGCGCTGGTCAGCTCGCCCTGCGACTCCGGACACAGCGCAGCCCCCAGCGACAGCAAAACCACTGCTGGCCCGCTCTGCGGCGACCGCTGACGGAATTTGCCTCAGCGCTCCGGGCTGGAAAGTGCCATCGGGCGGCTCTGTTCGGTCTGTCTTTCCTGAGCTTCGGGTTTCCAGGC
>DASWFT010000431.1:0-6443 GCA_036394075.1 Streptosporangiaceae bacterium
CACTCCACTGGGCTGCCATTGATGGGTGGCGGCGTCCCGCCCCATGGGAGCTGCTCGTTCGGGTAATGCACAATCCGCAACACCCCGGCCTTGCGCCCGTCGACGGACAGCCAGATCTGCCGGTCGTCCCGGCTCAGCCAGGCTGACGTGGCCGGCGAGCCGATGGTCATGCCCTGGCCCCGCTCCGTGGTCACTGAGGACACGTAGATGAACTGGCCCGGGCGGGGGACCGGCTGGTGTGCCGCGGCCGCGGCCGACGCCGCGTGCCCCAGAACGTACGCCACATCGATCACCGCCACGCCGCTGCCTGGGTGACCGCCTGGTCGCGGGCGCCCCGGTGAGCCGGCGACCAGGCCTGCCGTGATGGCCGCGGCCGCCGCCACGGCCGTCGCGCCTGCGAGGGTAGCCCGCGGCCAGATCCGGCCATGGCGGTCCGCCAGCCTGATGCCGCGGGCGATGCGGTCCAGCCGCCTGGCCCGCGCCGCCCGCCGGGCCGGGCCGTCCTGGCCCGCGGCGCTGATCTCCGCGATCAGCAGATCACGGGCCCGGTGCAAGTCTTCCGGGCGGCGGCCGGTCACATCCGCCCGCATGGCCCCGAGCTCCTGAAGGTCATTCATGATCGGGCTCCTCCGCTGACTGGATGGGGCTGGTGTCGCCCAACGCCTCGCGTACCTTCCTGCGCGCCCGGTTCAGCCGGGACCGGACCGTGCCGACAGGGACCCGCAGCGCGCTCGCCGCCTGGCCGTAGCTGAGCTCGCCCCAGGCCACGAGCAGCAGCGTGTTGCGGTCCGCCACCGACAGCCGGGCCAGCGCGGCGGCGAGTGCGCGCCGCTCGCCGGCCGCGGAAACCCGGGCGACGACATCGTCGGCGGGTGACGCGACGACCGGGTCGACGCCGGTCCGGGCGAGCGCCCGGTAGAGCCGGACCTCCGCCTGGCGGTGACGGCTGATCATGTTCGTCGCGATGCCGTACAGCCATGGCCGCGCGTTCGGGTAGGCCGGGTCATACCGGCCGCGGCGCCGGAACGCCACCAGGAAGGTCTCGGCGACCACGTCCTCGGCGATGCTGTCGCCCAGACGCCGCGCCGCGTAGCGGTGAATCTCGGTCGCGTGCCGGTCGAAGATCACCGCGAACGCCTCAGGCTCCGCGACCGACAGCGCGATTAACGTCGCGTCATCGGCGCAGGTTTTCCTAGCACGGGCTCCGGCAGCGCCGGGCCAGGCCCGGGGCCGGGCGGCGGCCGGGTCCCCGGGACCTTCGCCCCTGGGTAGTAGTACGGGTTCGTCCATGGAGCGCCCCTTCGCGGGCTGCGGTATCGGTGGACTGTCACCCGTACTTCTGCGCAGCCGCTGCCCCGGTTCACGCTCACGTCCCCAGGCGCGACTACGGGGCGGTGAGGCCGCCGTCGAGCCAGGCCGAGAAGAGCGCCTCGGCGTTGGCCGCGGCCAGCTCCCCGGCATCGTCGCAGTCGCGCAGGATCTGCCTGGCCAGCGACGGGTCCAACGGCGGTTCGGTGCCCGCGATCCACGCCTCCGCGATCGGCCGGGTCACCTCGGGATGGAATTGCAGGCCCGCATGCGGGCCCACGCCGAACGCCTGCAGCGACGCCCCGCCCGTGGCCAGCTCGCAGCAGCCCTCCGGCAGCTCGAACCCGTCGCGGTGCCAGGCCAGCCACGGCCCCTCGGCGAGCCCGGCCCGCTTGCTGACCACCGACATCCACCCGATCTCGGGCGCCGCGAGCCGGTAGACGCGCGCCCCCAGTACCCGGGCGAGCACCTGACCCCCAAAACAAATACCAAGCACCGGAACGGAACCTTCCAGCGCGTGCCGAACGAACGTCAGCTCGGAAGCGAGCCAGGGGATCGAATCGTCGAAGGCGGTCTCCTCGGAACCGAGCACGACGACGGCGTCGCCGGGCGACGCCGACCGCGGCAGCGGCTGGCCGGAGGCGGGACGCAGCGTGGTCACGGCGAGCCCGCGGCCGGCCGCCCAGCTGGCCACCAGCCCGGCCGGCGCGTCAGGCTGATGCTCGACCACCAGCAGGCGCATCGGGCGGCGTCCCCGGTCAGAGGGGGATGTTGCCGTGCCGGCCGCGCACCTGGGGTGCCTCGGCGATGGCCCGGGCGAGCGCCTCGCGGGTCCTGGCGGGCTCGATGACCTCGTCGATCACGCCGAGTGCCTGCGCGCGTTCGAGGCCGCCGGCCTCACGCTCATGCTCCTCCGCCAGCCTGGTCTCCGCCTCGTGCAACTGGTCGGCGGGCACGTCGGCGAGCGTGCGCCGGTGCAGGATCCGGATGGCCGCCACCGCGCCCATGACCGCGAGCTCCGCGCCGGGCCAGGCGAACACCTTGGTCGCGCCCAGCGAGCGGGAGTTCATCGCGATATAGGCGCCGCCGTAGGCCTTGCGGGTCACCAGTGTCACCCGCGGCACTGTGGCCTCCGCGAACGCGTGCAGCAGCTTCGCGCCCCGGCGCACCACGCCATCCCACTCCTGGCCGACGCCGGGCAGGTATCCAGGCACATCCACGACGACCACGAGGGGCACGCCGAACGCGTCGCACATCCGCACGAAGCGCGCCGCCTTCTCGGCCGCGGTCGCGTCCAGGCAGCCGCCGAGCCGCAGCGGGTTGTTGGCCACCACGCCGACCGAGCGCCCGGCCAGGCGGCCGAGCATGGTGATCACGTTTGGTGCCCAGCGCGGGTGCAGTTCGATGCCCGGCTCATCCAGCAGCCCGTCGAGCAGCGGGTGCACGTCATAGGCGCGGCGGGCCGATTCGGGCAGCAGGTCGGCCAGGTCCGCGCCGGGCCGGCCAGCCAGCGGGCCGTCGCCGGCCACGTCCCGTGTGGACAAATCCATGGAGCGCTGGTCGCCGAGGAGCAGGGCGATCCGCCTGGCCTGGGTGAGAGCCTCGGCGTCATTCGCCGCGACCAGGTGCACCACACCGGAGCGGCGACTGTGCGGCTCAGGGCCGCCGAGCCGTGCCATGTCCACGTCCTCGCCGGTCACGCTGCGGACCACATCCGGCCCGGTGACGAAGATGCGGCCATGGTCGGAAAGGATCACCACGTCGGTGAGGGCCGGCCCGTATGCCGCCCCCCCGGCCGCGGCGCCGAGCACAATGGAGATCTGCGGCACCACCCCGGACGCCCGGGTCATCGCGGCGAAAATGGTGCCCACCGCGTGCAGGCTCTCCACGCCCTCACGCAGCCGGGCGCCACCGGAGTGCCACAGCCCGATCACCGGCGCGCCCTGCGCCATGGCCGCGTCGTAGGCGGCGACGATCGCGGTGCACCCGGCGCTGCCCAGGGCGCCGCCTTGAACCCGCGGGTCGCTAGCGAACGCGACTGCGGGCATTCCGTCGATATTCCCGGTCGCGGCCAGCGCACCGCTGGCGTCGTGCGGAGTGAGCAGGTGCAGAGTCCCGGCGTCGAACAGGCCCTGCAGCCTCAGTTCCGGGTCGCGCGTGCTGGGCACAGCGGCGGCCGGCGCCTTCGCGGGCTGGATTCTGCTGTCGAGTGCGGTCACGAGATGTCTCCTTGCGGTAGCTGGGAGAGCACGAGTTAGGCCGAGGCAGACCCAGTGGTCTAGGCAGCGATAAAGGCCAGCGCGACGTTGTGCCCGCCGAAGCCGAATGAGTTGTTCAGCGCCGCCATCGGGGCGCTGGTGCGCGGCTTCAGTTCCCGTGGCTCGGTGGCGATGTCGATCCCAGCGTCGTCGTCTGGGTCGTCCAGGTTGATGGTGGGCGGGGCGACCCGATGCTGGAGCGCGAGGATGGTCGCGACCGATTCGAGCGCGCCCGCGCCGCCGAGCAGGTGCCCGGTCATGGACTTGGTGGCCGACACGACCACGCCGGCGCTGGCCGGGCCGAGCGCGGCGGCGATCGCCTGGCCCTCCACGACGTCACCGGCCGGGGTCGAGGTGGCATGCGCGTTGACGTGTACAACCTGCTCCGGGGTGAGCCCGGCGTCGGCCAGCACCCGCTCCATGGCCCGCACGATCCCGGTGCCGGACGGGTCGGGCTGGGCGATATGGTGCGCGTCTGCGGAATACCCGGCGCCCGCCGCGATGGCGTACACGGTGGCGTCACGGCGCGCCGCATGCTCGGCCGACTCGAGCACGACCATTCCGGCGCCCTCGCCCAGCAGGAAGCCGTCCCGGCCCTTGTCGAACGGCCGGGAGGCCCGCTGCGGCTCGTCGTTGCGGGTGGACAGCGCCCGCATCGCCGCGAACGCCGCGATGTTCAGGGGAAGGATGGCCGCCTCAGTTCCGCCGGCCAGGACGACGTCAGCCCGACCGGACCGGATCATGTCGATGGCGTACCCGATCGCCTCGGCGCCGGACGCGCAGGCGCTCACGGTGGTGTGCACGCCGGCGCGCGCGTTCAGTTCGATGCCGATCCAGCCTGCCGACCCGTTCGGCATGAGCATCGGCACCGTGTACGGGGACAGCCGCTGCCACCCCTTGTCCCGCAGCGTGTCGTAGGCCACCAGCGTGGACGCGATGCCGCCAATCCCGCTGGAGACCACCACGCCAAGCCGCTCTGGTTCCACCGTCGGAGCTCCGGCGTCCGCCCACGCCTCCCGGGCCGCCACGAGTGCCAGTTGCTCGCAGCGGTCCATCCGGCGCGCCTGCACGCGGTCGATCACCGTCGTTGGGTCGACCGCGGCGGGCGCGGCGAAGTGCACCGGCAGTTCCGCCGCCCACTCGTCGGGGAGCGTCCGTGCGCCACTACGCCCGGCCAGCAGCGATTCCCAGGTCGTGGCCGTGTCTCCGCCCAATGGCGTGGTCGCACCCAAGCCGGTGACGACGACGCGTGGTTGATCTGCCCGCACGGTGAATCGCTCCTCTGGTCGTGCCGTGAAACTACGCAGGACGGGCCCGCGCCCGGAGGCGCCGGGCCGCCTGGCTCAGGCCGAGACCTCGGCGGTGTGTACGTAGTTCACGACATCCTGGACTGTCTTGAGGTTTTTGAGCTGGTCATCGGGGATTTCCACCCCGAACTTGTCCTGGGCTGCCACCGCGATCTCGACCATCGACAGCGAGTCGATGTCGAGGTCATCCACGAAGCTCTTCTCCAGGGTGACTTGGTCCGCGGGGACGCCGGCGACCTCGTCGACGATTTCGCCGAGGCCCGCCAGGATTTCCGGTTCGGTCATGGCCATGTGCCTGTGTTCTCCTTTGTTGTTGATAGTCCGCCCCCGCGGCGCAGGCCAGGGGGCGATGGCGCGGCTAGGGTACCGTGATCACCTGTCCCGCGTAGCAGATGCCCGCGCCGAACCCGAGCAGCAGGACGGCCGCGCCCGAGCCGATCTCGCCCCGCTCGATCATCTTGGAGAGGGCCAGCGGGATCGACGCCGACGAGGTGTTGCCCGCGGTCACGATGTCGTCGGCGACAAGCGCCTGCGGCGCTCCGATCTTCCTCGCGATGCCTTCGATGATCCTCAGGTTCGCCTGGTGCGGGACGAAGGCGGCCAGGTCGGCCGGATCGACCCCCGCGCGCTCGCAGGCCAGCTTCGCGACCGGGTGCAGCGCGGTGGTCGCCCACCGGAAGACGGCCTGGCCCTCCTGCACGATGAACGAGTCACGGTCCTTGATGGCGATTTTGTCCGCCATCCCGCCGTCACTACCCCACACGACCGGACCTATGCCTGGACCCTCGTCCGGATCCGTGACCGGGCCGACCACCGCGGCGCCCGCCCCGTCAGCGAAGATGATGGCGGTTGACCGGTCTGTCCAGTCGACCCACTGGGAGAGTTTCTCCGCCCCGATCACCAGGACGTTACGGGCCGAGCCGGCCCGCACCGCGTCGCTGGCGACGGAGAGCGCATAGCAGAAGCCGGCGCAGGCGGCATTGACGTCGAACGCCCCGGGAGCGGAGATGCCGAGCCTGGTGGCGACGGTGGCGGCCGTGTTGGGGATCGGCGCCTCAGGGGTGCAGGTCGCGACGATCACCAGGTCAACATCGGCGGGGGACAGGCCGCTGGCGGCCACGGCCTTGCCGCCGGCGGCGGTCGCCATGTCGGCCAGGCTCTCGTCCGGCCCCGCGATCCTCCGGCTGGCGATGCCCACCCGGCTGCGGATCCATTCGTCGCTGGTATCGATCGTGGTGGCGAGTTCGTCGTTGGTCAGCACCCTCGCCGGCTGGTAGCCGCCGAACGCCAGAATCCGCGCACCCGCGGCACCCTCGGCGAGTCGCATCAGCATGTCCCCTTTCCTGAGGTGGCCGGGCGCCCGGCTGCGGCTGGGCAGCCGGTCCGGGCGGCCTGGCGACCACGGTCAACGGCTGGTGCGGGCTGTGTCACTCGGCTGGCTGCAGCCGGATGAGTGGCTGTCCCAGGCTGACGGGGTCGCCGTCCTCGACCAGCCATTCGATAATCGTTGCGGGAAATTGCGGGGTGATGACGTGCCGTCCGCCGCGCTGCTCCACGTGGCCGATCTCAG
>DASWFT010000432.1:0-4146 GCA_036394075.1 Streptosporangiaceae bacterium
CCGATCGGCGCGGCCGCCCTGCTGCTGGCCCGCCGGATCGTGCCGGAAAGCAGGCTACGCAGCGCACGCCGGCGCTACGACCCGCTCGGCGCCATCACCGTGACCGGCGCCCTCGTCGTCTTGGTCTACGCGATCTCGCAGGCGCCCACCGTCGGCTGGACGGCCATCCGGACGCTGGCCCTGCTCGCCGGCTTCCTGGTTGCGGAGACCCGGGCTGAGGCGCCGCTGCTGCCGCTTCGCCTGTTCCGGCTGAAGACCCTCGCCGGGTCGAACGCCGTCGGCTTCCTGCTCGGGGCCAGCTTCTTCAGCTTCTTCTTCACCGGCACCCTGTACATGCAGCAGGTGCTCGGGTACTCGGCCCTGAAGACCGGATTCGCCTGGCTGGCGACGTCGGTCACCGTGCTCGCGCTGGCAGGACCTGCACAGATACTCGTCACCCGCACCTCGGCCAAGCTCGTCATGGCGGCCGGGATGGCCCTGGTCGGCGCCGGGATCTTGTGGGCGACCCAGGTGCCGGCGCACGGGCATTTCTGGGCGAACCTGGCCGGCCCGTTGTTCCTCGCCGGCGGGGCCGCCTTCGCGTTCATCCCGGTGTCGATCGGGGCCCTGGCCGGTGTCACCGATCATGACGCCGGGATCGCCTCCGGACTGCTCAACACCTCCCAGCAGACCGGCGGGGCGATCGGGGTAGCCGTCGCCTCGACCGTGGCAGCGGCCCGCTCCCGCCTCCTGCTGGGCCAGGGCCACGCCGCGGCCGCCGCGCTCACCGGCGGGTTCCAGTGGGCGTTCTGGGTCACCGGGCTCACCGCACTGGCCGCCGTCCCGGTCACGTTCCTGCTTATCCGGCGCACAGAACTCGCCCGCGCCGCCGCGGCCTCCCTGCAACGCGAGCCCTCGGTAGCCGCCGCCGACTGACCGCGTGCGCCGGCCCGGCCCGGCCACAGTCCGGGCCGGCGCACAGGGGCTTCCGCTGCTCATCGGGGCTTCGATTTGGACCACCTGGCCGAGGCGAGCCACACCGGCGCCCAGCCTGCACCACCACACGAGAAGAACCTGCACCACCACATGAGAAGAAAACGGAGATCGTCATCATGGTGACAATCGCAGGCAAGACAGTCCTGGTGACCGGGGCCAACCGCGGCATCGGGCAGGCGCTCGTCAACGAAGCCCTGGCCAGAGGCGCCAGGCGGGTGTATGCCGGCACACGCCAGCCCCTGGCCCACCCCAACTCCCGCGTCACCCCCTTGATGCTGGATGTGACCAGCGCGGCGCAGGTTCAGGCAGCCGCCGGCCAGGTCGAATCCCTCGATGTCCTGATCAACAACGCCGGCGTTTTCCTTTTCGATGACCTGAGCGACCCGGCCGCGCTCGAAGAGCACCTGGCCGTCAACCTCTTCGGCACCTACCGCGTGACCCAGGCCTTCCTGCCGGCCCTAACCCGATCCGGCGGAGCCATCGTCAACAACGTGTCCCTGATGGCCCTCGCCCCCCTGCCGCTCACCCCCGCCTACTCGATCTCCAAGGCGGCCGCGTTCTCCCTGACCCAATCGCTGCGCGCCCTGCTGGCCGGGCGGGGCGTGCGGGTCCACGCCGTGCTGACCGGCCCCACCGACACCGACATGACCCGCGACCTCGACATCCCCAAGGCCTCCCCGCAGTCCGTCGCGCGGGCCATCCTCGACGCCATCGACAACGGGGAAGAAGACATCTTCCCCGACCCCATGTCAGCGTCCATCGCCGGCGGCTGGCACGCCGGTGTGGCCAAAGCCCTCGAGCGCCAGAACGCGGCGCTCGCCCAGGCAGCGCTCGCCCAGGCAGAGCCCGTCCCGTCATGAGCAACGGAGGGACCGCGGGTGAACGCCGAGCCGCCCGCGTGGCCGCCGTTGATGTGCCAGAGGGCCCGGCGGTCAGCGCGGCGATTCCGCCGAAACCCGCTGGTCTGTATCAGCAGGCCGCCAGACAAGCAGCGCAGAACCCACAAGAACGCACCCGGCAAGGAGACAAGACGCGATGACCGATCACAAGATTGTCAGCCGTGAGGAATGGCAGGCCGCTCGGGACGAGTTGCTCAAGCGCGAGAAGCAGCACACCCAGATGGGGGACGAACTGGCGCGCCAGCGCCGCGAGCTGCCCTGGGTCACGGTCGAGAAGGACTACCGGTTCGACGCCGACGATGGGCCGCGGACCCTGGCCGGGCTGTTCGACGGCCGCTCACAGCTGCTGATCTACCACTTCATGTTCGGGCCGGCCTACCAGGCGGGCGACCCGGTCAACTCATCGATAGCCGACGCCCTGGACGGCCTGCTGCCGCACCTGCATGCCCGCGACCTGACCCTGCTGCTCGTCTCGCAGGCCCCGCTGGACAACCTTCAGGCGTACAAGCAGCGGATGGGCTGGAGCATCCCCTGGGTCTCCGCGGCGAACACCGACTTCAACTTCGACTTCGGCGCCTCCCACACCCAGGAGCAGGGGCGCGAGTTCCTGCCGACCGGTGACGGCGGGCTGCCGCCGATCGTGGCGCAGAATGCGGCCGCGGCCGGAACCGACGTCGCCGGATACCTCACCGAATCACCGGCGGTGACCGTCTTCACACTCCAGGACGGCACCGTCTACCAGACCTATGCGACCACGTGGCGCGGGGTCGAGTTCCTGATGGGCTACTACCCGATCCTCGACCGGGCGCCGAAGGGGCGCGACGAGGGCGAGGCGTGGCAGACCTGGATTCGCCGCCACGACGAGTACGCCTAAAGGCGCTGGAGGAGATCATGACGAACCCGGCTCCCGGCGCGGCCAGCAACTATAACACCAAGATCATTGAGGAGTTCCGGGCGAACCGGGGACGCGTGGGCGGGATGTGGGCGGGCACGACGCTGATTCTCATCCACCACATCGGCGCAAGAACCGGGATCGAGCGCATCACGCCGCTGGCCTGCAACCCCCAGCCAGACGGCCGCTTCGTGATCGTCGCCTCCAATGGAGGAGCATCAGCCCACCCCGCCTGGTACTACAACCTCAAGGCCAACCCCAGGATCACAGTCGAGGTGGGCACCCAGACAGTCACAGTACTGGCAGAGGAACTGGACGGCACCGCCCGCGCCGGGCTGTGGCCCAAGCTCGTCGCGGAATCTCCTGACATCGCCGAATTCCAGGTCAGGACCGCGCGGCAGATTCCGGTGTTCATGCTGACCCGCCAGGACTGACCTGCGCCGGGAACGCGCCGGACCCACCCAGGTTCGCCAGCCCCGGCACCAGCATTCACGCGGCTGCCCGGTAACTCGCGCACGACTACTTACCCCCGGCCTACCGCAATGAAGAAGTCCGCTCTAAACGAATGGAGACAGTCATGTTCCGCCTGACGCGCAAATTGATGATGATCGCGGCCGCTGCTGCCGCCCTTGGCGGTACCGGCGGAGGAGCCGCGCTCGCGGCGACGTCGACGTCGGCCGCCGCGGCGGTCAGTTCGGTGCCGCGCTGCTATCCGCGGGATCTTTCCGCTTCGCTACACGGGGCGCAGATCGGCCGCGGCTACCATGCGGGCTTCATCTTGACGCTAACCAACACCGGGCAGCGGTCCTGCACGCTGTATGGGTATCCGGGGCTGGGCCTGCAGGACCAGAACCACCACACGGTGCCTTCGCACACGTTCTGGGGTTCGACCTGGTTCGACCCGAACCCCGGCCGCCAGCTGATCGTGCTGTCCCCAGGTGAGACCGCCAGCGCGAGCCTCGCCTGGACCAGCGGCGCGCTGCGCGGCGGCGGGTGTTCGCCGCGTACCTGGTGGTGACCCCGCCGGACGACTCCGGCCACCTGGTGACCGCCCCGTTCTCCCGCTCCACGGAGGTCCCCATCTACCACGGCGACCTGTACGTCACCGCGCTGGCGCGGCACACCCCGCATCCCTGACCGGGCCACCTGCCCAGCCGCCCGTGGCACCCAGCGCATCCAGCACCGCCGCTGCAGCACCAGCCTCGCACTTTCATGATGATGGTCGCGCTTGCCTGATCCCCGGCATGAGAAACGCCTTGAACTGGGCGAATGCAGCCGCTGAGAGTCCATTCCGCGCCACCTTCCGCATCGTCCGGCCGGCGGCACAGACGGCGGCACCGCCGATGAGGGCCCGCCCGTAGCTTTCCGCCCGAAACAACG
>DASWFT010000433.1:0-32932 GCA_036394075.1 Streptosporangiaceae bacterium
CTGGCGACACCCGATCCTCCGGCGAAATCTCCCGCCCAGGGGACAGCCGGGGCCCAGGGGACAGCTGCGGTCCAGGGGACGGCTGCGTCGCAGGGGACAACCCCAGGGGCCGGCCAGCTTGTTGCTGCGCGTCACGGCGAACGTGGCTGTGAAGGCGAGCCAGCTGAGCAGCGCGCTGCGGTGAGCCGGATCGAGTTCCTCGTGTTAAGCGGTGCGCACAGCAGGCGCCAGTGCCCGAGCGGCTTCTGTCATACATGATCAGTACCCAGCGTGGGGGTGTGTGCCACGTCACGGCGCGTGGGGCCTGGGTTGTGCTTGGGTCGGGAGGTGACCGTTGCCGAGGTGTTCGTGCTGCTCGGGGCCGGCGTCCTGGCCGGCATCGTCAGCACTGTGGCGAGCCTGGCGTCCGTGGTCTCCTATCCGGTGCTGCTCGCTCTCGGCCTGCCGCCGCTGTCCGCGAACGTGACGAACACCGTCGCCCTGCTATTCACCGGCGTCGGCGCGACAGCGGGTTCACGACCGGAACTGGCTGGCCAGTGGCGCCGGATTCGCCGCCTCGGCGTGGTCGCCGCCCTGGGCGGTGCTGCGGGCGCTGCGCTGCTGCTGGTCACGCCGGCCCGGACGTTTGAGGACGTTGCCCCGTTCCTGATCGGGGGCGCGTCGCTGATCCTGCTGCTGCAGGAGAGGCCCGGGCGGCGGGCCAGGCGGGCTGGCGGCGAGCACAGCACGCTGCTGCTGGCCGCGCTGTTCTGTGTCGCGATCTATGTCGGGTATTTCGGCGCGGCCGCGGGCATCCTGCTGCTCGCGGTGCTCACCCCCATCCTCAACGAGTCGATGGCCAGGACCAATGCGATCAAGAACGTCGTCTCCGGGCTGGCCAATGCGGTCGCGGCGGTGGGCTTCGCGCTGTTCGGCCCGGTGCGCTGGGCTTTCGCGCTGCCGCTCGCGGCGGGTTTCCTGATCGGCGGCTGGACCGGGCCATCCTTGGTGCGCAGGCTCCCAGGGCGGGCGCTGCGCATCTTCATCGCCATCTGCGGCCTGGCCCTCGCGGCCAAGCTCGCTATCAGCGCCTACCGGTGACCGCCGGGTGTCAGGCTTCCGGGACCAGCCATAGGACGCCGAGCGGCGGAAGGGTGATCACGGCCGAGGCCGGCCTGCCATGCCAGGGCTCCGGGACGGCGTCGACTACGCCCAGGTTGCCGACTCCGCTGCCGCCATAGCCCTGGGCGTCGGTGTTGATCACCTCGCGCCACCGGCCGGCGTGCGGCAGCCCGACCCGGTACTGCGAATGCGGATCTCCCGAGAAGTTCGCGATGCAGGCGAGCACAGCGGCCCCGGCGCCCGGCTCCCCGGAACCGCCCGCCTCCCCAGAACCGCCCGGCTCCACGGAACTGTCACGCTCCCCGGCGCCCGGCTCCCCGGCGCCCGGCTCCCCGGCACCCGGCTTCCGGGACGCGCCGGAGAAGCGCAGGAACGAAAGGGTGTTCCCCGCAGCGTCATTCGCGTCGATCCAGCCGAACCCCTCCGGTGAGTAATCGAGCGCCCAGAGCGCGGGGGCGGACCGGTAGGCCTCGTTGAGGTCGCGAACCAGGCGCCGTGTCCCGGAGTGATAGTCGTCGTCCAGGGACCACCAGTCGAGGCCGCGCTCCTGCGACCACTCGGCGCCCTGGCCGAACTCGGAGCCCATGAACAGCAACTGCTTGCCCGGGTGCGCCCACATGTAGGCCAGCAGTGCCCGCAGGCCGGCGAAACGCCGCCAGTCGTCGCCCGGCATCTTGCCCAGCAGCGACCCCTTGCCGTGCACGACCTCGTCGTGCGAGAGCGGCAGGATGAAGTTCTCGCTGAACGCGTACATCAGCGAGAACGTGATCTCGTTGTGGTGATAGTGACGGAACACCGGGTCGTGCGAGAAGTAGGTCAGCGTGTCGTGCATCCAGCCCAGGTTCCACTTGAAGCCGAACCCCAGCCCGCCCAGGTGCACCGGGCGGGTCACCCCGGGCCACGCGGTGGACTCCTCGGCGATCATCATGACCCCGGGGACCCGCCGGTAGCAGGTGGCGTTCACCTCCTGGAGGAAGGACACGGCGTCGGTGTTCTCCCGGCCGCCGAACTGGTTCGGTGTCCACTGACCCTCGGATCGCGAGTAGTCCAGGTAGAGCATCGAGGCCACGGCATCCACCCGGAGCCCGTCGATATGGAACTCCTCCAGCCAGTACAGCGCGTTGGCGACGAGGAAGTTGCGCACCTCGGGCCGCCCGTAGTTGAAGATGTAGGTGCCCCAGTCCGGGTGCTCGCCGCGGCGCGGATCGGGGTGCTCATACAGCGGGGTGCCGTCGAACCGCGCCAGCGCCCAGTCGTCGCGCGGGAAGTGCGCGGGCACCCAGTCGAGGATGACGCCGATGCCCGCCTGGTGCAGCCGGTCCACCAGGTGGCGGAACTCATCGGGCGTGCCGAACCGTGACGTCGGCGCGTAATACGAGGTCACCTGGTAGCCCCAGGAGCCGCCGAACGGGTGCTCGGCGACCGGCAGGAACTCCACGTGGGTGAAGCCGAGCCCGGCCACGTAACCAGTCAGTTCCTCGGCGAGATCGGTGTAGGACAGCCCGGGGCGCCAGGACCCGAGGTGCACCTCGTAGATGCTGACCGGCTCGCGCACCCGTTCGCCCTGCGCCCGCGCCGCCAGCCAGTCCGCGTCGCCCCATTCGTAATTCGAGCTGTACACCACGGACGCGGTCGCCGGCGGGCGCTCGGCCAGGTTGGCCATCGGGTCGGCCTTGCGCCGCCACTGGCCGTCGGGCGCGCAGATGTCGAACTTGTACCGGGCGCCCTCGGCGGCCCCGGGCAGGTAGATCTCCCAGACCCCGGCCCCGCCGAGCGAGCGCATCGGGTGCCCCCGACCGTCCCAGTGGTTGAAGTCCCCGATCAGCCGCACCCCGCGCGCGTTCGGCGCCCAGACCGCGAATGACGTGCCGACCAGTGGCTCGAACGCCGCCTTCACCCCGGAACTATCCTTACCGAACGATTCAACCCCGGGATCTGCCGTCGCCCCGGCGTCGCGGTCTTCCCCGGTGGCCGACGGGCCGTCCGGCCGGTGCACATGGGCCCCGAGAACCTGCCAGAGCCGCTCGTGCCTGCCCTCGCCGATCAGGTACAGATCCACCTCACCGAGCGTGGGAAGGTGCCGGTAGGGGTCGTCGGCGAGCGTTTCAGGCAGCGACGTGCCGCCGTCGGGGCCCGGATAGGTGACCGCGAGCCGGTAGTCGGGCACCTCAGGCACCTTGGACGCCGGGAGCGTGACGGCGAAGACGCCCTCGTGGACGTGCTCCATCGGGAAGCGCGTCCCGTCGGGCAGGACCACGCTCACCGTCTTGGCGAGCGGCCGCAGCGCGCGGATGATGACGCCGCCCGGGACCTGGTGCGCGCCGAGCACGGAATGCGGGTCGTAGTGGGTACCGGCCACGATCCGGTCGATCTCCCCCACGCTGACCGGCGCGGACGGGTCTGGGTTGGTCACCATTTCCCTGGCCATCTCAGGAGTCCGCGATCGAGCCGAGCGGGATGGGGAGCCAGTCGGGCCGGTTCCTGGCCTCGTACATCACCTCGTAGACCGCCTTGTCGAGGACGAGCGCGCGCAGCAGTGTCGCGTGCGAGTAAGGATCCATTCCGCCAGCTTCGGCGTACCCGGAGCAGAACGCCGCCTGGTTGCGCCGCACCCAGTCACGGGCCGCGTGCCGCACGCGCTCCTGGTCGGCATGCGAGCGTAGCTGGTGCCGGGCCGCATAGTCGAACGAGCGGAGCATGCCGGCGACGTCGCGGAGCGCGGGGGAGCGCGCCCGGCGCTGGGCCAGCGGGACAGCGGGCTCCCCTTCGAAGTCCAGTACCACCCACCCGGTCTGGGTGCGCATGACCTGGCCGAGGTGGTAGTCGCCGTGCACCCGCTGCACGAGCAGCGGCTGGCCCAGCTTGGCGAGGTCGGAGAAGGCGGAGCCGATCAGGTCCGCGTGCCGGCCGAGTTCCGGGACGGCGGCCAGGGCCACCTCCAGCCGGTGGAACATCTGCCGGGCCAGGTCACCGGCGGCCTCCGCGGGGAGTTCGTCGGTGCCGAAGGCCTCCGCGAGGTCCCGGTGCACCTCGGCGGTGGCCACGCCGAGCCGGTGGGCCTCGCCGGCCAGGTCCCCGCCGGCGTCGGCCGCGCGCGTGCCCTCGCCCGCGTAGAGATCGCGCACGCTGGCCGCGGCCAGGGACCAGCCGTCGGAGGCGGCTCGCAGGTACCGGGACAGGATGCCGAGGATGGTCGGCGCGCCGTCCATCCGGGTCTCGATCCAGCCCAGCGGCTCGGCCACGTGCTGCGAGCCGAGCCTGGCCAGCGCGCGCGGCACCTCGAGGTCGGGGTTGGGGCCGGGGGACAGCCGGCGGAACACCTTGAGAATGCTGATCTCGCCGAACATCAGGCTGGTGTTGCTCTGCTCGCCGGTGAGCACCAGGCTGTCCAGGTCGGTGTCGATCGCCACGTCGGGTTCCCGGGCGAAGCGCACCGGGCCGGCCTGCTCGCCAGCGGCGATGGCCGCCAGCAGGAACCTGGTGAGCTCCGGGTCGTGCAGCGCGTCATAGGCCGTCAGCCCGCCGGCGCCCATGTCACTGCCGGCGCTGCCGATGACCGCGTGCTCGAGCCGCTCCGGGATTCGTTTCCGCAGGCCCACGAACACCTGGTAGGAATCGACGCTGCTGCCCTGCGACACGTCGATGATCAGGTGCCGCAGCCCCGGATCGCCGCCCGCCAGCTCGGTGTCAGCCACGATCGCCAGGTCCAGGATCCTGGCACCCTTGCCAGCGAACCACCGCTGGGTCGGCATCCATGCCGTCAGCGTTTCCTCAAATGTCATGGTTCAGGTCTACCCCGTCCGCAAATGTCATGGTTCCGGTCTACCCCGTCCACGGCAAACATGCAGGCCGTTGAAGATCACCATTCCCTGAATGTGCGGTCGGCCACGCCCGGATTCTCGTAATCTTCCCCGCGGGGTCAACGCGGGTGCTCTCCCCTGGGCGCCGGGAGCTGGAACCAGTAGAAACCGTGACCGGGCAGAGTGAGCAGGTAGCTGAGCTCCCCGATGGGCGGGAAGATGACCCCGCCCATGCACTCCACCGGGGTGACCCCGCGGAAACGCCTCAGGTCGAGTTCGACCGGCTGCGGGAACCGGGACAGGTTGTTGACGCACAGGATGCGGTCCGTGACGTCCATCCCCTCCGGCCAGTGACCGGTCCCGTCGTATTCACGGACGAACGCCAGCACGCTCGGGTTCGAGGAACTCAGTTCCTCGTAGCCGCCCAGGCCGAACACCGGGTGCCGCTTGCGGATCTCGATCATCCGCTTGGTCCAGTGCAGCAGCGAGCCGCCATTGTGCTGCTGGGCCTCGATGTTCAGGGCCTGGTAGCCGTAGATGGGGTCCATGAGAATCGGCAGGTAGAGCCGGGCCGGGTCAGAACTGGAGAAGCCCGCGTTGCGGTCGGGCGTCCACTGCATCGGGGTCCGCACCCCGTCCCGGTCTCCGAGCCAGATGTTGTCGCCCATCCCGATCTCGTCGCCGTAGTAGAGCACCGGCGATCCGGGCAGCGAGAGCAGCAGTGCGGTGAACAGCTCCAGCTGGTTGCGGTCGTTGTCGAGCAGCGGGGCGAGCCTGCGCCGGATGCCGATGTTGGCCTTCATCCGGGGGTCCTTGGCGTACTCGGCCCACATGTAGTCACGCTCGTCGTCGGTGACCATCTCCAGCGTCAGCTCGTCGTGATTGCGCAGGAAGATGCCCCATTGGCAGCTGCCGGGGATCTGCGGGGTCTGGGACATGATCTCCGAGATCGGGTACCGCTGCTCGCGGCGCACCGCCATGAAAATGCGCGGCATCAGCGGGAAGTGGAACGCCATATGGCACTCGTCGCCGCCGGTCTCGGCATCACCGAAATACTGCACCACGTCGGCCGGCCACTGGTTGGCCTCCGCGAGCAGCACCCGGTCCGGGTAGAGCCGGTCCACCTCGGTGCGGATCCGCTTCAGGTACTCGTGGGTCTCCTTCAGGTTCTCGCAGTTCGTGCCCTCCCGCTCGTAAAGGTAGGGCACGGCGTCCAGCCGGAACCCGTCGATGCCGAGGTCGAGCCAGAACCGCAGCACCTCGATCATGGCTTCCTGGACCCGCGGGTTCTCGTAGTTCAGGTCGGGCTGGTGAGCGAAGAACCGGTGCCAGTAGTACTGCCCGCGGACCGGGTCATAGGTCCAGTTGGACTGCTCGGTGTCGACGAAGATGACCCGCGCCTCGCCGTACCGGTCGTCGGTGTCCGACCAGACGTAGAAGTCACCGTACGGGCCCTCGGGGTCGCTGCGGGACTCCTGGAACCACGGGTGCGCGTCACTGGTGTGATTCATCACGAGGTCGGCGATGACCCGCATGCCGCGCTGGTGCGCGGCATCGACCAGCTCGACGAAGTCCCCGATATGCCCGAAATCCGGCAGGACGGAGGTGAAGTCGGCGATGTCATATCCGCCATCGCGCAGCGGCGAGGAGTAGATCGGCAGGAGCCAGATGCAGTCGATCCCGAGCCACTGCAGATAGTCGAGCCGCTCGGTCAGGCCGCGCAGATCGCCGGTGCCGTCCCCGTTGGAATCGTGAAACCCGCGGACCAGGACCTCATAGAAGACCGCACGCTTGTACCACTGCGGATCGCGTGGCTTCTCGAAGGAGTCCGGAATGGGCTCACCGGGACCTGCGGCGAAACTGGGCACATTCGGTGGGAGCGAGAGGCCCGCGGGGCCGGGACGGCCCGGATTAGGCTCTGTGACCACTGGCGTCTCCTGCGGATATATCGGGCGCCATCAGCCGGGCGGGTCTGGTGTGACGCTGAAGATGTGTGCGGGCTCGGTCGCCGGGTCGAGGCGCACATAATTTGCCTGGCCCCACCGGTAGGCCAGGCCGGATAGCTCGTCGGTCACAACGAACTCGGCGTGGCCTTCCATTCCTAGCGCGGCCAGATCGAGCCAGACCGTGGCCTCGTGAGCCTGGTGCGGATCAAGGTTCACGACGACCAGGACTGTGTCCCCGTCCTGCGACCGGCGTTTGGAGAAGCAGAGCAGGTCAGGCTGGTCGACGTGATGAAAACGTAGATTACGCAACCAGTGCAGCGCTGGGTGGGCTTTTCTGATCGCATTGAGCTGCCTGACGAACGGAGCGATGCCATGTGGCCCGATCTCCGCCTGAGCCCAGTCCCGCGGCCGGTACCCGTATTTCTCCGAGTTGAGGTATTCCTCACTGCCCGGCCGTAGCGGGGTGTTCTCGGACAACTCGTAGCCGGAGTAGATGCCCCAGGACGGCGACAGCAGGGCGGCGAGCACGGCGCGGATCTTGAACGCGGGCGGCCCGCCATGCTGCAGGTATTCGTGCAGGATGTCCGGGGTGTTGGCGAAGAAGTTGGGCCGCATGTAGGCGGCGGCCGGCCCGGCCAGCTCGAGCATGTACTCGGTGATCTCGGCCGCGCTGTTGCGCCACGTGAAGTAGGTGTACGACTGGTGGAAGCCGATCTTGGCCAGGGTGTGCATCATGGCCGGGCGGGTGAAGGCCTCAGCCAGGAAGAGCACGTCGGGGTCCGTGCGGGCCACCTCGGCGAGCAGCCGCTCCCAGAACAGCAGCGGCTTGGTGTGCGGGTTGTCGACCCGGAAGATCCTGACCCCGTGGGCCATCCAGTGCCGGAGCACCCGCAGCGCCTCCGCGTACAGGCCCTCGGGATCGTCGCCGAAATTGAGCGGGTAGATGTCCTGGTATTTCTTGGGCGGGTTCTCGGCGTAGGCGATCTTGCCGTCGGCCCGGGTGGTGAACCATTCGGGGTGTTCGGTCACCCAGGGATGATCGGGCGAGGTCTGCAGCGCGAAGTCGAGAGCGATCTCCATGCCGAGTTCCCTGGTGCGGGCGACGAACGCGTCGAAGTCCGCCAGCGTGCCGAGGGCCGGGTCGACGGTGTCGTGGCCGCCCTCGGGTGAGCCGATCGCCCACGGTGAGCCGGGATCGCCGGCGCCCGCGTGCAATACGTTGTTGGCTCCCTTCCGGGCGGTGGTCCCGATCGGGTGGATCGGCGGCAGGTAGACCACGTCGAACCCCATGCCCGCGACCGCCTCCAGGCGGCAGGCGGCGCTGTGCAGCGTCCCGCCGGCGGGCTCCCGGCGGCCCATCGGGTCGGTCTGCACCCCTTCGGAGCGCGGGAAGAATTCATACCAGGCCCCATAGAGGGCCCGCTGCCGGTGCACGATCACCGGGAACCTGGCCGACCGGGTGACCAGGTCACGCAGCGGGTAGCTGGCCAGGATCGCGGTGATCTCCTCGCCCGTGGCGGCCGCGAGCCGGTCCCAGGGCGGAAGAGCCGGATCACGGAGCCGCGCCGCCGCGGCCGTATACGCGGCCCGGGCGGCGCGCGCCGTCTCGGCCGCTCGGGCGGCGTCCACCCAGCGGGCGCCCGCCGGCCGGCGCTGGCCGGTCTTGACCGGCCGCACGGACCTCGCGGCCCGGTCGAACAGGAGCGCGCCCTCGGCGAGCACGAGTTCCACATCCTGGCCGCGCGGGATCTTGATGGCCGCGTCGTGCCGCCAGTGCGCGATCGGGTCGCCCCAGGCCTCGATCCGGAAGCGCCAGGGCCCCTCCGAGGTGACCGTGACCTCCGCGCCGTAGCGGTCGGTGCCAGGGACCAGCTCGTGCATGGTGACAAGCGGGTGCTGCTGGCCGGCCGGGCTGATCAGCGCCACGCCCGCGCCGAGCATCTCGTGTCCCTCCCGGAACACGGTGGCGCTGACGGGGAACGTCTCGCCGGTTACCGCCTTGGCTGGCCGCCGTCCGCACTCCAGGACGGGCTGGACGTCAAGGATGGGGATTCGTCCGATCACCACCAAACGCTACCGAGTAAGCCGGGGTGGCCGCGAGGGGGGGCCTGGCCAAACATCCGCAGGCCAGCGCTCATCGCCGCTCGGGCCGGGACCTGCGGCTGAGCCTGGCCATCCCGCCAGGCTCAGAAAATCCCGCCCGGCCGCGCATGTGCTGGGTGAGTGGAGAAAATCCGCCCCGGCCGCACACATGCGGGATGAGTGGAGAAAACCTCGCCCGGGCCGCGCATGTGCGAGAGAAAATCCCGTCCTGGCGGCGCATGTACGGAGTGAGTGCCAGCGATTTTCGTTCGGTATCTCGGATCAAGTGGTCTGTGAGGGGGGTCCTTGGACCCCCCTCACAGACCACTGAGGTTTGCGCGGGCCCGGGCTCGGGCATCGCCGGAATGCCGCCCCGATTCGCGGTGGCCACGGATGGCGGTTTAAGGTCACTCCCCGTGAGAGCCATCCGCCGGTTTACCGTGCGCACCGCCCTGCCAGGCCCGCTCAGCCCGCTGCGTGAGTTCATGCTGAACCTCCGCTGGTCCTGGCATGCCGACACCCGCAAGCTGTTCGCCGCGATCGATCCGGCCGGGTGGGAGGCGTCCGGGCACGATCCGGTGACCCTGCTCGGCGAGGTGCCGTCGGCTCAGTTGGCCGCCCTCGCGACCGATCAGGCATTCCTGCACCGGCTCGGCGAGGCCACTGACGAGTTGCGCGAGTACCTGTCCGGGCCGCGCTGGTACCAGGTGAGCGCGGTCGAGGCGGCCGGCGGATCGGCGGGCGACGGGCCGCCGCCCGCGGCGATCGCCTACTTCTCGCCGGAGTACGGAATCACCGAGGCGCTGCCCCAGTACTCGGGCGGGCTGGGCATCCTGGCCGGGGATCATCTCAAGGCTGGCAGCGACCTCGGCGTGCCGCTCATCGGCGTGGGTCTGCTCTACCGGCACGGCTACTTCACCCAGTCGCTGTCCGCCGAGGGCTGGCAGATGGAGCGGTACCCGTCGAACGACCCGAACGGGCTCGCGCTTTCCCTGCTCCATGATTCCGATGGGTCACCGACCCGGGTCACCGTCGCCCTGGACGCGGGCCGCGTGCTCGCCGCCCAGATCTGGCTCGCGCAGGTGGGCCGGGTTCCGCTGCTGCTGCTCGATTCCTACGTGGAGGAGAACGAGCCCGCCCTGCGTGAGATCACCGACCGGCTCTACGGCGGCGGCAGCGACCACCGACTCTGGCAGGAGCTGCTGCTTGGCATCGGCGGTGTGCGGGCGGTGCGCGCGTTCTGCAGGCTCACTGGGCACGCGGCGCCTGAGGTCTTCCATACCAACGAAGGTCATGCCGGTTTTCTCGGCCTGGAGCGGATCCGTGAGTACGCATCCCAGGGACTCGGCTTCGATGAGGCGATCGAGCTGTGCCGGGCGGGCACCGTGTTCACCACGCACACGCCGGTACCGGCCGGGATCGACCGGTTCACCCGGGAGCTGGTGGAGCGCCATTTCAGCGGCCCAGCGGCGGATCCGGCGCTGCCCTCCGGCCGGGTGCTCGCGCTGGGTGCGGAGACATTTCCAGGCGGCGACCCGACCGTCTTCAACATGGCCGTGATGGGCATGCGGCTCGCGCAGCGGGTCAACGGCGTGAGCAGGCTGCACGGACAGGTCAGCCGGGAGATGTTCGCTGGCCTGTGGCCGGGATTCGACACCTCGGAGGTGCCGATCGGGTCGATCACCAACGGGGTGCACGCCCCCAGCTGGGTCGCCAGGCAGATCCTGGACCTGGCGGTCGCGGGAGCCGAGCCGGCCGCGGCCGCGGCGGCGCTGCCGGAGGACGGGCACGCCTGGGAGCGTGTCGCGCACACCGCCCCCGCCCGGCTCTGGGAGATCCGGCGCGCGCTCCGGTCGCAGCTTGTCGCGCAGGCCCGCCAGCGGGTGCGCGCCTCCTGGCGGCAGCGCGGGGCCAGCGACGCGGAACTGGTCTGGACGGACGAGGTGCTCGACGAGAACCTGCTGACCATCGGCTTCGCCCGCCGGGTGCCCTCCTACAAGCGGCTCACCCTGATGCTGCACGACCCAGCCCGGCTCACCGCGCTGCTCCTCGACCCGGTCCGGCCGGTGCAGATCATTATCGCCGGGAAGGCGCATCCGGCCGACGACGGCGGCAAGCGGCTGATCCAGCAGATGGTCGAGTTCACCGACGACCCGAAGGTGCGGCATCGCGTTGTGTTCCTGCCTGACTACGACATGGCCATGGCCCGAGCCCTGGTCCAGGGGTGCGATGTGTGGCTGAACAACCCGCTCCGCCCGCTGGAGGCGTGCGGCACGTCCGGCATGAAGTCGGCGCTGAACGGCGGCCTGAATCTGTCAGTCAGGGACGGCTGGTGGGATGAGTGGTACGACGGCGCCGACGGCTGGGCGATCCCCTCGGCGGACGGCGTGGCGGACCCGGATCGCCGGGACGAGCTTGAGTCGGCCGCCCTGTACGACCTGCTCGGCCAGACCGTCGCGCCGCTGTTCTATGACGCTGGCCCGGACGGGCTGCCCCGCCGCTGGCTGGAAATGGTCGGGCACACGCTGCGTGCCCTCGGCCCCCGGGTCCAGGCGTCCCGGATGGTCCGCGAGTACGCGACGGAGCTGTACCTGCCCGCGGCGCGGGCATCCCGCGCGCTCGCCGACGGCAGTGCGGGAGCACCCGGGTCCTTCGCCGCGGCCCGGGAACTCGCCGCGTGGAAGCGACGGGTGAACCGGGCCTGGAATGGGGTGGCCATCGAGCACGTAGAGGCGCTCGACGGCGATCAGGTCCCCGGCGGCAAGCTGATCGTGCGGGCCAGCGTCCGGCTGGGAACGCTGACGCCCGACGACGTGACCGTCGAGGTGGTCTACGGCAGGCTCGGCGACGAGGACGAGATCATCAACCCGGACTGCAACGTGCTGACCGTCGAGGGGACGCCAGGGGAGGATGGGGTGGCCCGGTACGCCGGCGACGCCGAGCTCGGCCGGCCCGGGCCGTTCGGGTACACGGTGCGGGTGGTTCCCCGGCACCCCCTGCTGGCCTCGGCCGCGGAGATGGGCCTCGTCACCCTGCCCGAGGTCCCGGCCGGGATGACGACCGGCGATTTGCGCTGAGCAGCCGGTCGGCGGCGGTCGCTGTAACCCGGTTTGGTCGCTGACTGCAGCGCGCCCGATTGCGTGCGATCGCTGACCGCAGCGCGCCCGATTCTGTACGGCATCGCCGGCTCATGTGTTACGTGGCGCAAGTAAACCGTTGCGCCGTGTATGGCGTCTAGCATGTATCGCCTGCTCAGCCGCTATGTGCACGGTGCTGTGCCAGGGGTATCCGCAAAGCCCTGGGGGGGCCATGACATACCGCATCGCGTTATGCCAATCGCATGACGCCGCCGTGTCACTTTCCGTTACTTGCTCTCCCGCACGTGAAAGGACACCGTCATCGTGAGGCCAGACATCCGTCCCGAGAACCGACTTCTGACTCCCTCGGAGGTGGCGGCGCTATTCCGGGTCGACCCCAAGACCGTCACCCGGTGGGCGCAGCAGGGCAAGCTCCACTCGATCAGGACGCTCGGCGGGCATCGCCGCTACAGCGAGGCGGAGATTCAGTCATTCCTGGACGACCCGGAGGTGCCGCTGCCCAGGGCAGCCGGGGAGTAGCCCGGGAACCGCGGGAGTAAGCCCACCTGGACTGCACACCGGCTTGGCCTTGTCCTGGCATCTTCGCGGTCCCTTGCTCCGGCCCAGGTCGGCCAGGCCCCGGCCTGGCCTTTCCGGTCCTTTGCTCCGGCCAGGTCCGCCGGGCCCCGCCTGGCACTTCCGGTCCTTGGCACCGGCCTAGGTCGGCCGGGCCCCGGCCTGGCACTTCCGGTCCTTGGCACCGGCTCAGATAGGCCGGGCCCGGCCTGGTTTTTGCGGTCCTTGGCTCCGGCCAGGTCCGCCGGGCCCGGCCTGGCACTTCCGGTCCTTGGCTCCGGCGCTGGCCGCCCCGGGCCTTGGCCGGCGCATCGCGGTCCTCGGTCTTGGCCCTGACCTCCGGGCCTTGGTCCTTGGCTCCGGCTCTGGGCTGCTGGTCCTGGGGTTTCTGTCCTGGGCTCCCTGGTCGGCCGCGGCTGGCCCTCCCGTAAGATCGTGGCCCGGGCATGGAGGTGCGGCATGGGCGACTTCGTCCACGTGGAAACTGAGCAGGCGGTGGCCACGATCCGGCTCGACCGGCCACCGATGAACGCGCTCAACGCCCAGGTCCAGGGTGAGATCGCGGCGGCCGCCGCGCAGGTCTCGCAGGACCCGGCGATCCGTGCCGTGGTCCTTTACGGCGGGGAGAAGGTCTTCGCGGCCGGCGCCGACATCAAGGAGATGGCCGAGGCCGGTTACAGCCAGATGGCGGCCGACACGCGGCGGTTGCAGGAATCGTTCACCGCGGTCGCGAAGATTCCCAAGCCGGTGGTCGCGGCGGTGACCGGGTACGCACTGGGCGGCGGCCTCGAACTCGCGCTCTGCGCCGACTTCCGGGTCGCGGGTGAGAGCGCGCGGGTCGGCCAGCCGGAGATCCTGCTCGGCATCATCCCCGGAGCCGGCGGCACGCAACGCCTGCCCCGCCTGGTCGGGCCGGCCAGGGCGAAAGACATCGTGTACACGGGCCGGTTTGTCGGCGCGCAAGAGGCACTCGCCATCGGCCTGGTGGACAAGGTTGTCCCTGACACGGACGTCTATCAGGCGGCCCGTGACCTCGTCGGCCGGTATGCCACCGGCCCCGCCGCCGCCCTGCGGGCCGCCAAGCAGGCCATTGACGAGGGCCTTGAAGTGAACCTTGATACTGGGCTCGAGATCGAGCGGCTGCACTTCGCCGGGCTGTTCGCCACCGAGGACCAGCGCACGGGAATGCGCAGCTTCGTCGAGAATGGGCCTGGGAAGGCCACGTTCGCCGGCCGATGAGCGAGCTAGAGGGGCGCGGCCGGTCCCGCCCCATCATCGCGGGGAGAGGAGCAGCGGAGCCCATGCGTCACGTGAACACGAGCCAGCGGTGGCCAGGCGGCCCGCGGCCGCAGGCGAAACCGCCCCAGGCCCGGCCGGCGCACGCGAAGTGGCAGGGTGCCCGCCGATGATGGAGCCCGGGGACGGCCCCGACCTGGAGATGGTCACCGCCGCGCTCCGCGCGGACAGCGCTGACGTGGCCGTCTACGCGAAGGTACTCACCGAGTCGCTCGGCGGAGCGCTCCCGGCCGGGGTCGTGACTATCGAGCGTGACAGGACCGTGTCTGACCGTATGCGCGGGCGCCCCGGCGAAGTGTCCAAGATCACAGTGCGGCTGGGGGACCGGGTAATGTCGCTGGCCGTGCGCTCGGGTGAGCCGCTCGCGGAGATCTGCCGCGAAGTGCGGGGGGTTGTGCTGTCCCGTCAGCCGGTGCAGATTCAGGAGTGGGCAGCAGAACTTGCCCGGGCTCTGGTCGGCTATGCCGAGCAGAATGCCCAGGCAGCAGAGGCGTTGCGTAGGTTGGTCACCGGAGCCTAGCCGTACTGGCCAGGAATACCCGGCCACATCCTGCGCCGTCTACACCGGGGAACGCGCGTGTAGTTCGTAGGCTGGGGGGAGCCATGACTCCAGACGACCAGATGCCAGACAGGCTAGGGCCCTACCGTCTGCTCGACCGTATCGGTGAGGGCGGGATGGGCGTTGTCTACCTGGCCCGCGACTCCGAGCATCGCAGCGTCGCGATCAAGGTGCTCCGTCCGTCCGTGGCGGGTGACCCTAACGCCCGCCGCCGCCTGGCCCGCGAGGTCGAGACGATGCGCCTGGTGCGGAGCCCCTTCGTCGCCGAGGTGATCGACACCGACGTGACGGGCAACATGCCCTACATCGTCACGCAGTACGTTCCCGGCCGGACCCTGGACGAGTTCGTGCGCGAGGAGGGCCCCCTGCGTGGTGCCCCACTTGCCCGGCTGGCTTGCGGGCTCGCCGAAGCGCTTATCGCCGTACACGGCGCCGGCGTGGTGCACCGCGACCTCAAGCCGGGCAATGTGATGCTGGTGAACGGGCAGCCGGTCGTCATCGATTTCGGGATCGCGCAGGCGCTGGACTCGACCCGGCTCACCATGACCGGCATGTTCATGGGCACACCCGGTTACCTGTCCCCGGAGGTCATCGAGGGCCAGCAGAGCAGCCGGGCGTCCGATGTGCACGCCTGGGGGGCCACGGTCGCGTTCGCGGCCACCGGGCGTGCTCCGTTCGGCACCGGCTCCTACGAGACGATTTTCTACCGGATCGTGAACGGCAGCCCCGATCTCGTTGGTGTGGCCGCGCCTATGCTGCCGTTGCTGACGGCGGCGCTCGGCCGCGAACCCAGCCGCCGTCCGTCCGCAGAGCAGCTCAGCGCGGCGGCGGCCGCCCTCGACGGGTCGGCACTGATGTTCCCGGCGGCGCGGGGGGCAGGCCCGGAGATGGCGTCGGCCATGACGGCCGCTGGCACGCGATTGGATGGCACACCGGGCTGGGCCCCGGTAGCAGGTGCGGCGGCCGGAGCGGGTGGCAACGGAGCGGGTGGCAACGGAGCGGGTGGCAACGGGGCGGGTGGCATCGGGGCGGCGGGCGTCGCCGGTGCCGCCGGAGCAGTGGCCGCCGCCGGCGGGGTAGCGGCTGCGGCGGGTTTCGCCGGCTCGGGCTTGGCCGGTCCGGGCTTGGCCGGTCCGGGCTTGGCTGGCCCGGGTTCGATCGCGGCGGGTTTCGCCGGCCGGGGCCTGTCCGAAGCGGGTCCCGCTGGACGGCTCGCAGCGGGCCCAGGTACCCGGCCGATCCCCAGCGCGCAGGCCTGGCCCAGCGACTACGCCGACATGCTGCCTCCGGTCGCCTACGCTCCCGCTGGGGCGGTCGCCGGTAATGGCCGGGCCGGGACACTTTCCGGCCGCAACTGGCCTGCTGGAGGTGGGCCGGCCCCGACTGCGGCAGGCTACGCAGGTGCGGTGCAGCGTCGGCATCCGATGCTTGTCCTGGCGACGATGGTGATCGCGGTGAGCGTCAGCGTGGCGCTTCCGGTCGCGGGCACACTGCTCGCGCTCGCTGCCATCGTGCTGCTGCGGGCGGGCGAGCTGGCCCAGCGCGGTGTCGACCAGAGACGCACCGCGCGAGGCGCGCGGGCGACCGACCATCTCTTCGCAGCGGCCGCCTTCCCCTGGTTCCTGGTCCGGTCGGTACTCGCCTCCGTGCTGCTCGCGCCCTTGGCGCTCGCGGTGGCGGCCGGGGTGGGTGTGGTCACGCTGGTCACCGTGCCGGTGGATTCGATGCCGCGGGCCGTGGCCTACGGGGCAGGGACGCTGGTGGCCTTCTACGGGCTCGGGCCTGGCTCGGGCAAGTCACGACGCCAGCTCAACCGGATCTTCACCGCGATCATCGGCACGCGCACGACGGAGGCTGTGGCGCTTATCGGGCTGTGGGCCCTGGCCGTGGCCGCGCTCGCGGCAGCGGCATCGTCGCCAGCCGCCTACTGGCCGCTGGTGGCACCGACGGACCTCATCCGGCACGTGCCGGGCTGGCACGGGATATCCCAGATCGCGCACTTCCGGTTCTGGCGGCCGCGGCTCTGGCACTTCCGGCTCTGGTGAGCCCGGTGCCGTGAAACGTCCGGAGTTCCGGCGGGAACATCAAGAGCAGCCCGCGCCGCGGCGTTAGGGCGTTCCGCGGATCTTCAGCCTGGTGCGTTGTCGGCCAATATCCACGGGATGTCTAGCTGGCTTGCCGGTCAGGCAGGTTTCCGTCCGCGGGGGTGTGCGGGCTCGCTGCCTTGGTAACCGGCGCCCGGCCTGCGCTCACAGCCGGGGCTACGGTCGCGCTCGCGGCCGGGACGGCCGGGCCCGCGCTGGCGCGTACCGGGGCCGCCCGGGCACTGTGGCGCGGGGCCTGGGGTGGCTCCGTGCGGCCGGTCGGTGGCAGCGGCCGCACCAGCCCGAGCGCCACGACCTCGTTGGCGAGCCGGACCCGCCGGTTCGGGCCCTCGGGAATGCGGAATTTCTGGTAGAGGCGCAGCAGATGCTGCTTGACGGCCGCCTCCGTGACGACGAGGTCCGCGGCGATCTCGCGAGCCGTCGCGGGCGCGACAAAGGCCTCATCCGAGAGCGCAGGGCGGCAGAGTGAGGTAAGCACGTCAAGTTCTCTGCGGGTCAGCTCGGGGCTGGCGGAGCGCCGCAACTCGACCTCGGCGGTGAAGTCCTCATGCGGGATCCCGCCGATCCGGCAGCGGGCCGCCCCGAAGGTGAGCACATCCCCGTCCTCGAGGACGCGGCGGGCTACCGGGCGCCCATTGACGCGGGTGCCGTTTCGCGATAAGCCAAGGTCGGTGACGTAGGCATATGGCCCGCGGCGGATGATCTCGGCGTGCAGCCGGGAGACGCTCGGGTCGGCCAGATGCACGTCGACCCCGTCGCCGCGGCCGATCGTCGTCACCTGCTCGCACAGCGGGATCACGGCCCCGGTGTCCTCAATGCGAATATAGGGCCCGTCCACGACCGTTCCTCCTGCCTACCCGAGCAGTCACTGATGTCTCTCCGTGCAGTTACCCTCTCGGAGCGGTGTCCTACCACGTTTCGGCGATGCGGTTTCCGCACGCGGTGCCGAGCCGGCCGGCGGCGGCCGGAGGGTAGCAGCGGAAGTACACTGCCGAGCGAGCCATCGGGAGGAACACGAAATGGCGGACAAGCCGTCCAAGGGCCTGGCTGACGTTGTCGCCGCGTCCACCGCGCTCAGCGATATCGACGGCCAGGCTGGCCGCCTGTTCTACCGCGGGTACGACATCCACCAGCTCGCCAGGGCGGCGACCTTCGAGGAAATCGCCTACCTGCTGCAACGAGGATCGCCGCCGGACGCGGCGGAACTCGACGGCTTCCGGGCCGAGATCGCCGCCGGACGCACCCTGGGCAAGCTCGTCAACTCCGGCCTGGCCGAGATATCTGGCGGCCAGGAACCGATGGAGGCGATGCGCACCCTGGTCTCGCTGGCCAGCGCCGACGATCCGGACAAGGACTCCAATTCTCCCGAGGCGAACACCCGCAAGGCAGCCAGGCTCACCGCTCAGCAGCCCATCCTTGTCGCCGCGTATGACGCCGCGCGGCGAGGCATCCAGAGCCCGCCAGGCGATCCCGGGCTGGGAATCGCGGCCAACTTCCTGCTTCAGATGCGCGGAGCGTCGCCATCTCCCCGCGAGGCGGAGATCCTGGATACCTGCCTGGTGCTGCACGCCGATCACACCATGAACGCCTCCACGTTCGCCGCCCGCGTCTGTGCCGCAACCCTGTCGGACATGCACTCGGCGGTCGTCGCCGCGCTCGGCACGCTCAAGGGGCCCTTGCACGGTGGCGCGAACGAGCAGGTCATGCGCGGGCTGGAGACGATCAGGGCGGACGCACCCGACGATCCGGTGGCCGCTACGGGCCTGGTGGTCCGCGAGCGCCTGGGCCGAGGCGAGAAGATCATGGGCTTCGGGCACCGTGTCTACAAGACCGAGGACCCGCGGGCCACCCACCTGCGCCAGTTGTCCGCGGAACTGGCGGAGACATCCGGTGACGACACGTACTACCGCATGTCGCGCGAGATGGAGAAGGTGGTCTCCGCCGAGAAGGGCCTGTACCCGAACGTGGACTTCTACGCCGCCAGCGTCTACCACTACCTCGGCATCCCGACAGACCTGTTCACCCCGGTTTTCTCGGTCAGCCGGATGGCCGGCTGGACGGCCCACGTCATGGAGCAGCACGCGGACAATAGGCTGATAAGGCCGGACAGTGAATACATCGGTGATCGGGACCTCATCTGGACGCCATTGGCCCAGCGGTGAGGCCCGCGGCGGAGGGCACAGTGGGGGTTGGGCACGGAGCGCCGGACCGGGTGACGTCCCGGTCAGCCTGGGACGGCGCCGTGCCCGGAGAACAGGGCGCTGCGGGCCGAGGCGCGTCGCCTGGGACTCGGCGGGCGAGAAGGCGCAAAGACGCGCGGGGATCGCAGCTTCTCTATGGCATCGTGCTGGCCGTCGCGGTGGGCGCGGTGGCGTGGATCTGGCAGGGCCAGCAGTACGTCCGCGGGGGTACCTTGGCCCTGGCGGGCGCGCTGTTCGTCGCCGCTTTGGCCAGGCTGGCGTTGCCCGACCGCCAGGTCGGGATGCTGGCCTCCAGGCGGCGCATTGTTGACGTGACGGCGCTGGGCGTCCTGGCCACCGGCCTGCTGGTCGCCGGTCTCGTGCTGCCGACACCGTCGTGACCGGGCCCACCGGGCTCGCCAGGCCCCCAGGGCCGCCGGGATGTCCGGGTAGCAGAGCGGTGGCGGAGACCCGCCCACGAGCAAGGCGCAGGTAACGAAGGGAAGTCGGCGGCATGCCCAAGATCAAGGTACAGAATCCCGTCGTCGAGATTGACGGCGACGAGATGACTCGGATCATCTGGCAGTTCATCAAGGACCAGTTGATCCTGCCCTACCTGGACATCGACCTGAAGTATTACGACCTGTCGGTGCAGAATCGCGACGCGACCGACGACCAGGTAACCGTGGACGCGGCGCACGCCATCCAGCGCTTCGGCGTTGGGGTCAAGTGCGCGACGATCACCCCCGACGAGGACCGGGTCGCCGAATTCGGGCTCAAGAAGATGTGGCGCTCGCCCAACGGCACCATCCGCAACATCCTCGGTGGCGTGGTGTTCCGCGAGCCCATCGTGGTGTCCAGCGTTCCGCGCTTCGTGCCCGGCTGGACAAAGCCGATCATCATCGGCCGTCACGCCCACGGCGACCAGTACCGGGCCAGCGACTTCGTGGTGCCGGGACCTGGCACGGTGCGGATCTCGTACACGCCGGACAAGGAGGACTCCGGCGCGGAGCCGTTCGAGCTCGAGGTGGCCAGGTTCACCGGGGGCGGCGTCGCGCTCGGCATGTACAACTTCGACGACTCGATCCGCGACTTCGCCCGCTCAACCATGCGGTATGCGCTCGACCGGGGTTTCCCGCTCGTCCTGTCCACGAAGAACACCATCCTCAAGGCCTACGATGGCCGGTTCAAGGACCTCTTCCAGGAGGTGTTCGAGTCCGAGTTCAAGGCCGAGTTCGAGGCCTCCGGCAACACCTACGAGCACCGGCTCATCGATGACGTGGTCGCCCAGGTAATCAAGGGCGACGGAGGCATCGTGTGGGCGTGCAAGAACTACGACGGTGACGTGGAATCCGACGTGGTGGCCCAGGGGTTCGGCTCTCTCGGACTGATGACGAGCGTGCTGATGACGCCGGACGGGCGCACGGTCGAGGCAGAGGCCGCGCATGGCACAGTGACCCGGCACTACCGGATGCACCAAGAGGGCAAGCCCACCTCGACCAACCCGATCGCGTCGATATTTGCCTGGACCCGCGGGCTCGCGCATCGCGGGAAGCTTGATGGCACCCCCGAGGTCACCCGGTTCGCAGAGACTCTTGAGCGGGTGTGCGTCGAGACGGTGGAAAGCGGCAAGATGACCAAGGACCTGGCGGTTCTGGTGGGCCATGGCACGCCCTTCCTGACCACCGAGGAGTTCCTCGCCGCGCTGGACGCCAACCTCGCCGCGGCGATGTCCGCCTGACTGCTGAGCGGCGTACAGTCCTCCTGACCACCGAGCAGGCGTGCAGTCCTGGCCGGGGGACGCACCCCCGGGCCCGAAGGGAGATCAGCGGAGATGACCCGCAGCGGGAAGGTAACCGTCGTCGGCGCCGGATTCTACGGCTCGACCACTGCCCAGCGGCTGGCTGAGTACGACATCTTCGAGGAGGTCGTGCTCACCGACATCGTGCCGGGGAAGCCAGAGGGACTCGCCCTCGACATGAACCAGTCGAGGCCGGTCGAAGGCTTCGAGACCGTTGTGACCGGGCAGACCACGGGACCAGCCGGAGAAGGGTATGAGGCGATCGGCGGATCGTCGATCGTCATCATCACGGCCGGGCTGCCCCGCAAACCCGGCATGAGCCGGATGGACCTGATCGGAGTCAACGCCAAGATCGTCCGGAGTGTCGCGGAGAACGTGGTCAAGCATGCCCCGGACGCGGTGCTCATCGTGGTGTCCAATCCGCTGGACGAGATGACCGCGCTCGCCGCCAACGTGTCCGGCTTCCCCCCGCACCGCGTGCTGGGCCAGGCCGGCATGCTGGACACCGCCCGGTTCACCTACTTCGTCGCGGAACGCCTCGGCGTGCCGGTCGGGTCGGTGCGCACGCTCACGCTCGGCTCGCACGGTGACACCATGGTCCCCGTGCCGTCGGCCTGCACCGTCGATGGCAAGCCCCTGGCGAGCCTGCTCTCCGCCGCGGACATCGATGCGCTGGTCGAGCGGACCCGGTCCGGCGGGGCCGAGATCGTCGCCCTGCTCAAGACCGGGTCCGCTTACTACGCTCCGTCGGCGGCAGCGGCCCGGATGGCCCGCGCGGTGGCTGAGGACTCCGGTGCGGTGCTGCCGGTCTGCGCGTGGGTGGATGGCCAGTACGGCATTTCCGGGGTCTACCTGGGCGTCGAAGCCGAGATCGGCGCCTCGGGGGTCCGCGCCGTCGTGGAACGGGACCTGACCGAGGAGGAACTCGCCGCGCTCCGCAAGGCGGCCGAGGCGGTGCGGGCCAAGCAGGCCGACGTCGCCAGCCTCTGACGGGTACGCTCCGAAGCCTCTGACGGGCGCGTTCCGAGCGGCGCTGCCGCCCGGCCCGGCCTGGACGTCGGCGCCTGCTTCAGGCCGGGTCGGCGAGGCTGCGGAGGGCCAGTTCGGCCAGGAGTGTGGCGCCGTCGGCGAGCACCGAGTCATCGAACACGGCGTCCGCGGCATGATTGAACGGCGCGCCGGCTGGGTCGGTGCCGACCGGGCAGGCGCCCATCATGATGAAGGCACCGGGTACCTGATCGAGAACGAACGAGAAGTCCTCCGACCCGGGCAGCGGGTTCGGCATGCGGATGAACCGGCCGTCGCCGAACACCTCGGTCACAGTCTGCTCGGCGAACGCGACCTGGCCCGCGTCGTTGACGGTCATCGGGTACCCGTCGGCATAGGTGGCTTCGGCACGCACCCCGTGCGCGGTGGCGATGTCGGCCACCAGCCGGACGCTGGCGTCTTTCACCTGGTCACGGGCCGCCGCGGAGAACGAGCGGACCGTCGCGAGGAACCGCGCCTCGTCGGGGATCACGTTGTCCGTGCTGCCCGCGTGAAAGCTGCCCACCGTGATGATGATCGGGTCGAAGACGTCGAAATGCCTGGTCACGAGCGTCTGAAGGGCAGTGACCATCGCGCAGGCGGCCGGGATGGGATCGTTCGCGTGATGCGGCTGCGAGCCGTGCCCGCCGCGCCCTCGCACCGTGACGTCGAGCACATCCGCGGCGGCCATGACCTGGCCGGGCCGGGTAGCCCAGATGCCTGCGGGCAGTTGGGCGGAGGCGACGTGCAGTGCGTACGCGGCGGCCGGCCGCTCACCCGCCGCGTCGAGTACGCCCTCGTCGATCATGAGCCTGGCCCCGGCGAAGCCCTCCTCGCCCGGCTGGAACATGAAGATCACGTTCCCGGCGAGCCCGGGCTGGCGGGCGGACAGCAGGCGGGCGGCCCCGGTGAGCATGGCCGTGTGCAGGTCGTGGCCACAGGCGTGCATGGCGCCATCGATCTGGGACGAGTAGGCCAGGCCCGTGCGTTCGCTCACCGGCAGCGCGTCCATGTCGCCCCGAAGCAGCACCGTGCGGCCGGGGCGGGCACCGCGCAGCACCGCCGTGACCGAACTGAGGGCCCGGCCCACGGTGAGCTCCAGCGGCAGCCCGTCCAGCGCCGCGAGCACCTTCTGCTGGGTCCTCGGCAGGTCGAGCCCGATTTCCGGCTCGCGGTGGATCTCGTGCCGTAGCTGCGCCAGGTCGTCCGCGATCGCCACGGCGTCGTCGTAAACCGGCATCTATCTTCCTTCGCGGGGAGAGTGAGACGAATCGCACTAGCTGAGGCGGCGCGCGGCGTCCGAGGGTGGCGCGCCGAGGAATCCCGGGGCGGGCCAGCCGCGGCGGTCGAACGCCGCGCAGACCGCGGCGCGGACCGGCGAGGCGTCCTCAGGGACCAGGGCGATCACCGAACCGCCGAAACCGCCGCCCATCATCCGGGCCCCCGGTGCCCCGGCGCCGACGGCGGCTTCCACCGCGGCGTCCGCCTCGGGCCAGGAGATCTCGAAGTCGTCAGCCAGCGAGGTATGCGAGGCGCTGAGCAGCGGCCCGATGCGGCCGAATTGGCCGCCGCGCATCAGGTCAACGGCCTGCAGGACGCGATGGTTCTCGGTGATCACGTGCCGGGCCCGGCGGCCCAGCACCGGGTCGGCGAGGCGGCTTACCGCGTCCTGGGCGTCGTCGATGTCCCGCAGCGAGCGGACGCCAAGGGCGCGCGCCGCGGCCTCGCACTCGCGGCGCCTGGCCGCGTAGCCGCTGTCGGTCAGGGCGTGGCGGGCGCGGGTATCGATGATCAGCAGGGCGAGGCCAGCGGCGGCCGGGTCGAGCGGCACCGCGGCGGTCTCTCCACTGCGGCAGTCGAGCAGCAGGGCATGGCTGGCCCGGCAGAGCAGGGAGGCGGACTGATCCATGATCCCGGACGGCATGCCGACGAAGCCGTTCTCCGCGCGCTGCGCGAGCGCGGCCAGTTCGGGCCGTGGCACGTCAATTCCGTGCAGTTGGGTCAGGGCGAGCGCGACCCCGCATTCCAGCGCCGCGGAAGAGGACAGGCCAGCGCCCTGCGGCAGGTCCGAGTCGATCGCCAGGCGTGCCCCGCCGACGGGGTAACCAACTTCGCGCAGTGCCCAGGCGACTCCCGCCGGGTAGGCCGCCCAGCCGGTCACCTGGCCCGGCTCCAGCCCGTCCAGGGGCACGGTGACACCGCCGTCGGCCACCTGCATCGATCGAATGTCGAGCACGCTGCCACCGGTCAGCGCGGCGGCCGTGAGCGTTCCCCGGTCCAGCGCGAACGGGAGCACGAACCCCTCGTTGTAGTCGGTGTGCTCACCGATCAGGTTCGCCCGGCCGGGGGCGTGCCAGAGGCCGTCTGGGTCTGCGCCGAAGCGCTCCCGGAACCAGGCAACGACCCGGTGTGCGTCGGCGGACCTAGTCATCAGGCCATGACCTGGGTGAAGGCCCAGGCGTCGGCCACCATCGAGCGCAGCTGACGGTCGGGTACCCAGCCGAGCTCGGCCTTGATGCGGTCGGCGGAGGCGACGAGCACCGCCGGATCACCCGGCCGCCTCGGTGCGATCACCGCCGGGATCTCCTGCCCGGTCACCTCCCGGCACATGTCCAGCACCTCGCGGTTGGAGAAGCCGTTCCCCACGCCCAGGTTGTAGATCCGGTGCTCGCCGGGCGTGCACGCATCCAGGGCCCGGAGGTGCGCGTCCGCGAGATCGGTCACGTGGATGTAGTCCCTGATGCAGGTCCCGTCTGGGGTGGGGTAGTCGTCGCCGAACAACTGCACCTGCCGGGGCACGCCCGCCGCATTCGCGGCCGCGATCGCCAGGACGTTGGGGATGAGGTGAGTCTCGGGCGCGTGGCGTTCGCCGTACCAGCGGCCACCGGAGTCCGCGAACGCGCCCGCGACGTTGAAATACCGCAGGCTGACCCCGCCTATGCCGTGCATCCGCGCGTGCTCGGCCAGCGCCGTGTCCACAGCCAGCTTCGACGCGCCGTACGGGCTGGTCGGCCTGGTCGGTGCGGACTCGGTGATGGGGACGCTCTCGGGCTCCCCATAGGTCGCCGCGGTGGAGGAAAAGATGATCTTGGGCGTCTTCGTTATGCGCATGGCTTCTAGCAGGGCCAGTGTCCCGCCCAGGTTGTGCCCCCAGTACAGCGACGGGTTGGCCATCGACTCGCCGACCAGTGATTTCGCGGCGAAATGCAGCACCGCGTCGAACCCGCTGGCGAGCACCGTGGCGGCGTCGTCCCGCACAGTGCCATGGACGAACCGGGCGGAGGGCGGGACCGCGTCCCGGTGCCCGGTGGACAGGTCGTCAAGGACGACGACGTCGTGTCCCTGCGCGCCGAGCAGGGCCGCAACCACGCTGCCGATGTACCCGGCGCCGCCCGTGACGAGCAGTTTCATCCAGCCTCCCGGAGCCTCAGCGCCGCTTCCTCCGGCAGGACATCGTTTATCCAGACTCCCATGCCGGACTCCGTTCCCGCGAGGTACTTCAGCCGGCCGGGTGCCCGCCGGACGGACAGTACCTGAAGGTGCAGGCCGAACTCGTGGCGGGCGAATTCGTCCCTGGTCGGCGCCTGATGCCAGGCCGCGATGTAGGGCAGGGGCACGCCGAACAAGGCGTCAAGCCGGTGCAGCACATCAAGGTACAGATCGCAGAACGCGGACCGTGCCTGGTCGCTGAGCGCCGGGATGTCGGCCACCCGGTCGGCCGGGAAGAGCAGCACCTCGTACGGCCACCGCGCCGCGGCAGGCACGAAGGCCGTCCAGTGCTCGTTGCGTGCCACCAGGCGGATGCCCGCGGCGATCTCACCGGCGACCAGGTCGTCGAACAGGTTCCGGCCGTTGCGCGCCGCGTAGCCCCGCGCCTGGGTCACCATCCGGGAGGTCATCGGGGTGACGAACGGGAAGCCGTAGATCTGGCCGTGTGGGTGATGGAGCGTGACGCCGATCTCCTCGCCGCGGTTCTCGAAGCAGTACACCTGCTCGATCCCGTCCATCGCGCCGAGGGTGGTGGTCCGGTCCGCCCAGGCCTCCACGACCGTCCGGGCGCGCCGCGGGGTCAGGCTGGCGAAGGATGCCTCGTGGTCAGAGGTGAAGCAGACCACCTCGCATCGCCCGAAGGCTGGCCGTCCTGGCACCCCGCCTGTTTCTGGCGGCCCTGTGCCGGGCTGACCTGTGCCTAGCTGGCCTGTGCTGGGCTGGCCTGTGCCTAGCTGGCCTGTGCCGGGCTGGCATGCCCCGGGCGGCCCTGTCCCGGGGGACCAGGCGGCCGTCGCGCGGAGGGAGGGGAATCGGTTCTCGAAGACGACGACGTCGTAGGTATCCGCCGGGATCTCGGTGAGCCTTCCCGCCCGCGACGGGTCGAGCGGGCACTCATCGGTTGGTGGCAGGAACGTCCTGTCCTGGCGTTGCGCGGCGATCACGACCCATTCGCCGCGAAGGGCGTCCCAACGCAGCCCGGATTCTGGCCAACCCGGGGCCGGCAGCGTGTTCCCGGGCGTGGCGCCCGGTGAGGGGTCCGCCGCGAGCGGCCTCAGGTCTGGCACTGCCGCACGCCCTAGGCCGGGTGACTCGTCGAAGTAGATGATCTCTCTGCCATCGGCGAGCCTGCCGCTGTCTTTCCAGACGCCATCGGTCCCCACGGGACCCATACGCTATCTGGCTCAGGGGGCATTTGCATCCGGCCACGACCCAACATGCCCAGCAACCCCAGGCGTGCGGTGGCGGACTTCGCCCGTTCCCCGGAGGGGACTGCTTAGACTGTGCGGACACCATGCGCCGGGTTGGCGGCCACGGCAGCGGCCGCCGGCCGTCGGGCAACGGGTCCGCCGCCCGGGCGGTGGTGGATTGCGGAGGTCAGGGATCAAGACGTGAACCAGGTCGGCTGGGACGTCATTATCGTTCTGCTCATTGTGCTTGTCGGCGGTTTCTTCGCTGGGGCGGAGATGGCCCTGGTCTCGCTGCGTGAAGGACAAGTGCACTCGCTGATGAAGCGGGGCAAGCGCGGGCAGCGCGCGGCCAGGCTCGCCCAGGATCCCAACCGGTTCCTGTCCGCTGTGCAGATAGGCGTCACCCTGGCGACGCTGCTGTCCGGCGCCTTCGGCGCGGCCACCCTAGCCAGCGACCTGAAAGCCGCGCTCATCAGGCAGCACGTCAGTTCCGGGGTGGCGTCGGTGGTCTCACTGGTCGTGGTGACTGGGACGATCTCGATCTTCACCCTGGTGCTCGGCGAGCTCGCCCCCAAGCGGCTCGCGCTGCAGCGCGCTGAGCGGGTGGCGCTGGTCGCGGCCCCGACGCTGGACCGGATCTCGGTGCTGGCCCGCCCGCTGGTCTGGCTGCTGTCCCGGTCGACGAACCTGGTCGTGCGGATCCTCGGCGGTGACCCGAAGGCGGGGCGCGGGGTGATGACCGAGGAGGAACTCCGCGACCTGGTCGTGGGTAACCAGGCGCTGAGCGCCGATGAGCGGCACATCGTGGCGGAGGTGTTCGAAGCCGCGAACCGGCAGATCCGCGAGGTGCTGGTGCCGCGGACCGAGGTGGAGTTCATCGCCGCCTCGACGCCGCTGTCCGAGGTGGCGAAGATCGTGGCGGGCGCGCCGCACTCCCGGTTCCCCGTGTACCAGGAGTCCTACGACGACGTGATCGGCTTCATCCACGTACGCGACCTGCTGGATCCTGAGTTCATGGCGCGGCCGGTCACCGTCGGCGAGGTGTGCAGGCCGGTGAAGCAGTTGCCGACCAGCAAGACGGTCTTGTCCGCCTTGTCGGAGATGCGCCGGGACCGGGCCCACCTGGCCATCGTGGTGGACGAGTATGGCGGCACGGCAGGCATCGTCACGCTTGAGGATCTCGTCGAGGAGCTGATCGGCGACATCCAGGATGAGTACGACGTGGACGAGGGGCAGCCGAAGCAGTTGCTCGGTGGCGAGATCGAAGTGGACGGCCTGCTGAACCTCGATGAGTTCGCCGAGCAGACCGGGGTCGTGCTCCCGGAAGGTCCCTACGAGACCGTCGCGGGCTACGTGCTGGCCACGCTTGGCCAGCTGCCCACCGACCATGAGTCGGTGGAGGTCGCCGGGCGTCGGCTGACCGTCACCGAGATGGATGGCCGCCGTATCGCCCGGGTCAGGGTCGGCCCGGCCCGCCAGCCCGCCAGCCCGCCAGGACCGCAATCAGGCGGCCCGGCGGCGGCGGCACAGCCCGGCGGCCCGGCGGCGGCGCAGCCCAGCGGCCCGGCGGCAGGACAGCCCGGCGCCCCGGCGGCGGCGGCGCAGCCCGGCGGTCTGGCGGCGGCGGCGCAGCCCGGCGGTCTGGCAGCGGCGGCGCAGCCCGGCGGCCCGGCGCCGGCGGCACAGCCCGGCGGCCCGGCGGCGGCGGCACAGCCCAGCGGCCCCGCGGCAGGACCGCCCAGCGGCCCGGCGGCGGGACCGCCCGCCAAGGATTCCGATCCCAAGCCCGCCAAGGCCACGTAGTGAGGGAGGGCGGCACCGTGCATCGTGACAGTGACTTCGACACAGTCCTGGTTGTCGACTTCGGGGCCCAGTACGCGCAGTTGATCGCGCGCCGGGTTCGTGAGTGCCTGGTGTACTCGGAGATCGTGCCCTGCACCATGTCCGCTGCGGAAATCCTCGCGAAGCGCCCGGCGGCGATCATCCTGTCCGGCGGGCCAGCGTCGGTCTACGCGCCGGGCGCGCCGCCAGTCCCGCCCGGGCCACCAGACCTGCTCAGCGCCGGCGTTCCCGTGCTCGGCATCTGCTACGGCTTCCAGCTGATGGTGTCGGGCCTCGGCGGCGTGGTCGCGCATACCGGCGCGGGCGAGTACGGGGCGACCGCGCTTGAGCTGGTATCACCATCCGCGCCAGCCGCGGGCCGCGGCCCGGCGGCCGGAGCGGCGCAGCCAGGCGGCACCCTGCTCGGCGGGCTGCCCGGGCACCAGTTGGTCTGGATGTCGCACGGTGACACCGCCGCGACCCCGCCGCCCGGGTTCGCGGTGACCGCGCGGACCGCGGCCACCCCGGTGGCCGCGGTGGAGAACCCCGGCCGCAGGCTCTACGGTGTGCAGTTCCACCCCGAGGTCCTGCACACCCAGCATGGCATGCAGATCCTCCGCCGCTTCCTGGACGAGGCCGGCTGCCGTCCGAACTGGACGATGCGCGGCATCATCGAGGAGCAGACCGAGCGGGTCGCCGAGCAGATCGGCGACGGCGGCGCGATCTGCGGCCTGTCCGGCGGCGTCGACTCCGCGGTCGCCGCGGCCATCGTGCAGCGGGCCATCGGTTCCCGCCTCAGCTGCGTTTTCGTTGATCACGGGCTGCTCCGCCAGGGCGAGGCGGAGCAGGTGGAGAAGGATTTCGTCGCCGCGACGGGCGCCAACCTCACGGTGGTGGACGCGGCCACGACATTCCTCGCCGCGCTGGCTGGGGTCACCGACCCGGAGGAAAAACGCAAGATCATCGGACGCGAGTTCATCCGGGCCTTCGAGCACGCGGCACGCCAGATCGCCGCTGACGCCGGGAGTCACGGGACATCAGTCGATTTTCTCGTCCAGGGAACGCTCTACCCGGACGTCGTGGAGTCGGGCGGCGGCACCGGCGCGGCGAACATCAAGTCCCACCACAACGTCGGCGGCCTTCCCGGGGACCTGCGATTCAAGCTGGTCGAGCCGCTGCGCTCGCTGTTCAAGGATGAGGTGCGCCGGGCCGGGGAGGCGCTGGGGCTGCCGCCGGAGATCGTCTGGCGCCAGCCGTTTCCCGGGCCCGGCCTGGCGATCCGGATCGTGGGCGAGGTCACCGCCGAGCGGCTGCGCATCGTGTCGGCGGCGGACGCGATCGTCCGCTCCGAACTGAGCGCCGCGGGCCTCGACCGCGAGATCTGGCAGTGTCCCGTGGTGCTGCTCGCCGACGTGCGGTCCGTCGGCGTCCAGGGCGATGAGCGCAGTTACGGCTACCCGGTGGTGCTTCGCCCGGTGACCAGCGAGGATGCGATGACCGCCGACTGGGCGCGGCTGCCAGATGCGCTGCTCGCGGCGATCTCCAACCGGATCACCAACGAGGTGCCCGAGGTCAACCGGGTCGTCCTCGACGTCACGAGCAAGCCCCCCGGCACCATCGAGTGGGAATGACCGCGCAGCCGACCCCGCTAACCCCGCACATTTTGACCGAACGAAAAGCCGCCCGCCACTCCCACCCCCGGGTTCCGGGCCACCGCCGGTTTGTCGGTACGGGCTGCTTGAGTGGCCCCCATGGCGGACAGGAGGCACTATGGGTGTTGTGACCATCGCAGAGGCGTGGCCGACGATCAGCCGACCGTTCACGGTTCACGACCTGGACCGGATGCCCGATGACGGGCGCCGGTACGAACTGGTGGACGGGGTGCTCATCGTGAGCCCCGCCCCCAGTGTTCCCCATCAGCTTGTGCTGACGGCCCTTATCGTCAGCTTGGAGCAGGCTCGGCCAAGTGATGTGCGTGTACTTCCCGGGCCTGGGGTGCGTATGTCTATAGAGACCGAGCTGATCCCTGATGTCGTGGCGGTCCGCTTCGAGCACATCGGCAGGGTCAGGATCACCGAGCCGCCGCTGCTCGCGATCGAGGTCCGGTCTCCCAGTACCGCCCTGGTCGATCTCAACATCAAGAAGGCGGTGTACGAGCGGTTTGGCATCGAGTCGTACTGGATCGTCGTCCCTGACGTGGACAAGCCCGAACTGATCGTGTTCGAGCTGCGTGATGGGCGCTACGAGCAGGTAGCGCACGTCGCAGGGGACGAGTCATTTGCCGCCAGCAAGCCGTTCCCGGTCGAAGTGGTCCCCTCCCAGCTGGTGCGGGGCCTGCTGCCGGACTGAGGGCTGCCCTGGCGGTCAGCAGGCGTCCGGGCGGCTGTGCCGAAGTTTCTCGTGGGTGGTTCAGGTCACCCGCGCGGGGTCGCCCGGGAACTGCTCGTAGGCTTTGGTTTCGATGATCACCCGCGCGGTATTCAGGGCATCCCAGACGTCGGTGAACCAGGTGTTGATGGGGACGGGGCCGAGTCGGAGTCGGCCGGGAGTCCGGTAGTCGCCGACCACCCCGGCCTGGATGAGGGCCTGGCTGATCCGCCAGGCCTCCGGGTGGCGAAGGCACACGTGCGAGCCGCGCCGCCTGGCCTCCCTGGGCGAGGCCAGCACGCAGCCGAGCGGGGCGAGCCACGCGTCGGCGAGGGCGATCAGGTAGTCGGTGATCAGCATGCCCTTGGCCCGCAACGCCCCGATCCCGGCCTCGCCGAGCAACCGGGCGCCCTCCTCGACGGCGACCGTGCCGATGATGTTGGGTGAGCCGGTCAGGAAGCGGCCGATTCCCGGCACGGGATCGTAGCCAGGCCCCATCGCGAACTGGTCCCGCTGCCCGAACCAGCCCTGCACCGGCTGCCGCAGCCGCTGCTGCAGGTCCTGGCGGACGTACAGGAAGGCGGGCGCGCCCGGGCCCGCGTTGAGGTACTTGTAGCTGCAGCCGACGGCCAGGTCGGCGCCGCAGGAGTCCAGTTCCACCGGCACCGAGCCCGCCGAGTGGCACAGGTCCCAGAGGACCAGCGCGCCGGCGTCGTGCCCGATGGCGGTGAGCGCGGCCATGTCCGCCAGAGCGCCGCTCCGGTAAGCCACATGGGACAGGCTCACCAGCGCGGTGTCCGACCCGACCGCCTCGCGAACCGTCTGCTCGCTCACCCCCTCGTCCATGTCGGTGCGGATGAGCCGCAGTTCGGCTCCGCGCTGCCGGGCCACCCCCTCCAGTACATAACGATCAGTCGGGAAGTTGTCGTCGTCCGTCACGATGACGTGCCTGCCCGGCCGGTCGTCGAGCGCCGCCCAGGCCAGCTTGTAGAGGTTCACCGTGGTCGAGTCGGCGACCACCACCTGGCCGCGTGCCGCGCCAAGCAACTGGCGGCCGAGCAGGTCGCCCGCCCGCTGCGGCAGGTCCAGCCAGTGGGCCCAGGAGCCGATGAGCTGCGCCCCCCATTCACGGCCGACCACGTCGGTGATGCGCTGCGCCGTGGCCTGCGGCAGCCTGCCCAGCGAGTTGCCGTCCAAGTAGATGAGCGGGGGATCCGCGCGGACGAAGCGATCCCGGAACCGGGCCAGCGGGTCCGCCGCGTCGAGTTCCTCCGCGCCGGACCGGTCGGTGGAGAAGCCTGTCACCGGCTCACGAGTCGGCCGCGCGGCGGCGCCTGCGGCGGGACCGCAGCACCAGCAGGAGCAGTGCGGCGACGACGATGCCGATCCCGGGCAGGGCCCGCTTGAGCACGGGCAGCCCGGCCACGCTCAGCAGGTCGATCGCGTCCTCACCCGGCGGCCGGGCCGCAGGAGGTGGCGGCAGGGCCCCGTTGAGGCCCTGCGTCGTGGCGCCGGTGGCCGCCGCCCCGCCGGCCGTGGCGCCGGTGGCCGCGCCATTGCCAGGGGCCGCCGAAGCTGGCTCCGCAGCCCGGCCGTCCAGCGCGAGTCCGTGGTCGGCCAGTTTCTGCTTGATCTCCTTGACCGATTGCGGGCCGAGGCCATCGATGGCCAGCAGGTCCTTTTCGGTGCGGGAAGCCAGCGCTCCGACCGTGTGCACGCCCTCGCGCCGGAGGCTGTTGTACGAGCGCACGGGAAGATTCAGCTCCTCGATCGGGAGGAGCGTGGCGTCGTCCGAGGATGCCTCCCCGCCGCCTGTGCTGCCGCTGCCGCCTGTGCTGCCGCTGCCGGCCGTGGCGGCGGCTGCGGGCTGGCTGCTGCCCACCGGCTGCGCCGCCCCGGCCGGGACAGCTGCGGGCTTGTCGTCTGTGGCCAGCTGCGCGGCCGGGTCTTCTGAGGCCAGCTTCGCGGCCGGGGCGTCTGAGGCCAGCTGCGCGGCCGGGGCGCCGGTGGCCAGTTGCGCGGCCAGGTTCGTGGCGAACTTCTCGATGATCTTGCTTCCTACCTCGACCATCACCCCCCGGCCGAACTGGGCCGGCCGCCCGGTGATGTTCATCGTCGTGTGCACGGTGACCCGGGTCTGGCCGCCCAGGTCCTGGAGCGTCGAGCGCACGGCCGCCGACGCCGTGCCGGTGCCACGGGTCTCCTTACCCGACGCCTCCAAGACGACCACGCGGGCCTGCTCGTCCTTCTCGGTGAACCGGGCTGTGCCGGCGTAGGTCAGCGCGATGGGCCCGACCTTCACCTTGATCCGGCCCGAGATGACATCGCCGTCCACCGCGTCGATGGTGGCGCCCGGCATGCAGGGCGCCACCCGTTCGACGTCGAGCAGCACTTCCCAGGCCTGCTCCGGCGGCACCGGGATGGTAAATGAGTGCTCAAGTTCCATATCGTCAGACTCTAGACGCTGCCGCCAATGCTCGGCCGGTCAGCACGCGAGCCAGGTGGCGCCGGTAATC
>DASWFT010000434.1:0-23839 GCA_036394075.1 Streptosporangiaceae bacterium
GCCGGTAGAACACTCCCGTGCCGTGCAGGTGGAAGTACCGGGGATCGTCCAGCAGCACGCGGCCTGCTATGCGCTCGCCCAGGGTGTAGCGGAACCGGCCGGTGCCGGTGAAGTGGTCGAAGACGATCGCCCCGCCCGGCACGGTACGCTCCCGCGCCACGTCCAGGGCGGCGCTGGCGGAGGTGTAGTTGTCGGTGTCGATGAAGCTCAGCACCAGGTCTTCGCCCTCCAGCCGCTTGCACGTCTGCGTGATGTCACCGGCCACGATCTCGATGTCCTGGCCGTCAAGATAGCGCCGTACCGCCGCCAGGTCGGTGAAGACGCAATCGGGGTGGTCGTACATGTCCAGCGGCGAGCGGCGCGGCGGGAACCCGCCGAAGGTGTCGAAGCCGATCACAGGCCAGCCAGCGCCGAGCCGCTTGATCACCCGTGACAGGAACATGGTGGTGCCGCCCTTGAACATGCCGAACTCGGCCACCACGCCGCGCAGGCCCAGCCGGGCCGCGTTGGCCAGGCACTGGTACAGGTGGACCAGCGAGAGCGGGTAGCCGTTGGCCAGCGACGGTACCAGGAGTTGAGTCAGCTCCTCATCGAAGAGCGGGTCGCGGAAGGCCAGGTGCCCGTAGCCGGCCACGATGACCTTCGGAGCGCCCTGGATGAACGGCAGCGCCGCGCGAAGCAGGTCTTCTTTCTCCTCATCGGCGGCGACCACCAGCACGCCGTGCTGCGCCTCGCTGAGCGCCGGGAATGGCCGCACTGGCACTCTCAGCGGCTGACGGGCATCCAGCGTCTGCGGCGCATAAATGGCCTCCACGGCCGCGCTCAGGCCGCTTGGGGCCAGTGAGGCCAGCAGCCGCAGAGTCACCCTGGTGAGCCCGAGCACCCCGGCCGGGCCGGCGCCGGACAGCAACTCATGCTCCAGGTCCTCAAGCAGCTTGGCGTAGTCGTCGTCACGCATCAGCCGTGCCTTTCCACGCAGGTCGCGATGTAGCCCATGTGCAAGTCCGGGCGGTCACGCCTGAGCGCGCCGACGAGTTACAGGGGCATCGGTAAGCGCCTGCACGCGGGGCATCCGACCGGCGGGCGGCCGGGATTCATCCCTGGCCGCCGGTGCACCGCCCAGGCCGTATCCGAGCCGGCCAGCCTTGCGCGCGATGTTGGCCAGGATCGAGATGACCTCACCCCGCCGTTTCCACGCATCACGGTAGGCGGCGTCCTTCGCCTGGTGCAGCCGCCTGAGCGCCTCTCGGAAACTGGCGTTGGCCGACGTCATAACGACAGCACCTTCTTATAACCCAGCTCCCGCCCATCGAGATCAGCCACCAGATAACCGCCGCCATTCTCACCCAGCATGCACATAGCATGAAAACCCGACGTCAGCGCCCGCTCTGCGAAGGCCACGACAAGTCGGCGCGGGAACCGCTCATGCGCCGGGTAGCCGGCATCCAGGACCGGCAGGTTTCCCCCTCGTGATTCGGGCCACTGGCGCGGGTAGCGGTCGCGGGTGCGGCGCAAGTTCGCCTCAGCGATGTCGTCCAGATCCAGACCGGAGGCGGTCGCCACGGCCGCCGCATACCACAGCAGGTCACCCAGCTCTTGGCGCAAGAACTCCCGGTTCGCCGCCGGGTCGATGCCGTCACGCAGGTACTTCTTGTACACGTTGAGAATCGAGCCGGTCTCGCTAGCCAAGCCCAGCATCGGGGCGATAACACCGTGCGGCCCGCTAAGCCGAAGCCGGCTTGTCTCACCAGCGGCCCGCTGATAGGCAGATAATTCCATGGTCACCACTCGGCCGCGCCCGGGCCGGCGCGATATCCGCCCACGTGATCGCCACCGGTCATTAGGTGCCACCTGCGCCGCGCAGGCTGCAGCCCCGTTCTTATGCCATCGCCCATTCCCTCGATTTGGTCAACGTCGACCTGCCGGGGCATCCGAAAACAAGCATGACCGCGCGTTCGCCAATCCTGACTCGCGCGTCCGCCCCGTCGCCGACAACCGCTTACTGTGGTCTCGGGTGTGGCCTGCACGCCGCGTATCCGGGTGCTGCTCATGCTGTCCCGCTTGCGCGAAGTTCGGCCCAGACCGTTTTGGTGGTTCCGCGCTCGCAGGTGGCGTACCAGCCCCAGCCGCTGCTGAGCGCTTCCACTAGCAGCAGGCCCCGGCCACCATCGGTGTCACCGACTGGGTCGATGCGCCGTGGCGGATCGGGGCTTGCGTCGCCGACCAGGATCAGGGTTCGTGAGCCATCCGACGCCAGCCTCAGCCACACCGAGCAAACGGAACCCATGGCTCGCGTAGCGGTTATGGCGTTGGTCACTAATTCGCTAACCACCATTTCAGCGGCGTCGACCAGGCTGATTTGCTGCCATTCGCACAGTACAAGGCGGGTGTGCAGCCGGGCGCAGGGCCAACGCGCCGGGCAGCGGGCCAAACTCCAGTCCGCTTATCAGTGGCCAGCCAGAAATGGCCGCATCCGTGCTAGAAGGGAGGCAGCAACTGCTCCTGCCAGGACCGCCGCTCATTGGGGAGTCCCTTTCTTGCTCGGTTTGCATTGCACGGGATTCGGCCCGGCCTCAGTGCCAGGTGATTCAAGCGACCCCAGACCGCAGAGGTCGTAGGCGTGCTGTGCGCTGAGAGTCATGCCGCCTGCTGCCGGCGCCGTCTGTCCGCGGAACTCCCCGCTGTCCGGTCCATCTGGCTGTGGTCTCCCGTCGCGTATCCACACGGTTACTAGTAGCTAACCCTGGGCGCTGCGGACGGGTAAACAGACTTGCGAGAACTTGCGAGGCAATTAGCTGAGCGCGTCGATCGCGGCCGTGATCAGCGAGCGAGCCTGCATCTCGTAGACGGCCATCTCCGCGAGTTTGTCAAAGGCTCGCGCATAGAGCGTGATCTCGCTCGGGGCGGTGACTGTCACCTGCGCGGACAGCAGCTCGACGTGCACCCGTGCGTCGTCGAAGACGGTGAACGCTTCCAGCGTCCACATTTGCCGTTCGCTGGCGGAGAACGGGATCACGCCGAGGGACACCGAGGGAAGCGCTATGGCGCTCAGCAGGTGCCCCAGCTGGGCAGCCATGGTCTCTGAGTCGCCCAGCCGGTACCGCAGCACCGACTCCTCGATGATCATGGTGAACCGGTGCCCGGCGGCATGCAGGAGGCGATTGCGGTTCATCCGTGCCCTGACCGCCTCTTCGACGTCATCGGGAGTGCCCTGGAAGGCCGTGATCGCGGACATCAGCGCGTCTGCGTATCCGGGAATCTGGAGAAATCCTGGTATCACCGTCGAGCAGTAGACCTTGAACACGCGCGTGCGCTCATACAGTGGCAGGCGCGTCTGCTGCGTCCGGCGCAGCCCCGTCCTGTGCAGCCGCCGCCACTCTACGTACATCGAGTCGGCGGCGCGGGATGCCGCGATCAGGTCGGGTGCCTGGCTGGGTGCTCCGCAGACCTGGCACCAGGCCTGGATATCCGCGTCACTGGGTGCCTGCTTGGCTGACTCGATCCGGCTGGTCTTCGCCTCGTGCCAGCCTGCCGCCGCGGACAGCGCCCGCCCGGTCAGGCCGGCGTCGAGCCGGATGTCCCGCAGTCGCTCGGCTAGCTCCTGCCGAGCCCGCTGGACGCTGGACGAAGGCGAGACAGCCACTGTCTGGTGACGGTCGGAAACGGCGGACGGTCAGGCGGGCCGGTACTCGGCGTGCGAAATGGCGCGTTCCCAGACCGTCTCGAACGCGCTGGCGCACATTTTGACTATGGCCGGGTCATCCGACAGCTCATGTTCTAGGAACTCACCGTCACCAGCGAAGTAACCGAACCGGACTAGCCGGTCGTCGAAGACCCAGAAGTCATTCCCGGGCAGGCATAGATCCGACGCTCGCCGCCGAGGCAGCCAGCGCACCTGCTCACCGGCAGCGATGTTAAGGCCCTCAGTGATGTCGTACTCAAACCGGATGAAGTCAGCGAGCGGCTCGGATACGACACGAGCGCGCCGGAACTCAACACCCCGGACTGGGTCGATCGCAAGGAAGACTAACGCCATGGTTGCCTCCAGGTAAGAAAGTTGCGCCGGCTTGCGCTGTCCTCGACAGTCTCCTCGCGTTGCTGCGCTGTCAAGAGCAGCGCCGGAAGTCAGTCACGGCCCGCGGCCAGAACCAGCTGCCACCTCTTCGCCCTTGGCCGCTTCGGATGCTCCCGAGCTAGTCAGGCGGCCAGCCGGGCGACCTTGGCGGCCAGGCGTGTGGTCTGTAGGGACGACGGCAGGAACAGACTTGCGTGCGGCGGGCACGCCTCATGTACGCCGACGACACGCCGGTCCAGATCGCCGACTCCTACATTCCCCTGGAGATCGCCGCGGGCACCGCTCTCGAAGAACAGGACTCCGGCCCGGGCGGGATCATCAGCCGCTTCGCCGAGCTCGGCTTTGCGCAGGCCCGCATCACCGAGGAAGTCGAAGTCCGGCCGCCTGCGCCCAATGAGGCCGAGTTCTTGAAGATGAGTCCCGACCAGCGCGTTTATGACGTCACCCACACCGGATGGACCGCCGACGGCCGGGCCGTCGAAGTCTGCCTGCACGTCATGCCAGCCCACCAGTGGCGCCTGGAATACGAGTGGCCCACCGACCAGCAGCCCAGCTAATCGGAGGCACAGCAGGTGCTCCAGGCGGGTCTTGTCCCGCTCGCACTGCAACTAGCCAGGGTCACTACGCTGCCCTTTGTGAGGCGGAATCCCCAATCGAGGTCCGGGCGCCGGGCAGCGGCGGATACCCAGGGAGAAGTCACGCAGCGTCCGGGTAGGCCGCCCGACCTGCTCGTCATCTTGCCGCTCAAGGAATGGACCTGCGCCGGCTGCGGCGGCACTGGCAACTTCCTCATGATGGACGACGCGGGCCCGTTGTGCCTGACCTGCGCCGACATGGACCACCTGATCTTCGTCCCGGCAGGTGACGCGGCACTGACCCGCCGCGCCAGGCTGGCGAGCAGTCTGTCGGCGGTGGTCGTGCGCTGGAGCCGGACGCGCAAACGCTACGAGCGGCAGGGCGTCCTCGTCGAGGAACCGGCCCTCGGGCAGGCCGAGGAGCAGTGCCTCGCCGATGAGGACGCCCGGATGCGCCGGCGCGAACGGGACCGGGAGCGGCGGGCCGACGAAGATGTGACGTTCCAGTCCCGCATGGCGGAAGAGATCATGCGGTTGTTCCCTGGCTGCCCACGCCGCCGGGCCGCCGCGATCGCCAGCCACGCGGGGCTGCGGGGCAGTGGCCGGGTTGGCCGCTCCGCCGCCGGCCGCGCGCTGGATGAGAACGCGATCACTTTGGCTGTCGTTGCGTCAGTGCGGCACGAGGACACGGACTACGACTCGCTGCTGATGTCGGGCGTCCCGCGGGCAATCGCCCGCGACCAGGTGCGGCCCGCTATCGACCGGGTCCTCGCGACCTGGGCCACCGGCGGCGGCCACGCCACCCGTTCTGAGGCATCGACGGTCGGCCCGCGTTAAGGCGTGTTTGTCGGTTCCTCCATTTCCGGCCGGGTACGGCGCACCGTCGGGCTAGATGATCCGCAATGCCTCGGCCGGAGGGAGCCTCGCCGCCCGCAGGGCCGGGTACAGTCCCGCCACCGCCCCGAGGGCCAGCGCGATCGCCACCGCGGCGAGGAGCACGGGCGCCGGCACGACCGCGCTCCAGTGCCGCGCGGCGGAATAGACCGTGGTGGTGAAGCCGCCGAGGACAGCTCCGGCGGCACCCCCGGCCACCGCGAGCAGCGCGGCCTCGGCCACGAACTGGGTGCCGATGTGCACGCGGCTCGCGCCGAGCGCACGCCGGAGCCCGATCTCTCCACGCCGTTCCAAAACCGCAATTACCATAACGTTGGCTATACCGATGCCCCCGACGAACAGTGCTACGGCGCCCAAGCCCAGGAACAATCCCTGGAACGCGGCCGAGGCATCGGCGCGGGCGGTGAGCGCGTCGGCGGGGTTGGCTATGGCGACATCCTGCGGAGCGGCGGGGTCAGCGGTGGCCGCGAGCACGGACTGGACGGCGGCGACGCTGGCCGGGTTGGTCCGCACATAGATCTGGACCGGGGACCCGCTGGCGTGCAGGAGATGCTCGGCGGCCGGGAGCCCGATCAGCGCGGTCCGGTCGAGCTCGGGAGCCAGCGGCAGGCGGTCGAGGACGCCGACGACGCTGAACCAGCGGTGGCCGAGCCAGACCAGGACGGAGCCGTCGGCCCGGTCGACGCCGAGGGCGCTGGCGGCGTCTGCGCTAAGGACCACCGCCGGATAGTGCGCGGTGGCGGCGTTGAGGAAGCTCCCGCGGGCCAGATGCCCCTGGAGGGTGGACAGCAGGCTGGTATCCGCTGAGTACACCGTGATCGCCTCGGTGTTGGCCGCGGAGATGCGGTCGCTGCGGTACACGTTGGCGTTCACGTCGCCGATGGCCGAGGTGGCGAGGACCGGCCCGATGCGTTTCACCATCGCGGGCGCGGCCGCGGGCAGCGTCACGGTCTGGCCGCTGAACGACTGGCCCGGGGTCACCGTGAGCAGGTTCGTCCCGAGCGCGTCGATCTGGGCCACCAGCTGAGCACGGCTGGAACTGGAGATTCCGAGGACCGCCACCATGGTGGCAATGCCGAGCGCCACGCCGGCCGCGGACAGCACCGCCCGCAGCGGCCTGCTCCGCAGGCCCAGGGCGGCGAGCGGCCCGATATCCCTCGCCAGCAGCCGGCTGCGGGGTCCCGGGACGCTGCGGGGTCCCGGAGCGCTGCTGGGTTCCGGGGCGCTGCTGGGTTCTGGGGCGCTGCTGGCTTCTGGGGCGCTGCTTGGTTCGAGGGCGCTGCTTGGTGCGAGGGCAGCGGTGCCTGATGCGCGACGGCGTCTCATGCCGACCTGCCGTCACTGACGATCTCCCCGTCACGGAGCCTGATCGTCCTGGGGGTCGCCTCCGCTATCTCGGGGTTGTGGGTGACGACGACGATGGTGGCGCCGTCGGCGTTCAGCGCCGCGAGGATGGCCAGGATGTCGCGGCCGGTGGCGGTGTCGAGGCTGCCGGTCGGCTCGTCGGCGAGGATGATCGCCGGCTTCCCGGCGAGCGCCCTCGCGATCGCGACCCGCTGGCACTCACCGCCCGACAGCTCGCCGGGCCGGTGCCGGGCCCGGCCGGCCAGGCCGACGCGCTCAAGCGCCTCCGCTGCCGCGCGGCGGCGCGCGGCGGCGGAGATCCCACGGTAGAGCAGTGCGCAGGCGACGTTGTCGAGGGCGGAGAGGCTGGGGATGAGGAAGAACTGCTGGAACACGAAGCCGATCCGGCCGCCCCGGATCCCGGACAGGCTGCGGTCGGGAAGGTCCTCGACGGCCGCGCCCGCGACGCGGACCGTCCCCGACGTCGGGCGCTCCAGCGTCCCGGCGATCGCCAGCAACGTTGACTTCCCCGATCCGGACGGCCCGACGATGGCGACGAGCTCTCCCTCGCCGACCGTGAGGCTGACCGACCTCAGCGCGACGACCGGCGGTGCGCCCGGGTGCTCCTTGGTCACGTCCGCGAGCTCTAGCGCGGTCACTGGGCCTCCACCACTCTGGTGCCGGGCACGATGCCCGTTCCGCTGACCTGGACGCGGCCGCCGGCGAAGATCCCGGTGGTCACCGCGACGAGACGATGCGCCCCGGACGGCGTCACTATCTCAAGCCCGTATCCGCCGCCCGCGACGGCGAGCAGCGCCGATACCGGCACGGCCAGGACGCCGCGGACCGACTGGATGGTCAGAGATACCTGAACGGGAACCGCGGTGCCGGTCCCGGTCTCTGGTGGCCGGCCGGGTGCCACCGCGAGCACCGTCGAGGCACCGGACCCGGGGGCGCCGGCGCCGGGTGGCGCGGGACCGACAGCGGTGATCGTGCCCGGCGTGGTGGCGTTCGACGGCAGGATGATCGACACCTCCTGGCCGACCGCCACCGGCGGCAGGTCCGGGTTGACCGGCACCGTCACTGTCCGGCGCGCGGTGGTCACCTGGTAAGGCGCCTCGCCCGGCGCGGCGTTCTGGCCGGGCGCCACGTTCAGCGCGCCTACCCGGACCACGGCCGGCAGGAAGACGATCTGGCCCACGGCGATCTGCCCGGTGACCGGGTAGCCGACCGCGGCCTGCCAGCGCTGCACGGCGTCGTCGGTGAGCACGTCGAACTGGCCGGTCGGCGCGGACAGCAGCCCGGTGGCGTCGCCCAGGGCGATCAGGTTGGCCTGGAGTTCGGTGATGTCCGGGCCGCCGGTCATGCCCAGCGCGAACGCGCGCCAGGCGGGCGTACTGCCGGTCATCAGGATGGCGGGCTGGTCGTCCACCCGGTACAGGGCCTGACCTGCCCTGATCGTCGTCCCCACGGCCGGGAGCCTGGTGTAGGTGCCGGCCAGCTGATTGATCACGGGCCGGGACGGGGCATAGCCGAGCGTGCCGCCGGTCAGCACCGTCGTGGCCAGGTCGGTCTGCAGCACGATGGCGGTGCTGACCCGCGGGGGCGCCGGGGCGGCCGGGGCCGCCGTGCCGCCGCCGACCGCGACGGTCACGACCGCCCCGGCGATCGCCGCCGCGGCCAGCGACACAGGAAGGGCGACGCCGCGCCTCACGGTCCTGTCCCGTTGTCCGTGACCCCGGCCGGGAGCAGGTGCCGGCATGCGCCATCGGCCGACCGGAACTGCGGCGAGTACCGGCCGAAGTCACTGTTCACGCCCGGCACCCTGCCCAGGTTCAGCTCGCCGTCCGGGGTGGGGTCGAGCATGTTGATGTCGTGACTGCGCATGCACTGCGCATAGTGCGTGAGCGCCGGCAGGTGCGGGGCCGCCTGCGCGGCCGCTCCGGCCTGCTTGGCCTGGATGACCGGCTGGATGTAGTGGATGCAGGCGCTGTAGGCGACCCTCGTGGCGGAGTCTTGCGTGGGCATATCGATGGAGAGCCCAGAGTGCCCCGGCCGGTGGAACGGGTCGGACATCTGGACCCCGTGGCCGCGCATGCACCGGGTGAAGCTGATCATGTCTTGGTCGCTCTGGGCCGACGACGGCGGGCCGCTCGCCGTCGAGCCAGCCGTGCGCCCTGACAGGCTGGCGACCGGCGCCGCGCCTGGCTGGCTGCCCGGCCCGGACGAGCACGCCGCCGCGAGAACAGCGGCAGCGGAGAGCGCCAGCACCGCGGCTGGCAGCCGCCGGCGCGGTCTTGGCCCATGCTGGTGAATGCTCACGTGACCTACCTCCATGCGGCCGACCCTGATGCCGGCCACTGGTAGTGATACCGGGCCGGGCATCACACAGGGGTCACACTCCGGGCGTCTTTCCGGCCCGAAAACGGGTCAAAGCCCAGGCCGGCGGGCCGGCGACGGGGCGGGAGCGGACGCGGCCTGTGATGTTGATGTAACCCCGGGGGGTGCACGATGGTGTGCGTGCGAGTCCTCGTTGTGGAAGATCAGGCCGAGCTGGCGGACGATATTGCCGACGGCCTGCGCGACCAGGGCATCGGCGCCGACGTGGCTTATGACGGGACCGCCGGGATCGAGAAGGCGCTGATAAACACCTATGACGTGGTCGTACTGGACCGGGACCTGCCCAGGGTGCACGGCGACGCGGTCTGCGCCACCCTGACCGGCTCCTGCGCTGCGCGGATCCTCATGCTGACCGCAGCCGGAACCGTGGGAGACCGGGTGGACGGCCTCAACCTGGGCGCCGACGACTACCTGACCAAGCCGTTCGCGTTCGAGGAACTGGTGGCCCGGGTCCGTTCGCTGGCCCGGCGCAGCCCCGCGGCACCCCCGGTGACCGTGCACGGCGACCTGGTCTTCGACCGGGCGCGCCGCCGCGTAAGCCGGGGCGGCAGGCCGGTCTCGCTGACCCGCAAGGAGCTGGGCATCCTGGAGGAACTGCTCGCCGCGGACGGGGCGGTGGTCAGCGCCGAGGACCTGCTCGAGCGGGTCTGGGACGAGAACGCCGACCCCTTCACCCGCACGGTGACCGTCACCCTGGCCCGGCTGCGGCGCAAGCTCGGCGAGCCTGACCTGATCGAGACGGTGGTCGGCAGCGGGTACCGGCTGCCGTGACCAGGCTCACTGTGTCTCCCGCTCGCCTGCGGGGCGCTTTGAGGCGCCGCCTTCCCTCGTCGCTCGTTCCTCGCTCCTCAGTCCAGGCGGCACCGCGCCCCTCCGGCTCGCTCATGTCGCCGCGCTGGCTCCGGCGGTGCTGGCCGCAGAAGGTCCGGACCCGGCTCACCCTGCTGTATGCCGGGTTGTTCCTAGCTGGAGGATCCGCGCTGCTCGGCCTGACCTACGGTCTCGTGGCGAGCAACCTGCCGACGCAGTCAAGCGCTCCCCCACGCACCGCCATACCGCGGGCGAAGTTGATCGCGCTCTGCAAGCAGCCGCAGCCGAGCGCGTCGCCGACCCCTTCGCCGAGCGCGTCCCCACAGGGGAAGGTCCCGAACCCACTCCAGGAGCAATGCAAGGAGGCGTTCTCGGCCGGCGCGAGCGCTGGTTCCGCAAGCCAGCGTGACCGGGCCCTGCACAGCCTGCTGCTGTTCTCACTCATCGGCCTGGGGGTCATGACGCTGGCATCGGGTGGCGCAGGCTGGGTGGTGTCCGGGCGCGTGCTGCGCCCCGTCCGCGCGATCACCGAGGCCGCGCGCCGGGCATCGGAGCAGCACCTGGGCGAGCGCCTCGCGCTGACCGGCGCCAGAGACGAGCTGAAGGAACTCGCGGACACCTTCGACGACATGCTTGAGCGCCTCGACCAGGCCTTCGTCGCGCAACGGCGGTTCGTGGCCAACGCCTCGCACGAGCTCCGCACGCCGCTTACCATCATGCGCACCGCCATCGACGTCACGCTGGCCAAGCCGTCACGCACGCCCGACCAGCTCGAGGCGATGGCCGTGCGAGTCCGGCGCTCCACCGACCGGGCCGAGAGCATGATCGACGCGCTGCTCACGCTGGCCATCAGCGATCAGGGACCGGCCAGCAACGAGCTTTTCGACCTGGCGACGGCGGCCGAGGACGCCCTCGACGTGGCCGCGGCCGGCATCGCCCGGCTGAGCCTGCGCGTCGACAGCAGGCTGGATCCCGCGGAGACGACGGGAGATCCATATCTGCTTGAGCGGATGATCGGGAACCTGGTCGACAACGCGGTGCGGCACAACGTGCCCGGCGGATGGATCCGGCTGCGCACCGGCGCGCGAGACGGCTCCGTGTTCCTCCAGATCGCGAACAGCGGCCCGCATGTGCCCGATGATGCCGTGCCCACGCTCTTCGAACCGTTCCGGCGCATCGAAGGCCGGACCGCCGTCCGCGAGGGCGTCGGCCTCGGGCTGTCCATTGTCAAGTCCATCGTGGTCGCGCACGGCGCCACCGTGGAGGCGCGGAGCCAGCCCGAGGGCGGGCTCGATGTCCGCGTCGCACTTCCTGCCCGCGACGGCGGCAGTCTCGGCTCATAGAACAAGGGGGCCCCGGATGTCAAGCAGCCCTGTCCCGGCCGCGCGCGGCCGGGACAGGGCTACCTCAGGACCTAGTCCGGGAGCTGGGTAATGACCTAGTCCCCGGAGCTGGGTGATGACCTAGCTCGGGAGCTGGGTGATGAAGGTCCCCCAGTTCGCGTTCACGGTGCGGGGCGTGCCGGGGATGAACTCGTTGCCCATCCAGATGGCGCCGTCGGCGGCCACGGCAGCCGAGTAGTCACCCCACCTGGCCACGCCAGGCGTCGGGGAGCCGAAGAACGCGTACCCGCTGAAGCCGTCCTCGGGCCCGGCGCCCGCACCCGCGATGTGGATCGGGCCGATCGTCCGGCCGAAGGCGAACCGGACGTAGGCGGCGCTGGGGAAGAAGTCCGGCCCGCTGAGCGTGAAGCTCATCGCGCCGATGCCGAACCTGTTCACCGCGATCGAGGGGAACAGCACGTTCTCGCCGTTCACCGCGACGAAGCCCTGGTGGAGGATGTGGGCGAACAAGTGCCCGGGCGTGCCGAACGCGCCGACCACGAAGTAGGCGATGCCGACCCTGGCGGGCCCGGTGGCGGAGGTGACTGTGGTGTTCACTCCTCCGTACAGGACACCGCCGACATCGACTACCTGGTTCATCCGCGAGTCGTTGGCGTTGAGGGTCTCCAGCACCTCCTGCGTGCCGCCGAGGGCATTGATGGCATCACGCAGCGGCGTGGGCCCGGACTTCTGGGTCGCGCCGGTGTTGATGGGCAGGCCGTAAGTCTCGCTGGTGAGCACCACGTGCCGCAGCGCCAGGCTCGGGCTGCTTCGGTTCAGCGACCCGGTACCGGTCAGGGACCAGACGGCGATGCGGTTGTCGAGCGGAGCGTTGTTCTGGAAGATGTCCTCCGGGCCGCCCGTCATCAGCAACTCGGTGCCTCGGCCGGGGTCAAGAGAGGTCGAGGGCTGCAGGGAACCCCAGAACGGCAGGTTCGTATCTCCGGTCGGCACGGTGCCGACATTGAGGTGCACGAGGCCCACGCTGGTGGTGCTGGTCTCCAGGCTGGACCGGCCGAGGGCGAAGATCTGGCCGCCGTTGAAGAAGAAGCTGGGGTTGTCCTGGAACTCGTTGACGGCGATGAACACCCCGTCCTTGTTGGCGCCGAGCAGCGGCTGGTCGGGCAGGCACGGGCAGCCGGTGTGGGCCGGGGTGCCGTTCAGGCCGTCGTCACTGGTGTCGAGGGAGAACAGTTTCCACGTTCCGGTGGGGTCGCTGGTCTGGCTGACCGCGATGAGGATGTGGGTGCGGTTGAAGGGCGCGGCGCCGTTGAAGTTGCCGGGCGCGTCGACCTCCAGGATGGTCTGGATGAAGCGCCTGCCGATCGGGTCGAAGTAGCACTTCGGGTCGGACAGGAAGTCGCCAAAGACCCGCGTGACCCGGTTGAACGCAGGGGAACGCTTGTAGAATTGGTTGAGCGCCGTGACCCCGGTCAGCGTGGTGCCATTCTCGCCGTAGACGGCGAACGCGTCGTTGATCGGCTCGACGACGAAGCCGCTGCCAACACACAGGCCCTGGTCCGGGGGCTCCAAGCTGAACTGCGTGTTCACGTAAATGCCCGTTCCGGCGGTGCGCTGGTCGGCGTGGGAGAGCCCGTTAAAGCCGGTGGCCGCGCCGGGAGAGCTGACCACGGGCGTGCCCGCCGGTGACGGCGGCTGGAGCGTGACATGCGATCCGGGCGCTGCGTTATGTGCGAACACGCGGGCGATGCGCGAGTCGCCCGTGTTCGCGCGGGCAGCGGGCGAGAGGCCGGGTGCCGCGGTCAGGCCCAGCGGCGCCGTGGTGCCGTAGAACGTCGCGGAGCCTAGCGTCTGGGTTGGGTTGTCTGATGATGATCTCGCGGGTGCTGTGGTCCTTGCCGCGGCTGTGGCCACTGACGTAAGGGATGTAAGAAGCACGGCGGATATGGTGACACCCGCCGCGATGAATCGCCGACCCATGTCGGCCTCCCCACTTGACTTCGACACAGTAATCGCGGTCCCGTACGCAACAGCGAATACTGGGCCCCACCGGATATTGGCCCCCCTATTAGAGCCGAATCTGGTGCTTCTGCCTAGCGCATCCCGGTATCGCAGTTGATGTCTGCCCGAAGGGGCACCCGTGACGAGGATGAGACTGAGACGAACCTCAACCTCTGTCCCTTTGCCGACGTCGTCAGGACGTCGTCAGGACGAGCCCGGAGGGGCTTCGGTGTCGCATCAGGACGAGCCCGGTGCGGCTTTGGTGTCGTTGCGGAACTGCACCCGGCTGGCGTGAGGCGTTTCCGCGGAAACGCCTCACGCGCGCGTCCGGCGGGTCGGCCGGCTGTGGGCGTTCAGCAGGCTCTAGAAGAGACCAGCGCCCTCCAGGCCGAGGAGGAACCGCTTGCGCGCCAGGCCGCCCGCGTAACCGGTGAGCTTGCCGCCCTTGCCGACGACGCGGTGGCAGGGCACGACCACGCTCAGGGGGTTGCGTCCCACGGCCGCGCCGACGTCCTTGGCCAGTACCTGACCGCCCAGCTCGCGGGCAAGGTCGCCGTAGGTGACGGTGTGCCCGTACGGGATGCGGTCAATCAGGTCCCAGACGCGGCGGGAGAATTCATCGCCGCGCGCGTCGAGGGGGAGGTCGAAGCGCTGCCGCCGGCCGGCGAAGTACTCGGCGAGCTGGCGTTCAGCCTCGTCGAACCCAGTCGCGCTGCGGCCGCCGAAGGCCGCGGGGTCCGGCCGGTACCAGTGATGCGGGAAGTACACCCCGGTCAGCCTGCCGTCGTCGGCCACGAGGGTGAGCTCGCCGATCGGAGAATCGACGGTGGTGTTGACGGTCGTGTCGGTGGCGGTCATAGCGGCCTCCCTGGTTCAAGGTCTGTCGCCTAGTAGACGGCGGGGCCGGCGGAAACGTGAGATGGCGCGGGCCGGGTCGCTAGCCCGGATTCCGGCGTCCGCCCGGCCGTCGGAGCGGCTTTGGTGTCGTCAGGACGAGCCCGGTGCGGCTTTGGTGTCGTTGCGGAACTGCACCCGGCTGGCGTGAGGCGTTTCCGCGGAAACGCCTCACGCGCGGGGCAGGTCCGGCGGTTCGAGGTGCGAGGCCGCTGATCCGCGAATCGCCGCGATGCAGGCGGACACGGCCGGATGGCGGCGGGTGCCTCTCCGGTAGGCGATCCGGGTGCGGCGGCGTGTCGGCAGCGGGGCCAGCCTGACGTCTGCAGGGCGGCCGATCACCCCAAGCTGCGGGACCAGGGCGACGCCCTGCCCGGCGGCGACCAGCGCCAGCACGGTCGCGAAGTCATCCGCGTGGTGGCGCACCCGCGGCGTGAAACCGGCGGCCTCGCAGGCACGCACGGCCATCGTGTGACACAACGTGCCGGGACTGGCCATGATCCATGGGGAATCGCGGTGGCGCCTGACGAGGTCTTCGCCGGGCTCCGCCGCTGCTCCGGCCGATGCGAGGTAGATCGTCTCCTCGATCAGCGGTTCCGTGTCGAGGGCGGGATCGGGTTCGGTGGGGACATAGTCGTATTCGTGGACGAGCGCGACGTCGAGCGCCCCGGTGCGCAGGGCGTCGGGGACCGCGGCCGGGTCGAGCTCGGTAACCATCAGCTCCAGTCCGGGGTGGTCGCGGCCGAGTGCGACCAGCGCCGTGGGGAGGATGGTGCGCACCGCCGTGGGGAACGCGCCGATCCTCAGCGGCCCGGTCAGGCGGGCGCTGGCGGCGGCGAGTTCCGCCGCAGCCGCTTCGAGGAGGGCAAGCACGGCCTCGGTGTGTTCGGCCAGAGCGGCGCCGGCCGGGGTGAGGGCGACCCGGCGGCCTGTGCGTCTCAGCAGCGGCACTCCGGCCTCCCGCTCCAGGGCGGCCAGCTGCTGCGAGACCGCGGACGGCGTGTAGGCCAGCGCGTCGGCGACCGCTGCGATCGTCGCGCGGTGGGCCAACTCGCGCAGCAGGCGGAGCTTGCGCACATCGAGCATAAGCTGAGCTTACGAGTTACGGCTGAAATGTGAACTGGACCTGCATAACGTGCCCGGGGGAGTCTCGTCCCATGGATCACTCGCTGGCAGGTCTCTACGTCCCGCTCATCACCCCGCTGCGTTCCAGCGGCGAGCTGGCGGTTGACGCACTGGAAGCTCTTGCGCACAGCGTGATCGACGCCGGCGCGGCGGGGCTGGTGGCTCTGGGCACGACCGCCGAGGCGGCCACGCTCAGCGCCGGGGAACGACGCGCCGTCCTGGATACCTGCGCGCGAGTGTGCCGGGAGCGCTCCGCGACGCTGGTCGCCGGGGCTGGCTCGAACGACACCCACGCCTCGGCCCGGGCCCTGCGGGACCTGGCCGCGTGGCCCGAGGTGTCGGCCGCGCTCACCGTCGTTCCGTATTTCACCCGGCCCTCTGAGGATGGGGTGATCGCTCACTTCACCCGGCTCGCCGCCGAGAGCCCTCTGCCGCTGATCGTCTATAACGTTCCCGGCCGGACCGGCCAGGTCGTGGGGTGGCGGGCGTTGCGGAAGCTGGCCGGCCTGGCGGGGATCATCGGAGTCAAGCACGCGGTTGGCGGCATCGACGAGGACACCGTCAGGCTAATGGCCGACCTGCCTGACGGGTTTGCGGTGCTGGGTGGCGACGACGTCTTCGCCTCCCCGATCCTCGCGCTCGGCGCGGCGGGCGCCATCCTCGCCTCGGCTCACCTGTGCACAGGACACTTCGCCGAGATGGTCCGCTGCTGGCACACCGGGGAATCCGGTCGCGCCCGCGCGCTCGGCCACCGGTTGGCCGGGCTGTCCGCGGCGCTCTTCGCCGAGCCGAATCCCACGGTCATCAAGGCGGCGCTGCACGCGCAGGGACGGATTCCCAGCCCGGCGGTCCGGCTACCGCTGCTCGCAGCCAGCCCAGCCGCGACCGACGCCGCCCTGCGCCACGCCAGCGAGCTGGCCCAGATCCCGCCGCGGCAGCTCGGGCTTAGGCCGGTCCCGGTCCCGTAAGACCGGCCCGGCGCAGCGCGTCAGCCATCGCGCCTGTGCCTGTGCCGTCCCGGTCACTGGCGCGGCCGCTGCCCCGGCCGTCACTCCCCCGGCCGGAGCGGCCGTCGGGTCGCATGGGGCCGTCCTCGCGCGCGGGCCCAGGTGCCGCCCGCGGCCCGCCGCCGCCGGCGCCCTCGTCGTCCAGGCGCATCGTGAGCGAGATGCGCTTGCGCGGGATGTCCACGCTGAGCACCTTCACGCGGACGACCTCGCCGGTCTTCACGACGGCGCGGGGATCGGCGACGAAGTCCCGCGACATCGCGGACACGTGCACGAGGCCGTCCTGGTGCACGCCAACGTCGACGAACGCGCCGAACGCCGCGACGTTGCTGACCACCCCCTCAAGCACCATGCCGGGTGCGAGGTCCTCCAGCGACTCCACCCCCTCGGCGAAGGCCGCGGTCGTGAAGGCGGGACGCGGGTCACGGCCCGGCTTCTCGAGCTCCTTGAGGATGTCCGTGACCGTTGGCAGTCCGAAACGGTCGTCGGTGAGGTCCTGTGGCCGCAGCGAGCGCAGCATCGTTGTGTTGCCGATCAGTTCGGGCACGGTGAGCGCTGCCTTCTTCAGGATGCGCACCACCACCGGGTAGGCCTCGGGATGCACGCTGGAGGCGTCGAGCGGATCGTCGCCACCCTGGATGCGCAGGAATCCGGCGCACTGCTCGAACGCCTTGGCCCCTAGCCGGGGGACGTCCTTGAGAGCCTTGCGGCTGCGGAACGGCCCAGCCGCGTCCCGGTGCGCCACGATGGTGCTGGCGAGCCCCTCGCTGATCCCGGATACCCGGGCCAGCAGCGGCGGGGAAGCCGTGTTGACGTCCACGCCAACGGCATTCACGCAGTCCTCGACCACGGCGTTCAGCGAGCGCGGCAGCTTGCCCTCGGACAGATCGTGCTGGTACTGGCCGACTCCGATGGACTTGGGGTCGATCTTGACCAGCTCGGCCAGCGGATCCTGGAGCCGGCGCGCGATCGACACCGCGCCACGCAGCGACACGTCCATGTCGGGCAGTTCGCGTGAGCCGTAGGCGGAAGCCGAGTACACGGACGCGCCCGCCTCGGAGACCACGACCTTGGTGAGCTTCAGCTCCGGATGTGCCTTGATCAGATCCCCGGCGAGCCTGTCCGTCTCCCGCGAAGCAGTGCCGTTGCCGATGGCGATCAGCTCGACGTGATGGGCCGCGGCGAGCCGGGCGAGGATCGCCATCGATTCCTCCCAGCCCCGGCCGGGACCCGCGGATCCTGATGGCCCGGGTCCGCCAGCGGCGCGCCGCTTCAGCTCGTGCGGGTAGATCGTCGCCGTCGCGACCGGCTTGCCGGTGGCGTCCGCGACCGCCACCTTGACGCCGGTGCGGAAACCGGGGTCCAGGCCCATCGTCGGCCTGGCCCCCGCGGGCGCGGCGAGCAGCAGGTCGCGCAGGTTCGCGGCGAACACGGCGACCGCCTCGTCCTCGGCCCGTTGCCACAGCCGCATCCGCAGGTCGACGCTGAGATGGACAAGGATGCGGGTCCGCCAGGCCCGGCGGACCGTCTCGGCGAGCCAGTGGTCGGCCGGCCGCCCCCGGTCGGTGACGCCGAAATGCCCCGCGATCAGCGACTCGTAGTCGCCGCGCTCGCCGACCGGCACGTCCTCCGGGTCCAGGTCGAGATCGAGGATCTCCTCCCGTTCGCCGCGGAACATCGCCAGGATGCGGTGCGAGGGCAGCCTGGTGAAGGGCTCGGCGAACTCGAAGTAATCCGCGAACTTGGCTCCGGCCTCCTGCTTGCCCTCGCGCACCCGGGAGACCAGGCGGCCCCGCGACCACATCCGCTCCCGCAGCGCGCCGATCAGGTCGGCATCCTCACCGAAGCGCTCGACGAGGATGGACCGCGCCCCGTCAAGGGCGGCGGCCTCGTCCGGCACGCCCTTCTCCGCGTTCACGTAGGCACCGGCCAGCACCTGCGGATCATGCCCGGGTTCGGCAAGTATCTGATCGGCTAGCGGCTCAAGCCCCGCCTCGCGTGCGATCTGCGCCTTCGTCCGGCGCTTCGGCTTGTAGGGCAGGTAGATGTCCTCCAGGCGCGCCTTCGAGTCGGCGGCCATGACGCGGGCCGCGAGCGCCTCGTCAAGCTTGCCCTGGGAGCGGATCGACTCCAGGATCGCGCCGCGCCGTTCGTCCAGCTCGCGCAAGTAGCGGAGCCGCTCTTCGAGCGTGCGGAGCTGCGCGTCGTCGAGGGTGCCGGTCGCCTCCTTGCGGTAACGGGCGATGAATGGCACGGTCGCCCCGCCGTCGAGCAACTCGACGGCCGCCGTCACCTGGCCTTCACGAACGCCGAGTTCCTCGGCGATCCTGCGATGAACCGGCCGCTGAACGGGTGCCTGGCTGGGCGCTGTCACGATCGGTGTCCGCCTTCCCGGTTAACCAATGGTGCGGTCAGGGGATGTCATCGAACGGCTCATCGGACGCGCCGGCTTTCCGGACCGTGATGGCCGGCTCGCGTCCGGGCCGGACCGGGCGCTCACGCACCATCACAGGCTGGTCGTGCGGGCCAGTGAGCAGGTCCTGGATACGGATTTTCGTCCGGATCACCGGCAGGCGGAGGCGTTGTTCCCGCCGGTCGGCCTTGGCGAGCTTCCCGGGCCGTTCCCGGTAGCGCCAGCGGGCCCACGGCGATCCGGGCCGGGCCAGGCGGATGGCGCCGGCGATGAAAAGCGGCGGCAGGAACACGCCGAACAACCCGGTCCAGACCTTGCCCTTCAGCAGCGTGATCGCGGCGAGCACGAACAGCAGCACCACGATCAGGGTGAGCGTGACGACCGCGCCAGGGTCTTCAGGCAGCCGCTGGTAGTTGGCCACGCTCTTCACCCCCCCGACCGGGCTGACCCCGATCAGCAGCAGGGCGGTCACTCCGGCGGCGACGAACACGGCGTCGATCGACAGCCGTCCCTCGTTGCACCAGTACACGTCGCGCAGGTGGAGTATCAGCGCGAACTCGTCGAGCACCAGCGCGGTGCCGAGCCCGAACAAGGCGGCCGGCCCAGATCGCCAGGCCAGCGAGTGCAGCGGCGCGGCCAGCTCGGCGACGCCGCCGACTCCCATGAACACCACGCCGAAGACCATGTGGTGAACATGCACCGCGCCCGCGACGACGTTGCCCGGCCACCAGCGGACCTTGGCGCGGATGAGGCGCGCCGACAGGCGGATGGAACCGAATCCGGCCACGAACGCCACGAAGAAGCAGAACAGCGGCAGACGGCCGGTACCCACGATCTGCGTCTCGAACCAGTCGGACATGGCTACCCCTACCTGGCGGGCCGCGGCCGGCTCCCGGCAAAACATACAGGCGGCACCACTACCCAGTGTCGCCCCCGGGGAAACTGCTTGCTAGCTCACTGCCGCCAAAGGGCACATGGCGTGACGGTGAAGAGATCGTGATGCTAGACGCCGGGACGGCCTTTCACCGAAAGGCCGTCCCGGCAGCGATTCCGATCGCAGGGGTCAATTGGCGGCGAATACATGCTTGTGCACGGTCGTCGGGTCGTCGAGCACCGTGAGCATGCAGGCGGCGACGTCGGCACGGGAGATCGTGTATGCCCGTGGCAGGTTGCGATCGATCGCGGTGCGGTAGGTTCCCGTGGCTGGCTTGTCGGTCAGCCTGGGCGGGCGCATGATCGTCCAGGCCAGGTTGCTCTTGTGGACCTCGTCCTCGGCGCTGCGCATGTCGGCGCAGACATGGCGGAGAGCGGTGCGCCGCACCAGGGGCTTGAGCACAAAGCGCATGAGGGGTCCCTCGCCTACGTCGGTCACGACGGTGCCACTGATGGTGAGAAGCCTGCGGGCACCGGTTTTCTGAATCGCCTGGATGATGCTGCGGACGCTGTCCTGGCTCACCGTCGTGGGGCCGTTACCGCGCGGGCCCAGCGCGGACAGTACGGCGTCCGCGCCTGCCACGGCCGGGCCGATCGCGGCCGGGTCCATGACGTCGGCGGTGACGATCCGCAGCCGCGGGGATTCCGGGACCGCCAGCCGGGCCGGGTCGCGGACGACCGCTGTGACCTCATGCCCGGCCGCCAGCGCTTGGGTGACGAGGCTTGTCCCGGTAGCGCCCGTTGCGCCGAAGACTGTGAGTTTCATGGTGTTCACCTTTCCGTGCCGGCTGAGGTAGATTAGATTCTGAATTTCATATAATACGGAGAGCATATCATATGGAATCGGTATCATCTGCTGACCCCGGTGCGGCACGGCAGCGCAGACGGCTGAACCGCGCGGTCAGGGAGTCACTGCGGGACCTGAGCATCCAGCTCTCCCTGCTCAATCACCACGTCAGCGGGCACATCGACCTCAAGGGCGGCGATCTGGATTGCCTCGATCTCATTAGCCGCTACGGCCCGCTCAGCCCGAGCGCACTGGCGCGGCGCGCCGGGCTTCACCCGGCCACCATGACCGGCATCCTCGACCGGCTCGAACGCGGCGGCTGGATCGCCCGCGAGCGCGATCCCGCCGACCGCCGCGGTGTGGTCGTCCGGCTGGCGCCCGGCCGGAACGCGGTGGTGCTCCGCCTCTATGCGGGGATGAACGAGGCGATGGACCGGATCTGCGCCGAGTATGAGGACGGCGAACTGGAGCTCCTGGCCGGCTTCCTGCGCCGCACGGCAGAAGCCGGCCGGACTTCGGCCGAAGAGCTCGCTGGAAGCTGAGCTGAGACCCGGGACGGGCGGTGCATCATGACTTCGCCGCGGCGAAGCCGAGCAGCGCCGCGAGGCCGAGCGCGCTGCGCGGGGCGTACGCGATGCGCCACAGCCCGCCATGCGCGGCCGCGTGGGCCTCGGACTGCCAGGGATGCGCGTGCGCCGGGCCACCGCCGGTGTGCAGGTCATGGACGAGCAATGCGGCCATGAGCACCTTGCAGGTGGCAGGTTCGAAGACCTCGACGCCGAACCGGTGCGCGCCGGAGTACGCCGCCGCCAGCGCCCGGTTCTTGACGACCGACCGGGTCCGCGTGGGCGGGGCGACGTTCATCGACACAGTCGCGCCGCCTTCACGGGCGACCATGGCGCGCCAGCGGTGCAGCCGCTTCGCGAGCGCATAGTTCGGGCCCTGCTGCGCCACCAGGCTGTCGTTGATGCCGGGATCAGCGCCGGGCGGGTAGGCGCGGCTGAGCAGCCGTCCGCCGGACAGCGTCCGCAGCGGCCCGCCGGCCAGCTTCGCCGCTCGCGACCGGGTCGCGTAGGCGTGAACGGACTGCGCGACCGCATCGGCCGGGACCGCGAACACGTCGGTCGGCGTGGCGAGGAACGCGAGCGCGACGTCGTCGCGCGCAGCCTGCAGGCGCACGGTGAGCGCGTCGACGGCGGCGGCGAGGCGCACATTGGCCGCACCATCGGCGTAGACGTAGTTGCCCAGCACCAGCGGGCCATCAACGGTCGCGAGCCAGTCGGCGACCGCGGGGACATCGGTGGTCAGGTCGAGTCCGGCGCATCGCGCGGTGCCCTCGTCGCCTGCCCCGGGCTGGGCGGTCTGCTCATCGGCGTCCCGGGCGACCGGGACGAGCAGCGTCCCCCCGCTGCGCCGCGCCGTGTCCAGTACACGCTCCCAGATCGCGGGACTGGGCAGGTCAACGCCGATTACCCGGGCGCCCCAGCTCAGCAGCGTGGGCAGCGGACCCACCTCGGAGCCCGCCCCGAGCACGACGACCGTTCGGTCAGCCAGCCGGAGCCACTCCGGATGCGCCGCGACCGTCCGGACGGCATCCGCGCATGACGGCTCGACGACGCCGCCGGCCACCCACGCGTCCAGCCTGCTCAGCAGCGCGCTGCCACGCAGCCGCTCGCCGTGGTAGGGCAGCGAAAGCTCACTCTCGGCCGCACCGGTGCCCGGCACCGTGATCGTGCCCAAGGACCGCCGCGCCGGTGCTGACAGCAAGGTATCGAGCCCGGTCTCCGTGCCGCCCGCAGGCACGACCCGCATCCGCCGGTGCAACGACTCCAGCCCCTCGGTGGCGACGGCCAGCGCGGCCTTCTTCGACGTCAGCCCGGCTTCGACGAGCCGGCGAAAATGCACCAGGTAGCCCGTGCGCCAGTTCGATTCTTGCTCCGCACCGAACGCGCCCACCGGGTCGACCTGACGCAGCGCATCAGCGACCACCGCCCGGCCCAGCGCTGACGTGCTCCTGCGCCCGTCCGCTGAGGCGGGAAAGACAACCCCCGCCGGCTCGCCGGGTGCTGCCTGAAGGCTCATGGCGACCAGTATTGTCCGAACGCGGTTCCGCGCGAAGCAAACCATAGTCTTCGAATAATTCGATATCGAAACCTTAGATACCGAACGATAAGATACAGTCGGTCAAGGACACCCCGCATGCCGCCCGAACCCATGATGCCCAAGGAGGAAGCATGAACGAGCCGGAGGGGTAGTGAAGGGAATGGGGAGGCGGGCGGGGCCCCGGAGGCGAGTGGGAGGACGAGCATGAGCAGGCTCAAGGACACCGTGGCGCTGGTTACCGGCAGTTCGCACGGCATCGGTGCGGCAATCGCCACGCTCTTCGCGCGCGAGGGCGCGAAGGTGGTCGTCCACGGCCGGGATACCGCGGCGATGTCCGCCGTCACCGCCGACATCGAGCGGGCCGGCGGCCGCGCGATGCAATTCGCCGCCGATGTCACCAAGTTCGCCGACATCGAGGCCATGCGCCGCCAGATCGAGCAGGAACTCGGGCCGGTCGACGTGCTCGTCGCGAACGCCGGCGGTAACCCCACCCGGCCCGGGCCGGTCGAGCAGATAAGCGAGGATGACTGGCGCGCGGCGATTGACAGCAATCTCACGGCCACGTTCCTGACCATTAAGAGCTTCCTGCCCGGGATGAAGGAGCGGAAGGCCGGGAGCATCGTCACCATCTCGTCGGCCGCGGCCCGACGGCCCCACCCAGCCTCACCGGTCCCGTACGCCGCCGCGAAGGCGGGCATCCAGATGCTCACCCAGGACCTGGCCGCGCAGGCCGGCCCCTATGGCATACGGGTCAACTGCATCGCTCCCGAGACGATCCTCACCGAGCGCAACAAGCGGCTGATTCCGCCCGCGCAGCAGGAGGAACTCGTCGGCATGCACCCGCTGCGGCGTCTCGGCACGCCCGAGGATGTGGCCCGCGCGGCGCTGTATCTCGTCTCGGATGACGCGGCCTGGATCACGGGCGTCATCCTGGACGTGGCCGGCGGCGCCGTCCTGACCTGAGCCACCCGCTCATTCGGGCCGTGAGCCGGGCGCCGTTCCTCGAACCGTTCGAGCCGACGCACGAAATCCGCGACCGTCTCCCGCAGAGCGGAGCCTCTGATTGACGCACGGTCCCCGCGAACCTAGCGTGGCAAACGGAAGACGGGGCCACCATGCTGCTGGTTGTCATGTA
>DASWFT010000435.1:0-1544 GCA_036394075.1 Streptosporangiaceae bacterium
GGCCAGCCGGCGCCGGAGCGGGTCGCGGCGGTGCGTGCGCATCCGGCCCGGGATGTCGGCATCCAGGCGGCCGAGGTCATCGGCCAGCGCAAGCTGCTCCAGTGGTCGGTGCCGGGCGTGGCGCATGCGCTGACGTTCTGGGGTTTCATTGTGCTGGTCTTGACCATCATCGAGGTGTACGGGGATTTGTTCAGCCGGAGGTTCGCGATCCCGGTGATTGGCCACTGGGTGGTGGCCGGCTTCGCCGAGGATCTGTTCGCGGCCGGGGTGCTGGCCGGGATCGTCACGTTCGCGGTGATCAGGTTGCGTGAGGACCCGGGGCGGGAGGGCCGGGCGTCCCGGTTCGCGGGGTCGCACACCGGGGCGGCGTGGCTGGTGCTGCTGGGGATTTTCCTGGTCGTCGCGACCCTGCTGGTGTACCGCGGCGCGCAGATCAACACCGGGGTGTTCCCGTATCCGCATGGCGCGTTCGCGTCGCAGGTCGCCGGGCACTGGCTGGCTCCGCTTGGCCTGGCTGCCAATAAGGTGCTGGAGACCGTTTTCGTCCTGGCCCAGATCGCGGTGATCCTGGCGTTCGGGGTGTTCGTGACCTATTCCAAGCATCTGCATATTGCGCTGGCGCCGGTGAATGTGCTGTTCTCCCGCCGCCCGGATGGGCTCGGCGGGCTGCAGCCGATGCGCAGCGGCGGGGTGGTGCTGGATTTTGAGGAGGCGGACCCGGATGCGGACGTGTTCGGGCGGGGGAAGATCGAGGATTTCACCTGGAAGGGCCTGCTGGACATGGCGACCTGCACCGAGTGCGGGCGGTGCCAGTCGCAGTGCCCGGCGTGGGCGACCGGCAAGCCGCTGTCCCCGAAGATGCTGATCATGGACCTGCGGGATCACGCGCTGGCCAAGGCCCCCTGGCTGCTGGCCGGCTCCGACGAGGAGCGGGCCGCGCTGCCTGATCATGTGCAGAAGGAAGCGGCAAGGCCGCTGGTGGGTGACGCGGCGGCGGGCGGGGTGATCGACCCGGAGGTGCTGTGGGCGTGCACCAACTGCGGGGCGTGCGTGCAGGAGTGCCCGGTGGATATCGAGCACATCGACCACATTACGGACATGCGCCGTCACCAGGTGCTGATCGAGTCAAGTTTCCCGGTCGAGGCGTCGTCGATGCTGAAGAACCTGGAGGCCAAGGGCAACCCGTGGGGCATGGCCGAGGCCAGCCGGCTCGACTGGGCCGGCGGGCTCGGCTTCGAGGTGCCGGTCGTCGACGGGACGATCGGCGGCGATGTGGAGTACCTGTTCTGGGTCGGCTGCGCGGGTGCCCTGGAGGACCGGGCCAAGAAGACCACCCAGGCCATCGCCACCTTGCTGCACGCGGCGGGGGTGCGCTTCGCGGTGCTCGGCCCGGCCGAGACCTGCACCGGCGACCCGGCCCGGCGCATCGGCAACGAGTTCGTGTACTCCATGCTCGCCCAGCAGAACATCGCCACCCTCAACGACGCCGGCGTGAAGACGATCGTGGCGTCCTGCCCGCACTGCTTCAACACCATCGCCAACGA
>DASWFT010000436.1:0-3482 GCA_036394075.1 Streptosporangiaceae bacterium
CTAGGTTTGCTGGGGCGCCCGGACTTTGACGGTTGTCTTGAGTTTTGAGCCGGTGCTGGCCGGAGGTCGGCGGGGCAGGGGTTCAGGCCGCGCGTCCGAGGTGGGCGGCGGCGATGGTGCTGTCGATATGCCGGGTGATCGCACGCCAGGCAGCGCGGATCGGGGCGGGGGCTGCGATCGGCTGGTCGTGCGCGGTCAGGGGGTAGAGGACCTGGTCGTGGACGCGGCTGTAGACCAGGGCGAAGGTGAGCCCGTCGGCCGTCAGCCGGTAGGTGTTGCTGCGGGCGATCCGCTCGATGAGCCCGTTGCGGCGCAGCCGGGCCAGGTCGTAGGAGGCCTGGTTCATGCTGTAGGGGCCGCCGCGCAGTCCGGTCATCCAAGCACGAAGGCGCTGATTGGTGATGCCGTTGACGGCGAAGTCCCAGACCGCCAGGCAACCGGCCAGGGCCTGCACCCGGGGGTCCGCGAAGCGCATGGCCGGGACCCTCCGCCCCGCCTCATCGGAGGTGGGGTGCGCGATCCGCTCGATGACTGGATTCGCGAGGATGCCGCTGCCCTGGCCGGCAATTACAGCATCCATCAGGCGGGCGTTGCATGCACGCGCTTTGGCGGACAGTTCCTCCAGGTGCTCCAGGCTCCGCTTGCAGCCCAGGTCGCCGGGGTCGTTGATGACGGTCTCGATCCGCAGGGCGCGGTCTTCCTTCAGGTAGATCTTGATGCGGGAATGCTTGAAGGACAGGTTGAGGGTGACCTGGTCGCCGCGGTTCAGCAGCCTTGTGGAGAAGGTCCCCGGGGTCTTGCGGGTGACCTTGGCGGCGAAGATGATCTCGGCATGCTCGGGACGGCCCAGGTTCATGTTGCCGGCCAGCAGTTCCTCGAAGACGGTCCGGACCCGGCGGGGGTCGTCGAAGACCAGGGTGCGGGAGACCTCGATCTGCCGCATCGACAGCTGCCACCAGCAGCCGTGGTCGCGGTCGGCGGCCGAAAGCGGCAGCGGCAGGCGGCTCATCCAGTACTCGAAGAACACCCGCAGCGTGCCGGCCTGGATCATGTCGCACAGCTCCTGCAGCCGGGCCGGGTCAGAGGTCGCCGCGAACCCGTTGGCCAGCGGCGTCACCGCGATGCCCTCGGCCAGCGCGGCGCGGCGGGCGATCTCATGCCCGTTGCACCATTACGTCCCCGCCAGGATTATGTCCGGAGTGCCTGGCTAGTGGTGCCTGGTCGCCGGGTCGGGGCGGTCCTGTGAGGTGTGGTTGGCCGCATAATCGTTGCCGGTCGATGCTTCTGGAACCGGGATGGACCCGGGGAGGAGGCAACGATGAGCACTGCGTGTGGGGTCCGGGTGACGGGTCCGCTGGCGATGTATGCGGAGGGGTTCCGGGCTGACCTGGCCGCCCAGGGGTATGCGGTGGAGCCGGCGAATCGGAATCTGCGCACCCTGGCCCACGTGAGCCGGTGGATGGACGGTCAGGGCCTGCCGGCCGGCCAGCTGAGTGTTGCCCGGCTGGAGGAGTTCCTTCAGGCCCGCCGCCGGGAGGGGTATCACCATGCGCTTTCCATCCGGGCGGTGACGCCGCTGATCGGCTACCTGCGCCGCGCTGGCGTGGCAGCTGTCCCGGCGGAGCCGGCGGCTGGCAGTAGCGCGCTGGACCTGATGGTGGAGGAGTATCGCCGCTACCTGGTCACCGAGCGGGCCCTGACGGCGGACGTGGTGCGCCGGTACGCCCGGCTGGCGCGGGAGTTCCTGGCGGCGTGCGGGCAGCCGGACGGGCTGGAGCTGAGCGAGCTGCCGGCGTCCGCGGTGACGGACTACGTGGTGGCCCAGTGCCGGGGCCGCCCTCCCGGCTCGGCCAAGTTCCTGGTCACCGCCCTGCGATCGGTGCTCGGGTACTTGTTCCTGGCCGGCCATACCCGGTGCCAGCTCGCCTCCGCGGTGCCGGCGGTGGCGCACTGGGGGGCGGGCAGCCTGCCGCGGGCGCTGAGCCCGCAGACGGTGGCGGCATTGCTGGCCAGCTGTGACGCGGCCACGCTGGACGGCCGGCGGGACCGGGCGATCCTGGCCCTGCTGGCCCGGCTGGGCCTGCGGGCTGGCGAGGTGGCCGCCCTCGAGCTGGACGACCTGGACTGGCGGGCCGGGGAAATCTCGGTTCATGGCAAGGGCAGCCGCCGGGAGCGGCTCCCGCTGCCGGCGGACGTCGGGGAGGCCCTGGTCGCCTACCTGCACGGCGGCCGTCCCCGCGTGCAGTGCCGCACGGTGTTCCTGCGCCTGAACGCGCCGATCACGGGGCTGACCGTCTCGGGCGTGACGACGGTGGTCTACCGGGCCTGCGCGCGGGCGGGGCTGCCCCGGGCGGGAGCCCACCGGCTGCGGCACAGCGCGGCCACCGCCATGCTGGCCGGCGGCGGATCCCTGACCGAGGTCGGGCAGGTGCTGCGCCATGTCCGGCTGCAGACCACCGCCATCTACGCGAAGGTTGACCGGGCGGCGCTGCGCGGCCTGGCCCGGCCGTGGCCGGGAGGTGCGGCATGACCGGCATCCGCCAGGCCATCGACGACTACCTGGCCGTGCGCCGGGCGCTGGGATACAAGCTGGAAGACCACGGCTGGCTGCTGGACGATTTTGCCTCCTTCATGGAGGCAGCCGGCGCGGTCACCGTCACTACCGGGCTGGCCCTGGCCTGGGCCACCCTGCCCGAAGACACCCTGCCGTCCTGGCACGCGGCCCGGCTGCGGGTGGTTCGCGGCTTCGCTCGCCACCTGCAAGCGCTCGATCCGGCCACCGAGGTCCCCCCGGTGGGCCTGCTGGCCTGCCGCAACCGCCGGGCCGTGCCCTACCTGTACTGCGAGGCAGAAGTCAGCGCCCTGATGGCCGCCACGGCCTCGCTGCGCCCCGCCCTGCACGCCGCCACGCACAAGACCCTGATCGGCCTGCTGGCGGCGACCGGGATGCGGCTCGGAGAGGCGATCCGCCTGGACCGGACCGACCTGGACGCCGCCGAGGGGATCGTGACGATCCGGGACAGCAAGTTCGCGAAAAGCAGGCAGATCCCGCTGCACCCGAGCACGCTCGACGCCCTCGCCGAGTATGGGCAGCTCCGCGATCAGCGCTTTCCCGACCCCAGGACGCCGAGCCTGCTGGTGTCCACTGCCGGGACCCGGCTGATCAGCCAGAACATCCACTACGTCTTCGCCCGGCTGGTCCGCCAGGCCGGCTTGCAGCCCCGCTCGCAGGCATGCCGGCCCTGCCTGCACGGCTTCCGCCACTCGCTGGCGGTGAACACGCTGCTGGCCTGGTACCGGGACGGCGTGGACGTGCAGGCCCGGCTGCCTGTGCTGTCCACCCTGCTCGGCCACAGCAAGCCGGCCAATACCTACTGGTATTACTCCGATTCTCGGGTTATTCCGAAGCCCGCTCCTTTGCACGCGTGATGGGCCTGTGACCTGGGATGACGCACTCTCGTGACTGTCGCCTGTCGGGATAA